>JACQHE010000039.1 GCA_016199185.1 Candidatus Gottesmanbacteria bacterium
CCATAGTCCATCCTCCTTTCAACACTGCGAGTGAGTGTAGTTGAGAGTTCAGAAGATTACAAAGGGGAAAACTGCCGTTTTTATCATGCAGTTAAATGAACACTACCAGCAAGCGTAGGCATTTTGCGCCTCTGTTTTGTTGGCTTGAAAATTGCTCTTTAACACCGCCGCGCAAACCTCCTATCGCGCACTTGTGCCGAGAAATGGAGAGCCAACACTGGGTTGACTCTAAATCTTTACGCTCGGCGCAAAGAAGCGCCAGGAGGATGAGATGAATACAAGAATGATAGCTATAGGTTTGCTGCTCATTGTCGCGGGGACATTACTCATGGTAGCCGTCGCGATGCAGCCGCTACCCGCGCCGACCGCCACCACGACGCCCGACCCCACCCAGACCGCCCGGGTGGAGTACGTCGTCGTCACCGCAACGCAGAATCCCGCCCTCGGCGTGGTCCAAACCGACTCGGTCGCCGTGATTGCTCACCGCAGCGAAACCATCGAGAACGTTGTGACGGTCTTTTCGATCAATGCTGTGGGCTGGGGAGTGTACGGTTATCCCTGCCCATCGCTAAAGGGCGTCCACTTCTTGCCCTCTTCGGGAGGCATTACCTACGGCCAGGAGGGCAACGTCTGGATTGAAATCGATGACGATGCTATGACAGGATACTGTCAAGGTGAAATCGTCATCACGTTTCTTTCAAAAGACAATCGGACGGAGAAGCATACCGTCAAGTTCCAACTGACGGTCTTGCCATAGCGCGGTGGTGACCGGGTGGGGCGGAAAGCTCTGTACTGTGCGCTTCTCATAGCGCTCTTTACATCTTTTCGTCCCACCCGGTACCTTTTTTCTTCTGTTTCACCGGCAATCCCCACAATCGTCCAAAATACCAGTTCCTCTGCGATAGACGTTACGTTGGTTTGGGAATGAAAAAGATAGAGGAGGAGAGCAAAAAGGAGCGTTCGGTACGAGGTGCGAAAGTAAAGAGACCGGTGTGCTTGCCGTGATGGAGAAAACTTCATACAATAGGGAGTGTCATGAGAGAGATAGCAAAAATCGCGGTTTTTAAAGGGAAAGCGATTCGGAAAACAATCTACAACAATGAATGGTGGTTTTCGGTGATTGATGTATGTGATGCACTCACGGCGAGCACTGATGCCGGAGCCTATTGGAGAAAGTTGAAACAGAGACTGAAAGAAGAAGGAAGCGAGGTCGTGACATTTTGTCACGGACTGAAATTGGAAGCATCTGACGGAAAAAAATATGAAACCGACTGCGCCAACACCGAAACGATGCTTCGTATCATCCAGTCCGTTCCTTCTCCCAAAGCAGAACCGTTCAAGCGGTGGCTCGCACGCGTCGGGTATGAGCGGGTGCAGGAGATTGAAGACCCGGAGCTTGCCATGAAGAGGATGAAAGCCATCTATGAGCAGAAAGGCTATCCCAAAGATTGGATCGAAAAGCGGGTGCGCGGCATTGCGGTTCGAGGCGAACTCACCGACGAATGGAAAAACCGGGGAGCACAAGAACAGATTGAATACGCTATTCTCACCAATGATATCATGAAAGGAGCGTTTGCGTTGACGGTGGAGGAATACAAGAACCTGAAAGGTTTGCAGCGGGAGAATCTGCGCGATCACATGAATGACATCGAACTTATCCTCACAATGCTTGGGGAGGTGACGAGCACAAAACTTCATCGTGACCGTGATTCGCAAGGGTTTCCACAGCTTGACCGAGATGCCAAAGATGGCGGGGCAGTCGCCGGCCGGACCAGAAAAGACATCGAGCGGCAGTCGGGTAAACGCGTAGTAAGCGGCGAGAATTATTTACCTGAGAAACGCAATAAAAACTTATGAAACGATCGTTTTTTAGGAGAGGCAGGCGGCGGTACAAGAGGCGCTCGCCCTTTCACTTCAAACTCAAACAGCAGACGGTGTATACCGTGGGCGCTATCTGGCTCTGGTTGTTTGCGGCAGTCGTAACGTTTTCCTTTTCCGGTGAAGGGGCGGTGCTTATGGCGCTTCGCGACGCCCTTACCGCGCACGTCGGCTGGATCATGTACCTCCTGCCGCCGTTTTTGGTTTCGGCGAGCTTTCTCTTCTTTAAGGTAAAAAGCGACATCGGCAAGCCTAATGTGCCGATGGGGTTGGGGCTCATGCTCGTGTCCCTGGCAACTCTTACCCGGGCCGGGGATGTGGGCGTCCTATTCTGGTCGGTCCTATCCGCGGCAATTGCGCCGGAAGGCGCCATTGTGGTGGCGCTGGGAATCTTTATGATGAGCCTCATGGTGCTTTTTAATGCCTCACTTGACCGGGTGATGAACTTTCTTTTTCTGGGCGTGCAGGCGCTGTTTGAGTGGGCAAATAGCATCCTTGAGGCAGTCACCGGGAAGTCAAACAAACCATTGTATGGACCAGAAGTGAAACCGATCCTTAAAATCAAGGGCGTTGACGAGGGCAAGGCGCTTGCCAAAGCGCCGATTGCTCCGCCGCCGGTTCCGGTCAAATCAGAGCTGAAGATTCAAAGTCCCATGACGAATGCGCCGGACGGCTCGGCAATATGGGAGTACCCGCCGCTGTCGCTTCTGTCTGACGGCCCGAGCGGCAAAGCAGACCGGGGAGACGTGCGCGACAATGCCCAAATTATTGAGAAAACGTTGGATGGGTTTGGCATAAAGGCAGATGTCGTGGAAGTGAACAAAGGGCCTGCGGTTACGCAATATGCGCTTGAGATTGCCTTGGGCACGAAAGTATCCAAAATCACCGCGTTATCCAGTGACCTGGCCCTGGCTTTGGCCGCTCCCACCGGCCAGGTAAGGATCGAAGCGCCGATTCCGGGAAGAAAGCTGGTCGGCATAGAGATACCCAATCGCGGTTTGGAGTTTGTAACGCTTAAAAATATGCTCGGATCCGACACGATGCGTAAATCCAAGAGTAAATTGACGGTTGCTCTGGGGCTTGATGTGTCCGGAAGTCCCGTGATAGCTGATATCGGGAAAATGCCTCATGTCCTGGTTGCCGGTACGACGGGCTCGGGAAAATCTGTCCTTATTAATTCATGGATCTGCTCGCTTCTGTTTCGTACGACCCCGCAGGAAGTGCGCCTCATTATGGTGGATCCCAAAAGAGTGGAACTTGCCGGTTATAACGGCATCCCGCATCTGTTGACTCCGGTTATCGTGGAGCCGGATAAGATTCTCTCCTCGCTTCGCTGGGCGATGGGAGAAATGGAAAACCGTTATAAACAGTTTGCTCAAGTCGGAGTGAGAAATATCGATGGGTTCAATGAACTTTCCGGCTTTCAGGCAATTCCATATATCGTCATTTTTGTCGATGAACTGGCAGATCTGATGGCGTACGCGCCGGTTGAGGTAGAGGACAGCATCTGCCGATTGGCGCAGATGGCCAGAGCAACCGGCATCCATCTGGTGGTATCCACGCAGCGGCCGTCTGTTGACGTCATTACGGGACTTATCAAAGCCAATATACCGGCAAGGATCGCATTTAACGTTTCCTCCATGGTGGACTCACGGGTGATCATCGACATGCCCGGTGCCGAGAAGATGTTGGGCCGCGGAGACATGCTTTACGTCCCGCCGGATCAGGCCAAACCCAGCCGCATCCAGGGCACGTTCGTCTCCGAGGTTGAGGTCAATAAAGTCGTGGAGTTTCTGCGTACGAAGAACGTTCCCGTCGAGTATACGGAAGAAGTGACGAGCCTCTCCGTGCCGGTGGGCGGCAAGAAAGGGATGATGGGCACCGTAGGCGGCGACGGGCACGATCACCTGTTTGAAGACGCTATCCGGCTCGTGTGCCAGTATGATAAAGCCAGCGCGTCGCTTCTGCAGCGCCGGCTTTCGATCGGCTACGCGCGGGCGGCACGCATCCTGGATCAGCTGGAAGCCTCCGGCATCATTGGACCGGGGGAAGGCAGCAAACCCCGTGACGTGCTTATGAAAAATGCGGAAGAGTACCTTTCGCAGCAAGCACAACAGCAATGAAAACCGTCGGTTCAATTCTTCGAGAAGCCAGAGAGGCAAAACATGTTACGTTTGCGCAGATTGAGGCTGCTACCAAAATCCGTGCAAAGTTTTTGGAAGCCATCGAAGCAGACGATTACAGCCTTCTTCCGTCACAAGCGTACGCGAAGGGTTTTGTGAAAAATTATGCAGATTTTGTAGGCATTTCTAGCGCCACAATTCTTGCTTTTTTTCGGCGCCAGACCCGGGAGGCGGCCAAATCCGCGATTCTTCCGAAAGGTGTCGCACAGCACCTTAACCGTACGTGGCTCCAGCTGACGCCGGGGAGATTTCTCATCTTTCTTTTTGTAGGACTGGTCGTCACCTTCCTTATCTATCTGGGTATCCAGTACGGGAAGCTCCGGAATCCTCCGGGGCTCACTATCGAAGCGCCCAAAGAGGGCGCCTTCGTCACGGCCAAAAAAGTGGATGTGCTCGGGGCGGCGGACGGGGACGCAACCGTGACGGTCAACGGCATTTCCGTATTAGTGCGAAGTGACGGCAAGTTCTTTGACCAGGTGACGCTTGAGCCGGGAGGCAATACGATCATCGTAACCGCCACCAGCCGCTACGGCAAGGAAACGACCGTGACGAGAAACGTGACGTATCAGGGGGAAGAGTCAAATCCTCGTTGACAGTAAAGAAGTCAAGAGTGTAAAGTACAAAGTACAGAGAAAGTACAAAGTACACACAGTACAAAGTACAAAAAAGAAATGCGTGCTTCCTTTATACTCTTGACTGTGTACTTTTGACTCGCTTTGCTTTTTCCTGCCTATGGATCCTGTCCAACTTACCATCATCGCAGTTAGCCTTGTCCTCACGGCGCTCTTCGTCTTCCTCGGCGTCCAAGTGTGGCTTATCCTCAAGGAAATGCGCACGTCGCTGCAAAAAGTGAATACCATGCTAACCGATGCAACCAAAGTGACGGGTACGGTGAGCGAAGGGTTTACCAGTGTCGCGGGTCTGGTGAGCGGGCTGAAAGCCGGACTATCATTATTTAGCGCGTTTCGCGGGAAGAAAGGAGACGATCATGAGTAACGACAATCATCACGACAATCGCTTTTGGTTTGGATTTTTCCTGGGCGGGCTTTTGGGCGCGCTCATCCTTTTTTTCATGGGCACCAAGGAGGGTAAAAAGACGGGTAAGCTCCTGGAGGATAAGATTGAAGAGATAGAAAAACGCGGGCTGCAGCTGAAAGAAGACGTAAAAGAAGAGGCAGCAGAGAAATTAGATGATGCACTTGCCCACATCGAGAAATTGCAGGAGCAAAGTGTGGAAACGACCAAACACATCCGGAGCCGCTTCTTCAAAAATCTTCCCAAAAGACGATAGTTACTCCATCTTTTTGAGATTCTGCCAGACGCCGATGACGTTACTCTCCGTATCTTTGATGCGGGCGTAGAGGCCCATGTCCGCAACCTGCATTTTTGGCATAACGACCACGGCGCCTGCGGCTGTGGCCTTGGCGAGCGCTTCATCCAGATTGGCGACGTTGATAACAATGACCGGAGTTTCTCCCGGTGCCCTGCGCTTCTCCATCCCGCCGTTGATCGCCCCGGGTTTCGTGGGCATTTGTTTGTCATCAATCGGTGTGGTGTAGACCATGAAATACTCCATGCCGGGCATGGGAGCTTTGACGATGTTCCACCCGAATACGTCGCGATAAAACTTCTGCGCTCTGGCCGTATCATCCGCCGGAATTTCAAAGTGCACGACACTGTCCATATGTTTGTCCTCCTTCGAATAATGAACACCTACGTTGTGTTCTGTACGTTATCATACAAAAGAAACACAGGAGTTGGCTAGAGGGAAAAATCAACGGCAGAACAGGCGAGGAGGCGCGTGGTGTCGATTATGGGAAGAGGAGAACTATGATCGGTGATGATAAGCGGCAGTTCAGTGCAGGCGAGGATGACGGCATCCGCGCCCTTTCTTTTGTACTGTGCCATGATACCGAGAATTTCCTTCGTTGAGTCCTCCTCGCATATTCCTTTAACAAGCTCGCTATAGATAATCTCGTTGATTCGTTTTCTCTCCCGATCATTGGGATAGGTTGGTGTGACTTTTTGTTTGAGAAGCGTTTCATCATAGAGATGGTCATCCATCGTGATTCCAACGCCGAGAATAAGCGGGCGCCTGTATTTTTTAGCGTTACATTCGTCGGCAACGATGGTAAGAAGGTTAATGACCGGGATCGGTGAGTTCTCCTGAATTTCCTTGATGGCAAAGTGGATGGAGTTGGCAGGAATCACGGCAAACTGAACTCCGACTGATGCGAGTTTTTGTATTGATCCAAGAAGAATAGAAGCGACGCTGTGCCAATCTTTTTTGACTTGCGCTTGGTAGATCGTATCAAAGGTCGGATGGGTGAGGGTAATCTCCGGATGCCTGCGCTCCCCAAGGATTTTTTCGGACTCGGATATGATTGTTTGGTAGCAAAGTGCCGCGCCCGGGGCAGTCACCGCCACGATACCGATGTGTTTATGTGGCTTTTCCTGCAGTTTTTTTAAGTTCATGGTAGAGGTTGTCTTCTATCTCAATCTCGCCAGAATGTAATCGTTGTTTCGTTATACGGTCGCCGCGCTCGCCCGGCATGAAGATTTCTTTTACACCCGGAAGTTTCTTTGTCTTCTTGACATGCGCGATAAGCGTGGAAACATTTTTGGCAAACTCTTTTCGGTCGGTCAGGATTTCCGGATCGATCGCGATGACAAGATTGCCCCAGTTGGTTGCCGTATCGCCGATGCCGGTGAAGGATGCGCCGACCAGCGGTCCGGTGAGAATCTCGACCATGAGGGCAAGTCCGGCGCTTTTGTAACTTTTATCAAATGGCCGGAGTGCGCCATTCATGGCTTTTCCCGGATCATCCGTCAGGTTACCCTCGCTATCGTAGGCGATATCCGGTGGGATTTTCCGGCCTGCGGTTTTTGCTTCGTCAATCCGTAATAGGCCATGGCAGCAGTAGCCATGTCCAAAACAATTGGATCTTGGGATGTAGGAATTCCGATGGCCACCGGATTAGTGCCGAAGATTGGTTCATACGATCCGTGGTACGAAACGGTCTCGGGCGATCCGGCAAAGACAAAACCGATGAGTCCTTCCCGCGCGATTTGTCCGGCCCAGTATCCGAGCGCGCCGGTCGAACTGTTCGTATTATTTGTTCCGACGATGCCAATTCCATGCTTTTTCGCTTTGGTGAGTGACATATCCACGGTTTTTTTGATGACCACGGCGCCGGGATTATGATGGCCGTTGATGCGGGCTGAAAGCTTGGTTTCTTTTTCTATGGTTATGTCACCCGCCTGCGGGTTTTTCGGGATGCCTTTGCCGATGAGTTTGACGAGCCCCTGGTTATTGCCCCGAAGTTGGGCATACATGAGCATGCCCCGGATAACAGGAATCTCCTCATCGTTATAGCCATATCTTTTAAGTGCTTGCGTGGCAAGCGATTCCAATTCAGAGATTTTTACTTTCATGATGACCTCCCTCGGATAACCAATGTATTACCATATCTTCGATACAAAGAAAAGAGCAGTTCCGGGGGGGGATGCGAGCGGATGCGTGTCCTTCGGCAGAGGGAAAAAGTTTTTTCATGGCGTGACGATGGTAAATCCGGCGCGTTTGAAATGGTTGTCAAAGGTGGCAACGTGGGTAAGTCCCAGCTGTTTCATAGTAAGAGATCAATCAATACCATAGATGATTTTATCTTCTTCCGATGCTCCCATGGGTTTGTTTGGAGTGCGTGAAGGCTTCTTTATTATATCCCACATTGCCTGATAGTGAGATTGTTTTGATTTTTTTTGTTCTTTTTGAAGATCAAGCTCGGATTTCAGCCAGTCGGCGTATTTGTTAGACATGTGGGTGATGGGGAGGGCGAAGATCGCTGGATTGGAATAGGTGTGGAGCTTGAGCACTTCTTTTTCTACTGCCACATAGTGCTTCTCCACAGTTTTACAAAGAAGGATCACTTCATCGGCTTCTTCGATGTAGTTTTTCCCCGGCGGCCAGAGGTATGCCGAGTGCATGCCGGGAATGATATTAATGCACCCCACGAGCCGTTTTTTGAGGAGCTGCCGCCCAATATCCTCCGCCTGCTCTTTTGACTCACAGGTGATGTAAACGAGAATCATGGTGATCATACTATTGCTCGGATTCGTCCAATGCGCTTTTTTAGCTCAAATTGGATGGGTGCATAGATAGTGAGATCAACAAGAAGGATGTAGAGTGGAAAGCCATAGTGGGCTAGTGTCCAATCGGTGACAGTCAATAAAGTAAGCAGTCCATTAATCGCAGCGGCAAGCCATATCCAACCAACTTCAGTTTCGGGGTGGTGATATGCTTTTACGATAGTCGGCACTGCCGCCAGTCCGTCGGCGGCGATGCTTAGTAAAATCGCGATATTCCCCTCTTTTGTTATAAGCCACAGGATAAGTGCAAGAAGTGAAAGCGCGCCGCAGGTTAAATCAAACCGAGTTATTTTCCATTCTGCTTTTTTATTTACAAAAGACGCAAGAAATATGAGGAGCGGTAGAAAACCAACGCTAAACGTCATGAGCGATTGGATGCCGACGCCTTTTTGGACTTCGGCGGTAAACGCAATAAGCGGGGCGATGGACCACAAGAGAAATGAAACGCGATTCGGTTTGACGGTGCCTCGTATCGTATCAACGAGATACCAGAGAGCGCCAATTGATCCTATGACTGCGCCGATTATGACGAAGTAGGAGGGTAGCATGGTTGGAGTATATCAGACTTAAGGGATATGTTTTACGGAGTGTTGCTTCGGATCAAACTTGGGCGTGGTGACCATAAAGATTGTCACGGTGCCTTGCCACGCAAAGCGCTCTCCTTTATCCAGGAAAATTACGTCACCGATCGTTATTGTGTGTTGTGCCTTAGGCGAAAGTACGTGACCATGGCCGGAAATGACGAAGGCAAGTTCTTTGGAGACGCTATTGATGGCAAAACCTTTTTCTGGGTATCTACCGTTGATTTCCGCCACAGCGCCGCTGACCACGGCGTCATCCATGAAATATTCCCAGACGGTCGTTGAAGCCGACGCTTGAACTTTGTTAGCTTCGGATGATTGAATGATGGTCATATGGAGCTATTGTAACCGAATACGGGAGACTTCTGTAGATTGTAAGGTTGGGTATTGGTTTTCCTTGCGCAGGATGATTTCTTTGACGGTCATGGATAGCGGGTGGGCATTCGCCTCAAGAAGCTGATACACACGAAGAGGATCTCGTAGCTTCGCTTTGTACCGCGCGATGGTCGTGTGGATGAAGGTGTTCTCTTTGGTTGTTTCCGCAGGGAAGGGGAGTGCTTCTTTAAGAGTCGCGCGTAACTCCTGCATCTCATCATGTTCGTCAATTGCGGACCAGATGATCGCAGTCGTCATGGGAATCAGTCGGACACACGAGATTATAAATGAAGGAAAGACATGGTCGAGTTTTTGAAACTTGGCGAGGAAGTCTTTTTCTATCACCGCCCACGTCTGGTCGTATCCGAGCGAATAGTTGCCTCCCCAATAGACGACTTGATTAAAGCTGACGTGTTGAAACGGACGGGGAGTAAGAAGGAGCGCTTCCGGCTCGAGCTTGGACAATTCATCTTGAAGGTTACACACAGCGTCCCGCACTTCTTCAGAGATATCTATTTGAAGCGTGACACCTTTGATCGGCTTGCCCCACATGTCATCGACTTTGATATCGTTGGCAAGAAACTTTTCGTGATGACTTGAAGCAAGCCCGTCGTACATAGTGATGAGTCTCTGGTTCATAATATCGTGTTACTATGTTTTAAAACATGGTAACACGGGATTATTTGATGATTTTATAGTGCAGTTGGATGGTTTGGCGGTTGGTGAGGGTTTTTACCTCGATGAGTTTGAGGCGGGGCGCAAAGTCGCCGTCGGCAAACAAGGAGATGCCGCGGCCGAGGATGAGCGGTTCGATGTCGATGTACAGTTCGTCAATAAGACCGGCTTTGAGAAACAGACTGTTGATTTGCCCGCCGCCGGCGACGAGGGCCGCATCATACCCCTTCTCCTCAATGAGTGTCAAAATTTTTTCCGGCAGTGCGTCAGTAAAAATTGTATGAGAAGGCATTACTTTCGGCTGGTGATGGGTTACGACGATGCGCAGTTTGATGCCGGGAATGAGCGTCTGTTCCTTTTTAATCACCTCGTAGGTGTTTCTGCCGATAATGATGACTCCCACCTCTTGCGCCTTGGCAAAAAAGCCCTGCCAGTCTTCTTTGCTCGTCCAACTCGTATCATCATCCGCTCCGGCAATTTTGCCATTGACCGTCAAGGCCATGTAGAGGATGGTTTTCATGGCTTCGTCTGTTGTTATTCCTTCTTACAGCCGCAATCGCCGGAGGGCTTGCCGCAGCCGGAACATACCCCGTTCTTGATGTCTTTGCCGCACGCCTTACACGCCGTACATCCGCATGTTTGACACATACTCTCACCCCCTCTCTACTGGCATTGTACCACAGAATTTTTCTGCCGGGAAGTACATCATTTTGAGTTTGTGACAAAAAAAACCACGTGGTTTATTACGACGTAGGCGAGAGCGGCAAACAGAACTCCCCAACTGTTGTACACGAATGAGAATGCCCGCGGGTGGTCGCTTTTCACGGCTAATATTCGTGTAAGAAGGTTAAGCGCGGTGAAGATGAGGGCGGCGGCGAGGGAGAGGACGAGCCACATAGGGATCATTGTATCATGTATAATTAAGACGATGAAATCAGCGGAAGTGAGACGGAAGTTCATCGAGTTCTTTAAGGCACGCGGGCATGTGGAGATACCGTCGGCGCCTCTCGTGCCGGAGAACGATCCGACGACACTTTTTACCAGTAGCGGCATGCAGCCGCTGGTTCCTTATTTATTGGGAGAGCCGCATCCGTTGGGCACAAGAATCGTGGACAGTCAAAAGTGCTTCCGCGCGCAGGACATTGATGAGGTGGGGAACAACCGGCACACGACGTTTTTTGAAATGCTGGGCAACTGGTCATTGGGGGATTACTTCAAGAACGAGCAGCTGCCGTGGATCTGGGAGTTTCTGACCAAAGAATTGGGACTCCCCAAAGAACGCCTGTACGTCTCCGTTTTGAAGGGAGACGAAGAATCAGTGAACATTTGGAAAGGTCTCGGCGTTCCCAAAGAGAAAATTTTCTCCTATGGGGTCGACAAAAACTGGTGGAGTAGAGCCGGCGAGCCGGACAAGATGCCAGAGGGCGAGCCGGGCGGCCCGGACAGCGAGGTATTTTATGAATTTACGCAAGTGAAACACGATCCAAAATTCGGCAAACAGTGTCATCCGAATTGCGACTGTGGTCGATTTATGGAGATTGCCAATTCCGTGTTTATGCAATATCGAAAACTCGGGGACGGAAGCCTTGAAGAATTACCAAAGAAGAATGTTGATTTCGGCGGAGGACTTGAACGAATGACTGCTGCAGTAAATGATAATCCTGATGTATTTCAGACAGATTTATTTACGCCGCTTATGGCAGCACTTGGGACGTCGGGAGATGTCCGTGCTCGGCGTATCGTTACGGATCACATTAAAGCTGCCGTCATGATGATGGCCGATGGCGTTGTCCCCTCCAATAAAATGCAGGGGTATGTCCTTCGCCGTCTTATCCGGCGGGCAATGGTGAAAATGCAACAACTCGGGGGTCATGTATCCGATGAGATGATTCATGCGGTCGTAGAAACCTATGGCGGAACAGAGTATTTCAAAACGGTAGGTATACGGTTTATCAAGCAAACAATCGCAGAAGAAGATGAAAAATTCGGTAAAACATTGCGGGAAGGGATGAAAAATGTTGAGAACGTATCTCCGTTTGATCTGTATCAAACGTACGGATTTCCCATAGAGGTAACAGAAGAGTTATATCAGGAAAAAGGTCTCCGTTTAGACAGAGAGCAATTTGAAAAAGAAAAAGAAAAACATCAGGAGCTTTCCCGGACAGCGGCGGCAGGGATGTTTAAGGGGGGACTAGCAGATAAAAGCGGGGCAACGACCAAACTTCATACCGCGACCCACCTCCTTCACGCGGCACTCCGACAGATCCTTGGGCCGCACGTCCAACAGAAAGGGAGCAACATCACCGCCGAGCGTCTGCGGTTTGATTTTTCACACCCGGCGAAGCTGACCCCGGAGGAGCTTGATAAGATTGCAGTACTCGTGAATGAGAACATTAAAGCAGACCTTCAGGTGACTATTGAAGTGATGTCCTACGATGAGGCGATCAAAGTGGGGGCGCTTGCGTTTTTTGGCGAGCGGTATCCGGAGAAGGTGAAAGTGTATACGATGGGCGCCTTCAGTCGGGAAATCTGCGGCGGGCCGCACGTAACAAACACCGGTGTGTTGGGATCGTTTCAGATCATCAAAGAAGAATCCGCCGGTAGTGGCGTACGGCGGATCTATGCGACGGTTGCATAAATGATACAATGAAGAGTGATGAAACTGCCGGACGCCTTTCATCAGTTTCTTCATAAAACCCCGCAGCGCGAAGAGGCGTATCTTTCGCTCGTCCTGCAGGCTGGGGCCGTGCAGGCCGCAGTATGGACGCTCTCCTCTGGCAAAAAAGCCCGCATCGGGGAGGCGGCGCATGAACGCGTGGAAAGCGACCCCTCGGGAAGACTCGGGGCAAGCTCCTGGGATAAACGGTTGGAAGCATGTGACCGCGCGATTGCAAAGATTGCCCAAAAAGCGCTCCGGGACGATTTTGAAAAAGTGGTGCTGGGCCTTCCCGCCTATTACCTTACCCCGGATGACGATATTCATGAAGACTGCCGCGGGCACATCAAGACCCTCACGAGTGAGCTCGAGCTTACCCCCATCGGCTTCGTCCCTATCCACCAGGCGATCGTCCACCACATCAAGGAAGAAGAGGGCGTGCCGCCCAGCGTCATACTCCTGGAGGTAGGCCCCCAGAACACGACGGTGATCGTTTATAAGGTTGGGGCCATCGTGGGCCGGGAGCAAATCGCCAATGATGATATCGTGCCGCAACTGGAGCGGACGCTTAAAGGTCTCAAGGAGCTTGAGGTGCTGCCCTCCAGAGTTCTCCTTTATGGATCGGATGAGACGGCGATAGAAGCGTATAAACGAGACCTCCTCAAACACCCCTGGCCCACGCGGGCGAACTTTCTCCACTACCCCAAGATCGAGCTTCTGCCAACCCTCGCGCTTGCCGGTGCCGTGTCGCTTGCCGGAGCGAGCGAGCTTGCTGGACAGGTGGGAGAAGCTGCAACTTCTGTCATTCCGGCCAAGCCTGCCCCAGCGGAGGCTGGGGAGCCGGAATCCAGAGAAAAAGAAGAAGAGCCTGCCGTTGACCAAAACGTCGTGGAGGTGCCGCCGGAGACGCTCGGGTTCCGGCGGGATGTGGATGTTTTGGAAAAACCTCAGGAGGTAACTCCCCCCACCCCACTCTTGAAACAAGAGGGGGAGAAGGGGAAGGGAGAGGAGATCAGAGAAACGCTTACGCGCTTCATTTCAGGTGTAAAGCTTCCGAGGGTTCGGGCAGTCGCACTTCCTAAAACCGGACTTTTTGTCCTTTTCATTGTTGTCTTTCTCATTGGCGCAGGGTGGTGGCTTACCTACTGGGTGCTTCCCAAAGCGAGCATCACCATCCTTCAGCTGCCGCATGTACTTTCCGAATCTTCTTCTATGACGGTCAATCCTACGGCTACCGTCGTGGACGCTGCAACGAAAACCGTGCCCGGCAGGAAGCAGGAAAAGACGGTAAGCGGCGAGAAAACCACAGCCGTCACCGGCCAGAAAGACATCGGTGATCCGGCCCGGGGCACCGTGACGGTCTACAACAAATCGCCCACGAGTAAGCAACTCAAGAAAGGCGCCGTGCTGACCGCCGGTTCCTTATCCTTCACACTGGATAGCGACGTTTCCATCGCCTCCGCAAGCGAAAGCGTCGGGTCCATCACGTTCGGCAAGGCTAATGCGGCGATCACCGCCGCTAAACTTGGGTCCCAGAGCAATCTGCCGGCAAGTACGGAGTTTAGCTTGAAAGATACGTCCACGAGCGTCATAGCGGGGAGAAATGATGCGGCCCTGACCGGGGGGACGAGCAAGGTGGTGAGGGTTGTTTCCCGGGCAGATCAAAGCGCATTGGTGGACGCGCTAACCGGCGAGCTCATTGACAAAGCCAAGGGTGAGCTTGAAGCAAGCGTGGGTGGAGCAGAGCGGCTCATCGATGAAACCATCAAAACCACGGTGACGAATAAGAAATTTGATCAAGAGCTGGACCAGGAGTCCAACGAGCTTCACGGCAGTATCACCGTGACCATCACCGGCATTTCCTACAGTGAAAACGACATTGCATCGCTGTTTGCTGATCTGGTGGCAGCGAAAGTGCCGGCGGGGTACACGCTTCGGGAGGGTGGGGCACACGTAAAAGCTTTTCAAGTGAAGGTTCAAAAAGACGGAAGCATTACGCTTACTATCGAGTACCAAGGTCAGGCGCTGCCAACGTTTGATACGGCTGCCATTGGGTCTGGGCTTGCCGGCAAAACATTTGCCCAGGCGCAGGAAGACATCAAGACGGTAAGCGGCGTGGGTGGCGTGGAGTTTGGGTCAGTCTCGTGGTCGCTGTGGGGGGGCACCACGTTTCCGGCAAATGCAAAAAACATTACCGTCTCCGTGGCCGTGCTTGAGTAGTATGGCACTGCATCGCTATGTCAAAGCGCCACCGAACACTCGTCCACCGGGACAAGAAATAGCCGGTCCTCCCCCCGTTCCTTCGTTTCGTCGGCGGACGGCCATCTCGTACTTATTTATCCTTGCGGGACTCGTGATCCTCTCCTGGGCTCTCTGGCCCATTGTGTCATTCACCATATTTACCGCCCCGACGTACGTCGGGGTCATCTCGCCGGTACCAGACCGGGTGAGCGATACCAACGTAGGGAGCGTGCTTTCGCCGATCGTGAGCGCAGCATCAACGACCGAGGTCGTAACCGATGGCCCCGATTACACCAACGCCAACGTATGGTTTCCCACAAGTCCCCAGAAAAAGGTAGTATCGGCGGTGACAGCCTACACGCTCTCTATCCCTAAGCTCGGCATCAACGATGCCCTCGTGATCATCTCCGGCGATGACCTCAATAAAAGCCTCATCCATTACGGCGGCACGGGGCTCCCTGGGCAGTACGGGACGGCGGTTATCTTCGGCCACTCGGTGCTGCCGCAGTTTTACAATCCCACCAACTACAAAACGATATTTTCGACCCTGCCGACGATGAAGATCGGGGACGAAATTTTCATCCGTTATGACGGGGTTGAGTACCGCTACGTGGTGTATGAGATGACCGTCACTGAAGCCAATGATTTGTCCCCTCTCGCCCAGCGGTTTGACGATAGCTACGTGACGCTTATCACCTGTGTGCCGCCGGGGACATATTGGAAGAGGTTGAATGTGAGAGCGAGGCTCGAGCGCATTTAGCGTAAATCCTAAGCACTAAATCCTAAACTCTAAACAAATTCAAATGACCAAAATTCAAAATATAAAACAGTTTTGAACATTGAGTATTGAGATTTTGATATTGTTTAGGAATTAGAAATTAGGATTTTGGATTTTTTTGCGAATATGAAAAGCGAACACCGTCAATTAGCAATAGATGCGATCAAAAAGAAACTGACCGGTAAGAGGCTTTCGTATTACGAGATATTCGCCATCATGGATGAGATTGCCAACCAGCGCCTGGGTCCCGTGCTCACGACCTACTTTGCCGCCGCCGGATTTACCGAAGGATTTAATGACGAGGAGCTTTTCTTCCTCACGAAAGCCATGGTGGATACCGGTCCCAAGCTTCATTTCAAAGGGATCGTGGCGGATAAACACTCAACCGGTGGGGTCGCGGGTACGCGGACGACCATGATTCTCGTCCCCATCATCGCCGCCGCGGGCTTTCAGATCCCGAAAACGTCCTCACGCGCCATCACTTCCCCGGCCGGTACCGCCGATACTATGGAGGTGGTGGCGCCCGTCACGTTTAGTCCGAAGCAAATCGAAGCGTTGGTTGCCCGCGTCGGCGGGTGCATCGTCTGGGGCGGGCACTTGGGCCTGGCTCCCGCTGATGACGTGATCATCCAAGTAGAGCAGCCTTTGGCGTTTGAATCGTTTGACAAGATCATCGTCTCCATCATGGCCAAAAAGGTGGCCTCCGGGGCGACCCACTTGGTATTGGACATCCCCGTGGGGCCGACCATGAAGATCCAGCACTTTAAAGACGCCGAGGTAATAGCCAAGAAGTTTTCGTTCCTTGCCGGCAAGCTCGCCATGAAGGTTATTTTGGATATCAACGAAGCGTTAGAAAACGCCGGTCGGGGTATCGGGCCGGTGTTGGAGGCCCGCGACGTCTTTGCCGTACTTGCCCAGGATCCGGACCGGCCGCTAGCGCTGGAGGCGAAGACCTTGCGGCTTGCTGGCAAACTCCTGTCGCTTTGTTTTGGGGATACCAAAGGTAAAGAGGGAACCGACGGCGAAGCGGTGGCGCGCGAGATCCTCGCCTCCGGACAGGCAATGAAAAAAATGCGCGAGATCATCAAAGCCCAGGGCGGCGATCCGGATATCGACATTACGCACGTGACGCCGGGGAAGTTCCGCCATGAAGTGGGAAGTCCGCGCGCCGGTCGGGTAAGCCGCATCGACAACCGGCAGATCACGGTGGTATGCCGGATTCTGGGGTGCCCCACGGACAAAAAAGCCGGGATGTACCTCAACCGCAAGCTCGAAGAGTCGGTGGACAAAGGTGATATACTATGTACGCTCTACAGTTCGGACAAATGGAGACTGCAAGAGGCAGTGGAGACGATGAAGAATGTGCCGGTGTACACTATTGAATAAATTCTAAGCACTAAATCCTAAATCCAAAACAAATTCAAATGACCAAAATCCGAAATACCAAACGAACCCGTTTCGAACATTTGGATTTAGAATTTTGATATTGTTTAGGATTTAGAAATTTGGATTTATGTTTAAGAATATCATAGCTCCTGTGCAAGCGTGGCTTCTGTCGCAAGGGAAGTGCGTGGGATGCGGCAGACTGCTCTCGAAAAAATCAGGGAAAGGTCTTGTGCGGGTGACCTGTCATTGCGGCCGCGTATATATGTACGACAGTGGGGGTGGCTCCTTCCGTCGTGCGACACTTGATGAAATCAAATAAACCTTATCCGACGCGCTTTTTCCTCCTCCTGGCTGTGGCTGTGGCCCTCGTTGCTGCCGGCTGGCTCTGGTGGCGCGATGCGATTTCCGCGGTCAACCCGGGGGACAGCTCGCCGCAGATTTTTGTCGTCAAGCGTGGCGAGGGGGTCAAAAGCATTGCCGGGAGGCTTGCGATGGTCGGCTTGATCCGAAGTCCGACGGGATTTTACATCCTCGTTAAGCTCATGGGACTCGAGCGCGATCTGCAGGCGGGTGATTTTCGGCTCAATCCGGCCATGGATGCCGGGAGTGTCGCACGGGAGCTTACGCATGGGACGCTGGACGTGTGGGTGACCACGCTTGAAGGGTGGAGAGTGGAGGAAATAGCTGCAAAACTCACGAAAGAGCTGGATATTCCTGAAAGCGAGTTTGTCAAAGTCGCCCGTGAAGGGTACATGTTTCCGGATACCTACCTCATTCCCCGTGACGCGACCGTAGGAGCGGTGGCAGCGCTTTTTACCGCTACATTTGATAAGAAAGTTGATGAAGCAATGCGCGCGGATGCCAAGAAAACCGGATTAACGTTTCCGGAAGTAATGACGCTTGCCTCAATCGTCGAGCGGGAGGGAAGAACGAATGATGACCGGCCGGTGATTGCAGGAATTCTTCTCAAACGTTTGAAAGCCGATTGGCCACTCCAGGCGGATGCGACCCTCCAGTACGCGCTCGGGTATCAGACGGGGGAGAAGACGTGGTGGAAGAAATCATTATATGAGGAGGACAAAAAGGTGAAGTCCCCGTACAATACGTACACCAATCCGGGACTGCCGCCCGGGCCGATTGCCAATCCGGGCCTTTCGGCTATCAAAGCCGTGATTTATCCCAAGGAATCCGATTACTGGTATTACCTCCATGATCCCGAAGGCGTCGTGCATTACGCCAAGACGCTCGCGGAGCATAATAGCAACATCGCCAAGTACCTTCGATAATCTTCAATACTTGATATATGAGTGCCACCATCACATGTACCCACTGCGGAGCCCAAATAGAAATCACCAAGGCGCTCCTTCATGAAGTGGAGGACCAGGTCAAAGATCGCGTGTGGGAAGAGGCCACGAAAGCGGCGAGGGAGAAGGCGACTGCAGACATTTCTGTGGCGATGAAGGACCGCGAGAATCAAGTTGCGGAACTGCGTGAGCAGAATAAATCGCTTACCGGGCAACTTCTCGATCTGAATAAATCCATCAGAGATCTGAAAAGTCAGGATGAAAAACGTTCACTCGAATATGAGAAGCGATTGAATGAAGCGATAGACAGAAACCGCGAAGAACTTGCCAAAACGTTTGGCGAGAAGTCCCAGATGGAAGTCCTGGAGCTCAAAAAACAACTCGAGGATACCAAAAAAGCCCTCGATGACGCCAAAAACAAGTTGGCGCAGAAGTCCCAGCAACTCCAGGGCGAGGTCCTGGAGCTTAATATCGAAGAAAAGCTAAAAAGCGCTTTTCTTTATGATGATATTGCCCCTGTCGGGAAGGGTACCCAGGGCGCAGACATCATTCAGACGGTCAAAAATCAGGCGGGCAAAGCTGCAGGTATCATCCTTTGGGAAACGAAACGCGCTAAGTGGACGCCCAGTTGGCTCCCGAAACTTCGTGAGGACGGACGGAATGCCGGCGCTACCATAGTTGTACTTATTTCTGAAAGCGTACCGGAGGACATAGGGACGTTTGCCATGCGGGAGGGAGTTGTCGTTACCACGTACCCATTTATCTTGCCGCTGGCGGAACTTTTGCGCCGGGCCGTCATGCAGGTCGCCCAGGCCCGGTCGGTTGCCGCCAACAAAGACGAGAAGTTAGAGTTCTTGTATCAATATTTAAGCAGCGACACGTTCCGCCACCGGTTTGAAGCGTACGCGGAGACCATCAAGGGCATGGAAGAGGATCTGGCCACCGAGCGCCGGAGCATGGAGCGGCTCTGGAAGAAGCGCGAGATGCAGATCCGCCGCTCTTTGGATAACATGGCCAAGATGTACGGCGAGCTCCAGGGCATCATGGGCCCGGCACTTCCCGAGATCCGCGTCTTCTCCCTGCCGGAAGGATCAGAGGATTCTTCTTAAAGCGGGAGCGGGCGTTGGGGTGACGGCGGCTCTTTGTGGGGTGGGGCGTGCTTGGCTTTTTCTTTTTCTTCAATGGTCTCGGCGACCATGTACTCCAGAAGATCACTGCGGGCAATCGCGTAAATCCCGTGACCACCGGCAGACAGGTGCCGGGCTTTGAGCCTCTTGCCCTCGATCCACCGCCGGATGGTCCCGGGATGTTTATGGAGAAACGTGGCCGCCTCCTCAACCGTCACAATATCGTTCACAGCAGCTCATAGTATAACACGTGGAGAGAGATGTATACTTAATGCATGGACAGGACGCTGCGGATAACCATACGGGTAAGGAAATATCTTTGGAAAGACTTTGTCTACGACGTGTGTTATGTGCTGTATGCAACCATCATGATTGCCAACGCGTTGTCGAAACGGTATCTTAAGTGTTCAATTCCCGCGCTTTGTCTTCGGATGCGCGTCCCTGTGGTGAAGTTAGGCGAGTCGATGGATTCCATCCTAAAAAACTCCGTTCTGTTTTTTTTACTCATCTCGTTCGGAATTGCCGGGCTCTTGTATACGGCCGGCATCCCCATCATCCTCTTCCTCGCCGCCATGGGCCGGATACAGTAAGAAAAAACAGAATACCCCACCCCCTACATTTTGGCCGCAGAGGGGTATACAATAGGGCAGAATGCTTCAAAATCTATGGCATATATTTTCCTCGATGAGAGCGGGGACTTAGGTTTTACTTCTGGGAAGAAGAACTCCGACTATTTTGTCATCACATTTATAGCCTGTGAAGACAAACGGGCGCTTGAGAAAGTGGTAAAAAATGTTCATCGATCTCTCCGGAAAAAGATCAAACGATTATCAGGTGGCGTACTTCATTGTTACAAGGAGAAGCCGAAAACCCGCAGAAAAATGCTGTCGATAGTATCAGGTCTTGAGATTTCTGTAATGACGGTCTGTTTAAATAAGAGTCGTGTCCATACAAACCTCAAAGAAGAAAAACACCTATTATATAACTACGTTGCCAATATCCTTCTTGATAGAATTTTGACCAAGAAACTTGTTAGTACGAGCGGAAAAGTTACGCTCATCGCTTCCAAGCGGGAAACCAATAGATTCTTAAACGAAAATTTTTCCTCTTATTTAGCAGATCAAGCTCGAAGGAATCACAAGATGAATCTGGAAATACTGATTCGGACCCCATCAGAAGAAAAAGGATTGCAGGCTGCCGATTTTGTCAGCTGGTCAATCTTTAAGAAATATGAAGAAAGTGATGATACCTACTACAAAATGATTAAAAAGAAGATTGTTGAAGAGAATATGCTTTTCGGCTCCAATACGACAAAACCCTAGGCGCTATTTACGAGGAACCATCCGGAACCCCACGTCTAGGGATTTACTTGTCACCTGTTATTATACACGAACCGTCAAGTCCGTGCACCCCCCTACATTTTGACCGCAGAGGGGTATACAATAGGGCAGAATGAGTAATTCCTTGCATGATATAAAACAGTTGTGGGCGAAGGATAAAGATTACTACCGCAAAGTTGAGGTTGGGACGGGTGTGCAAAGTTTTGTTAAAAAGCTCCTCGAGTCTGAAGAGATATTTAATCTTAACGAAGGTAAACTATCTACAAATACTCTCATAAGAAAAAACGAATTCATTCAAGAAAAAGATGCGAAAGAGAGGCGGAGAGCTGATTTCTATATTTACATTACCCAAGATATCGCCATACCCATCGAGGTCGAGTGTTACGGAAATATCAAGGCGGGAGTTATACAATTACTTAACTACCAAAAAGATTTCGACAAGCATTATGGAATACTTACTGATGGCTATGAGTGGCGATTCTATAATAACAACGCTTACAAAGCATTCACCTTAGACGACATTTTCGAACATATCGATCCTTTCCTCACTTTTTGGAAGGAATATATCAAACCAGAGTTTTACTATCTTTCATTCTTTGAAAGGACAGGACAACTCGCACTTATTGAAGAAACAAAACTTCATGTTGAAGACAATCGTCAACTTTTCTTTGAGGATATCACCAAGCTTATTCAGTCGTTTAAGAACAAGCTACAAATTGAGGGGTATCTTAAAGAAGTAGACAAAAAGACGCGAGAGAAACGAGCAATTGAGCTAACCTATGCCTACGTCATCCAATTTATTCTCTACAAAACATTGGTGGACAATGACTTCGACGATTTCACTAAAGAATTTGAAACAACCGTTACCAAGATACATGAGTCTCTAAAAGATAAGCGGTACAAGGATATCTTAGGTATTATCGAAGGCATCTCGGCTAATATTTCAAGGAATGTCTATCGCCCATTCACTAAAGAGCAGGAGTTTATAAAAGAGAAGATTCAAGAGCTATATCATAGCCTTGAAAATAGCCTCTCTGACGTTTCCCCATGGCTTGATATCTTCATTTTTATCAAGAAATACAACTACGCTAACGTCAGAAACGAAATTTTTGGTTACATCTATGAAAACTATCTAAAGGAACTTTACGAAGAAAGCAAGAAAGGTCAATACTTCACCGATCCGGCAGTCGTTAACTTTATGCTTGACCAAATCGGCTATACCCCAGAAGTTGTGGCAAGAAGAGCATCACAAGATCCCGATAGCGTCTCCATCATCGACCCCTCTTGTGGTAGCGGTACATTCCTTTACTCAGCAACGGATTCGATAGTCAAAGCCTTTCAAGGCGATAGTGAAGAAGCTTCCGAAAAGATTGAGAAAGTAGTTACTAATGGTGTTTTCGGACTCGACATTGAAGAGTTCCCTCTTTATTTGGCTGAGATGAATATCTTGATGCGTATGCTTCCTCTTATCATCAACGAAAAGTACAACAATCCCATTGACAAGAAAATTAAAGTTTTCAAAACAATGGATTCAGTCTCTGAGTTTATGGACACCGCACTTAGAAATACTATTAACGATACAAATGTTGAGTTTGAGAAGAACAAGGGTCAGACATCGTTATTCTCGATATTTGAGAAAAAGTTGAACCTTGGTTACTCAAGTTATGTTCGTGATGAAGATGACCTGCAGGAAATGAAAACGAGCCTTGAAAATCAGCCTGATGTTCCAAGACGACGTTTTGACTATGTTATCGGCAATCCACCTTATATTCCATATAACGAATGCGCAAAACAACGTGTGCTTATATTTGAATTGATGAAGCAGGGCAAGTCAAAATTAAGCGATATATATGGAGTAAATTTGCATAGTACTCCAACTCGACAAAAAAGAAATCCTCCAAAACCAAATTTTTATGCATTTTTCATAGCACTTGGATTGGCCTTACTAAAAGATGAAGGCAAATTATGTTTCATTGTTCCTCAAACAATATTGACGGCTGGGGACTTAGATATTATTCGATATCACTTAGTTAAACTTACGACAATTGAGAAGGTTATTACATTTAGTGGGAAGATGTTTTTAGGGCGTGGGCTTAGACAAAATAAACCTGTTGCTACATCAAGTTTAATCTTTGTTGTAACAAGAAAGGTTCCACCAACACTTCATGAAGTTGATATAGTGAATTACTTTGGTTCAGACATAGACATAGAAACTATATTTAGGAACATTAGAGAAGGAAAAAAAATTAAGAAAAAGAGAATCCTCCAATCAAAGCTGCTCCAAAGTATAGAAAATTGGAATCTAATTAGGTTAGATAAACAAACAATTGACTTCTTAGAGGAATATAAAGCTAAAACCAACGATTTAAGTGAATACTACACTCACTCTTTAGCAGATTTTCACTATAAGAGTAACTTCTATTTTGACATTGGCTACGAAATCAACGAGAAATTACTTTTACAAGAACCCTCAGTCTATAAATACCCAAAGTTGGACATCAATTTTTCGGTTAAAAAATGGAGAGGTTTTTGGCCGAACGAAAGAAATAAAAATTCCCGATATTTCATCAAGCTTCTGACCACTAATCAAGGCCATAATTTACTAGATAGTCCCTTCAAAGTATTATGGTCTTACATCAATCCGAATAAATTCCACTTTTCATCGGAACCTTTGATATGGGCAAGGAATCAAATATGTGCAATTGGTAGCAAAAACAAAGAAGAAATATTGTATCTTTTTTGTCTGCTCAACTCACCAATTACAAAACTGATTCTTTCATCTTTATTGAGGTCAGAGAATGAAAAGGATTTTTTGATCTCCATCGCTTCAGTTAAAGGGTTTATTCGTGTACCACGAATAACTGATAACAACAAACACCTCAAAAATTCAGTCATAAGTTTGACCGTAAAGCTCTTGGACTTAGAGAAATTAACTCTTGCAGATTTAGTTGACTTCTCAGGGACCTTAAAACAAAAATTTGACAAAGTTAATGTTCAGGATAGCTATCTCGTTTTAGAAAAAGACGGCGAGAAGTTAGAGTTGCCAATCAAGAAGGATACATTATTAGTTAGTAAAATTATTGAGGCTCACTACACCAAAAAAGGTCTTGATTTAGAAGGTAAAACGATTACCCTGTCGGAACTTGTATCACTACCCGCGATTGACTTTGAGAAACAAAAAAAGATCAAGGATACTATAGATGATTTAGTTTTTTGTCTCTATTTCAATATAGATATACCGAAAAATAAAGTCACCGACGTAAAATTTATTAAATCCAGCTGCGAGAAGAATAAGTTTTATAAACTAGTAAACCATGAATAATATTTATTCCCCTATTTAGAGGGGAACTAGCTTTACTAATAGAAATGTTAGATTTTATGTTTGAAGCACAATTTAGAAAAATCAGCAAAGGTTGAATAATAGGATTAGACATCGGCGTGTGTATTTGTATGCAGACTTTTTCTAAAAGAAACAATCTTAAAGGTGAATATTCCGGTTATGGAAGAGCATCTCTGAGTCTTAGAAATAGACTACTCCAATTATATGGACTCCCTTATAGTGGCAATGAATTCCACTTCGGTTTGGGTAACACCAATTGGATACATGAAATTGCTTTTAGCAAAGATTTACAAATGCATTTTGGTCGAATAATTCCAATCGAAGCCTTTCGGGATGAATCACTAACAACTTATGATGAAATATTTGATTTTATTGAGCTTTATTATGCCCGAGCTGTTGAGGATTTAGATGGGCACAAAAGGTTAATACTTATTAGAGATATTGTCACAGCGTTTAATAGTTCTGGTTCTGTTTATGAATTCAGCAATGATGGAGAAGTAATTTTGAGGATTGATGACGATACTGCTGAAAAAATCACCGAAGTAGACACCATTCTTAAGCCTTTTCCTGAGGCTCAGGAAGTGTATAGGGATTGCGCTAGAGGCTTATTTACTCGCTCAAAAGTCCCTAAAAACGTTGTGGGAGACATGTATGTAGTTTTTGAGGAATATCTAAAAAAAGTAGTCATCAAAGTACAGTAGATAAAGCAATCCAACATTTGCTGACTAAGCTATTATTACACCCAACTCAAATTTCAATAACTGAAAAATTAAAAGCCTACCGTGGAGATGTTTGGGGACCGGCTCACGCAGGAAATAGCCCGAAGCCAGATGAAAGTGATGCTTTATGGTATTTGGAGTCGATTGTTGCGCAAATAAAATACATCGATCGTAAAATCAAGCAAGTTGAAGAAAAAGAAAATTAACCACCTATGCACATCAACCCTGTGGGTTAGATAGGTTTTTGGATATGTTTTTGCACAAAAGCATGATGAAAGAAATGAAACAGACGAAATACAAATTGGCAATTTTTGAAGGTCGGAAGATCCGCCGCCATTGGGATGCGGAGAAAGAACTCTGGTATTTTTCAGTGGTGGATATTGTGGCTATCCTAACAAATCAGCCAAACTTTCAGTTAGCCAGAAATTACTGGAAAGTATTGAAAAGTCGTTTAAAAAAAGAGGGGAGTGAAGCGGTTTCAAAATGTAACCGGTTGAAAATGGAGGCGGAAGACGGAAAATTAAGAGAAACTGACGCGGCGGATGTAGAAACGATTTTGCGATTAGTGCAATCAATACCCAGCCCCAAAGCCGAACCGATAAAGTTATGGTTGGCGCGTGTGGGCTACGAACGAATCCAGGAAACAACAGATCCGGAAAAGTCCATAAACAGGGGCAGAATGAATTGGCAAAAAATGGGCCGGAGTCAAAAGTGGATACAGCAGCGAATGATGGGACAGGAAATCCGCAACAAGTTAACGGATTACTGGAAACATCACGAAGTAAAAGAACAGGACGAATACGCGATTTTGACAAATATTATTCATGAGGAATGGAGCGATTTTTCAGTAAGGGAACATAAAGCAATTAAAAGGCTTAAAACAGAAAACCTCCGCGACCATATGACGGACGCGGAACTGGTATTTACTGCCCTTGCGGAACTTTCCACGCGACAAATTGCCGAAACAATGAGATCAAGAGGTTTGGAAGAAAATAAAATTCCTGCTAAAAAAGGCGGCCGGATTGCTAAAAACGCCAGACTAGAGTTGGAGCAAAAAACCGGAAAGAAGGTCATCAGCGGGTCAAATTATCTTCCGCAAGGACGAAAAAGATTGTGGAAATCAACCCGAGGGGTTAAATAATTTTTTGATTCTGTTTTGCATAAAAACATGGAAGGAGAACGGACGTATGAAAAGGAAAAAATATGGAACGCAAAAACCAGTGTGCGGGGTGTACGGCAGCGGCCGGAAGACTTTGCCTGCGTACACTTATACAACGATCCGCGCCAAGGACCGCCAATTCATTAGAGCAAAACTGATATGAAGCCAAAACAACCAACCGATAAGAAGTCCACGAACGATACTATCATTGCAACACTCAGAGAGATCGAAAAGACCCATCAGGTGACTATCCTGTATGCGGTAGAGTCCGGAAGCAGGGCGTGGGGATTTGCATCGAAAGACAGCGATTATGACATTCGATTCGTGTATCACCATCCTCTGGAATGGTACATCAGCATTGAGGATAAGACCGACGTCATTGAACACCCGATGATCGGCCCGTTGGATATTTGCGGGTGGGACATACGAAAGGCGCTTGCACTCTACAAAAAATCAAACCCCCCGCTTTACGAATGGCTTGTTTCTCCTATTGTCTATAAAGAAAGAGGCACGTTTGCCCAACAGTTACGGTCGCTCATGCCAACGTACTACGCGCCAATCGCAAGCATCCATCACTATTTACATATGGCAAGAGGGAACTATCGACAATACCTGCAAGGTAGCGTCGTTTGGGTCAAAAAGTACTTTTATGTTTTGCGCCCCATTTTTGCGTGCATGTGGATTGAACACTACAGCATCCAGGCGCCAATGGCGTTTATAACAATGCTTGAGAGACTTCCCCTTGATGAGAATGTGAGGGAAGAGGTTTGGCGCCTCTATGAGAGAAAAAAGTTAGGGGAAGAGTTAGATAAAGGAAACAGAATAGCCGTTCTTAACGATTTTGTAGATGAAAAAATTCAGTATTTTGAAAAATACGCACAAGAAATAAAACCAGAACGGAAGATAAAACTTGATCCATCACGGTTGGATCGCATCTTATATGACACGTTAAACCAGACTCCCTGGAGCCGCCTACGCCTGCACTCCAAGGAGAATATATGCTAAGGGTTCCTACCGGCATTATGGAAATTTACATAGATTTGAGAACTTCATGATCCTCAATAAAACCATCCTCATCCCGGAAGATGATCAGACGCTCGAGTTTTTGCTCTTTGTCTCATCCGCTGTTGTCCCCTCATGCTTATTCTCAAATTCTTAAGAATATGAGAATATGAATTGTATGATCAAAAATGGCAAACTGTTGGTGGTGGCACTTTTCGTACCGCAGCTTGCCGGTGCCATCGGCTCTCTCTTTACCGTACCGGCAATTTCGGGCTGGTATGCGGGTCTTGACAGACCAATGTTTTCTCTGCCTAATTGGGTCTTCGGTCCGGTATGGACGACGCTTTTTCTTCTCATGGGGGTCGCGTTGTATCTCATTTTATTGATACCAAAAAGCGGCGGGAAGGGCCGGCAGAGGAAGCAGGCAGTCATTCTATTTGGCGTACAGCTCGTCCTTAATACGCTATGGTCGTTTATTTTTTTCGGGTTGCATAGTCCGGGATTAGCCTTTGTGGAAATCATTTCGTTGTGGATTGCGATTGCCGCCACGATAGGTTCGTTTTATCGATTGTCACGGATAGCTGCGTATTTGTTGATACCCTATATATTGTGGGTAAGCTTTGCGGCGTTCCTCAACTACGCCATTTGGAGACTCAATTAACGGCACAATGCACGCTAGACAACTGCAGGGGACAGAGGGGTTTTGATATACAATACCCCCATGGTGAATTTTTGGCATCAGCTGGCGCTTCAGACGAAACCCTTTCTGACTCTTGCCCCCATGGACGGGGTGACGGACCGGGTGTTCCGGAAAATGATCGCCGGTACGGCCAAGCCCGACGTATTCTTCACCGAGTTTACCAATACGGAAGCGCTTACCTCCCGGGGCTATGAGAAAACGATCCACCGCCTCGCGTACTCGGATGGGGAGCATCCGATTGTGGCCCAGATTTGGGGGACGGAGCCTAAGAACTTTTCCGTGGTAGCCCGGCTGGTCCGGGACTTGGGCTTTGACGGCATTGACATCAATATGGGCTGCCCTGACCGGGCGGTCATGAAGATGGGCTCCGGAGCATCCCTCATCGATAACCCCCCGCTTGCCGCGGCAATGATCGTCGCCATCAAACAGGGCGCTCCCGGCATGCCGGTGAGTGTGAAAACACGCATCGGGGCGACCAAAGTGGTGACCTTGGATTGGATACGCTTTCTCCTCGCCCAAAAGATAGACGCGCTCACCGTCCACGGGAGAACGGCAAAAGAGCTATCGAAAGTCCCGGCGCATTGGGAGGAAATCGGCAAGGCCGTCCGGCTCCGGGATGAAATAGCTCCCGGTACCGTCATCATCGGCAACGGAGACATCCTTACCCAAATCCAGGCGGCGCAGGCTCATGGGACGTACGGCGTGGACGGCGTGATGATGGGCAAGGCAGTATTCCAAAATCCCTGGGTGTTTGAGCGGCCGGTCAGGCAGCATAGCGCCGGCGAGTCGCTCGCGCTTCTGGTCCGGCATGCCAAACTGTACGCTGATGCCTACCCAGGCGTACATCGGTTTGCTCCGCTTAAAAAATACTTCAAGATCTACGTCCGGTCGTTTCATGGAGCAAATGTGCTTCTGAAGCGTCTCATGGAAACCGAGAATTTTTCCGAGGTGGAAGAGCTCGTGAAGCCGGAGTTGGACAGGTTGCATGCGTCGGACGGGTGATCGATCGATCGCTTGACAAACGACGAAAGAGAGATATAATACCCTTACTTCAATAGCCTGAAAGAGGCGAACGCTCATTGTTTGCTTCTTTTTGTCGTTCACTTTTATCGGCTCGCGAGGGGAATTATCCGAAATGGCAAACGACGACAGCATTATTCAGCGCGTTTCCTGGGGAAAAGCGTATACGAACCTTCCACCTCTTGATCTTGTCCTCGTGCAACGCGAGTCGTACCAATGGTTTTTGGAAACCGGCATCCGCGAACTTCTGGATGAAGTGACGCCTGTTGTGGACTTTACCGGAAAAAACTGGGAGCTTATCTTCGGTGATTATTACTTCGGCAAGCCGCGACTGTCCAGCGAAACCGCGCGGGAGAAGGGCTTGACCTTTGACATGCCGCTGAAAGTGACCACCACACTCACCAACAAACAGACCGGTCACCGCGTGACGCAGGAAGTCTTTTTAGGCGATATTCCGGCGATGACGGATAACGGCACATTCATCATCAACGGCATCGAGCGATGCGTGGTCAATCAGCTGGTGCGTAGCCCCGGCATTTATTTTACGGGCCAGGTGGATCCCTCCACCGGCAGGATGCTCTATACGGCGGAGATCCGGCCGCTTCATGGTAGCTGGCTTGAGTTTGCTATCACCAGAAACGACGTCCTCATGGTCAGGATCGACCGAAGGCGTAAGTTTCCGGCGACCACGTTTCTGCGGGCTATCGGCGTCTCTGACGAAGCGGAGATACGAAAGGTTTTTGCCAACGTAGATACGGATAAAGAACACTCCTACATCGACGCGACCATCAAGAAAGACCTCACGACGTCGCAGATTGAGGCTACGCTTGAGCTCTATAAAAAACTTCGCCCTGGTGAGCCGATTGTTCTGGATAACGCGCAGGAACTCTTGCGCACCATGTTTTTTGATTACCGCCGGTATTCCCTGGAGCGTGTAGGCCGCTATAAGATGAACAAGAAACTGGGGGTGTCCGTGCCGCTGGACCGCGAGCACTGGGTGTTGACCCGCGAAGATATCATCGGCAGCGTGGGTTACCTCATCGGGCTTGCCAACGGCAACGGCGACGTGGATGACATAGACCACCTGGGCAACCGAAGGGTCCGGCGCGTGGGGGAGCTGGTTGCAACCAACGCCTTTCGCGTGGGGCTTCTCCGGCTCGAGCGCTCAATCCGCGAGAAGATGAGTCTGGCCGGCGCAGCGGCGACTGACCTTACGCCCTCGCAGCTTGTGAACGCCCGGCCTATTATTGCCGCCATCAACGATTTTTTCCGCACGAGCCAGCTATCTACCATTCTTGATCAGACGAATCCGTTGGCGGAAATCGACAACCTCCGTCGCTTGACCGTTATGGGCATCGGCGGCATCAGCCGGGAGCGCGCGTCGTTTTCCATCCGAGACATCAATGCAAGCCAGTACGGCCGGATCTGCCCGGTGAGAAGCCCAGAAGGACCAAATATTGGCCTTGTTACCTATATGGCCCTCTATACCAGGGTCAATGAGTACGGATTTTTGGAAGCACCGTATCGGAAAGTGGAAAAAGTGGAAGAGAGTGGGCACGCGCGCGTGCGCGTCACCGACCAGATCGTGTATTTGTCTGCAGATGATGAACAGCATCACCATGTGACTCACGCGAGCGTGGCGATGGATGATCGTGGATATCTAACAGACGAACGCGTGCCGGTCCGATACAAAGGAGAGTTTTTGGAAGCGGAAACCAAGCTTGTTGAGTACATCGATGTGGTACCGCGTCAGGTCGTCGGCGCCCCCGCGTCGCTTATTCCGTTTTTAGCGCATGATGAAGCTAACCGCGCGCTCATGGGAACTCACATGCAATCACAGGCGGTGCCGCTGGTCGCGCCGCAGACGCCGGTCGTGGGGACGGGTATGGAAGCATCTATTTCCCGCGCCATGGGCCGCGTGGTCGTTGCGCCGGATGATGCGGTTGTCGCGTTTGCCGACGCAAAGAAAGTGACGATTCGGATGAAAGATGCTCAGGAGGAGACCTACGCGGTTGAGAAGTTCAAGCGCACAAGCCAGTCTACCAGCTACAACCAGCGCGTGGTGGTGCGTACCGGCGATAAAGTGAAAAAGGGCGCAATCCTCATCGACGGCCCATCCAGCGAAAACGGAGAGCTTGCGCTGGGAACCAATGTTGTGGTGGCATACATGAGCTACGATGGACTAGGCTACGAAGACGCCATCGTCATCTCCGACCGGCTGGTCAAGGAAGACCAGTTCACCTCGATTAACATCGAGGAGTACGAAGCAAGCGTCGTGGACACCAAGCTTGGGGTAGAGGAAACGACGCGGGACATCCCCAACGTGGGGGAGGAGGCGCTTCGCAATCTGGACGAGGATGGCATCGTGGTCGTGGGCGCTGAAGTCGGCCCCAATGACATTTTGGTTGGCAAGATTGCGCCGAAAGGTGAGACGGAACTTACTGCAGAAGAGCGGCTGCTTCGGGCAATTTTCGGCGAGAAAGCGCGAGAAGTGCGCGATACGAGTCTTCGGATGCCGCACGGGGAGCGCGGGACGGTCATCGACGTCAAGATTCTGGATAAAGATGCCGGAGACGAGCTCGAGCCGGGGACCAACAGAAAAATTGTCGTGAAAGTCGCCCAGATACGCAAAGTAGTCGTGGGAGACAAGCTCGCCGGCCGCCACGGCAATAAAGGCGTCATCAGTAAAATCGTGCCCCAAGCAGACATGCCGTACCTAGCCGATGGCACCACGGTAGATCTCATCATTTCTCCTTTGTCTGTCCTTTCTCGTATGAACTTGGGGCAGCTTCTGGAGTGTCATTTGGGCTTGGCGGCTCAAAAACTCAACATTCGGGTGGGACTGCCGGTGTTTGAGCCGGTTAAAGAAGACTACATTGTCCAGAAGCTCCAAGAAGCCGATCTTCCGATGGGCGGCAAAACGACGTTGTTTGACGGCAGGACGGGCGAAGCGTTTAAAGAGCCCATTGTCGTGGGTATCGGCTACATCATGAAGCTTATCCACATGGTGGAAGATAAAACCCACGCGCGCTCGACCGGCCCGTATTCTCTGGTCACCCAGCAGCCTCTCGGAGGCAAAGCCCAGATGGGAGGACAGCGGCTGGGGGAGATGGAAGTATGGGCGCTTGAAGCGCATCGTGCTGCGCATGTCCTTCAGGAAATGTTGACGATTAAATCCGACGACGTCGTGGGCCGAGCAAAAGCATTTGAGGCTATCGTTAAAGGCACGGATATCCCGGCATCCACAGTTCCGGAATCTTTTAAAGTGCTGGTCAAAGAGCTCCAGGCCTTGGGGCTTCATGTTATTCCCACCGGCGTGGTCACTGCCAAACCCAAGCCGATTTCCGATCAAGCCCAGCCCAGCAGCGCCGCTCTTGCTGACGATCAGACGAAGAAACAGGCAGCGGAGCTTGCCGCAGCAAGCGTGGTCGAAGCAGTCGTAGAGGAGAACACCAATGGATAAAAAGAGCATGTTTACTAACATCGTCGACTTTTCCGGTCTTAGAGTGACCTTGGCATCGTCGGAGGATATCAAAACATGGTCCTACGGCGAGGTCACCAAACCGGAAACTATCAACTACCGTACGCTCAAGCCGGAAAAAGACGGCCTGTTTGACGAGCGGATTTTCGGCCCAACCAAGGACTGGGAGTGTTACTGCGGCAAGTACAAAAGGATCCGTTACCGCGGGATCGTGTGCGACAAATGCGGCGTTGAAGTCACCCAGAGCAAAGTCCGTCGCGAGCGCATGGGGCACATTTCTTTGGCCGTCCCCATCTGCCATGTCTGGTTTTTTAAGGGTGCGCCGTCCAAACTATCGCTTCTTCTTGACGTTAGTCCACGGGCTCTGGAAGGCGTTATCTACTTTGCCCAGTATCTTGTGACTGATGTAGATGACCAGAAGAAAAAAGATGTTCTCAAAAATTTGGTAGATGCAGGAAAAAAGCGCGTAGATGAGGCGGAGGCCGTGTATAACGATGAGGTTGAGAAGCGCAAAAGCCAGTTTACCGCCCAGCGCGAAGAGATTCGCGCCAAGGGCCTGGGCAAAGAAGCCGTAGACGTAGCCCTTTCGGAGATTGCCCTCAAAGAGCGGCAGGAATTGGCCATGCTTTCGGATAAGAAAGAAGAAGAGGCAGGAAAGATCAACGAAATCATCGACTCGCTCGTGGGCATTGTCAAGACTATCAGGCCCTTAACGACCCTTACCGAAGACGAGTATCTCCGGCTGCTGGAGTACGACGCAGCAGAAAGCTTTCGCGTGGACATGGGAGCAGAAGCAGTCCTTTCCGTCGTCAAAAAGCTGGATCTGGATAAGCTGGCTGCAGATCTGCGTGAGGAAATTGCCAAGACCACCGGCCAGCGCCACATCAAGGCAACCAAGCGCCTACGCGTCATCGACGGCATCAGAAAAGCCGGCATTGATCCGTCTTGGATGGTCCTTAAAACTCTTCCGGTCATCCCGCCGGATCTTCGGCCCATGGTGCAGTTAACCGGCGGCCGGTTCGCAACGAGCGACCTCAACGACCTGTATCGGCGCGTCATCAATCGCAATAATAGGCTCAAGCACCTCATGGACTTGGGCGCGCCGGAGATCATTCTGCGAAACGAAAAGCGCATGCTTCAGGAGGCGGTCGATAGCCTCATCGATGCGACGCAGCGCCCCAGTTCACGCGCCGTCATCGCGCCTTTGCGCTCGCTTTCGGATATGCTGCGGGGCAAGCAAGGCCGGTTCCGCCAGAATCTCCTGGGTAAACGCGTGGACTACTCCGGCCGTTCCGTCATCGTCGTGGGGCCCGAGCTTAACCTCACGCAGTGCGGCATCCCCAAGGAAATGGCTTTGGAAATGTTCAAACCCTTTGTACTTCGCGAGCTTATCGTGCGCGGGATTGCGCCCAATGTCAAAAACGCCAAGACGGTTCTCGAGCGCCGGACTCCCGAGGTGTTTGATATCTTAGAGGAAATCACCAAAAACCACCCCGTACTCCTTAACCGTGCGCCGACCCTCCATAAGCTGGGCATCCAGGCATTTTATCCTATTCTCATAGAAGGGTCGGCCATCCGCATCCACCCGTGCGTGTGCGCCGGGTACAACGCGGACTTTGACGGCGATCAGATGGCGGTTCACATTCCGCTGTCCAAACAAAGCCAGGATGAGGCCGTTCACCTCATGCTGCCGACCCATAACCTTCTCAAGCCGGCTGACGGCTCTCCCATCACCGTGCCCAACAAAGAAATGGTTTTGGGCTGTTACTACATCACTACGGTGGATGATGCGTACGGCGGCAAGCCGGAAAAAGATTTCCCCCGCTTGAGCAACGCGCAGGAAGCAGTCTACGCCTATCAGATCGGATCGCTAGGACTGCGGCAGCCCATCCGCGTGAGGATTGAGGGCAAAGAGCTCGTGACCACGGTCGGCAAGATTCTGTTTAACGAGGTGTTGCCCAAAGAGCTTCGGTTCATCAACACGCCGGTGAAGGCCGCCACCGTCAAAAAGCTCATCACGCAGGCGCTGGTTCACTATTCCAAGGAGGAAGTGGTGGGGGTCATTGATGCGGTCAAAAACATCGGTTTCTGGGGTGCCACCCAATGCGGCGGGCTCTCCGTTTCCGTCTTTGACGGGATCATTATCCCCGAGAAAGACGCAATCGTCCGGGAAGCAGAAGGGAAAGTCACCGAAATAGACGCCAACTACCAGCAGGGCCTCATTACGCTTGAGGAAAAGAAACGGCTGGGCAACGAAATCTGGATCGAGGTGACCGAGCGGCTTGCGGATTTCACCTGGAACGCGCTTCCCTCGCACAACTCGATGAAGATGATCATCGAATCCGGAAGCGCCCGGGCGTCGAAGGATTACTTAAAGCAGCTTTCCGCGATCAAAGGATTGGTGGTGGATCCTTTGGGCAAGATCGTTGAGCTTCCCACCAAGAGTAACTACCGGGAGGGGCTATCGATTTTTGAGTACGTCACCAGCACCCGCGGGTCCCGGAAAGGTTTGACCGATTCAGCCTTAAAGACGGCCGACGCCGGTTACCTCACGCGCAGGCTCGTGGACGTGTCTCACGACGCGATTATCCGCATGGAGGACTGCGGCACCCGGGAGGGCTGGGAGATAGCACGCGATGAAGACCGGCAAGCTGCGTTTACCTCGCGATTGGTGGGCAGGTTTGCCGCTTCTGACCTGGTCGTGCCCGGAGGCAAAAAAGTACTCGTCACTGCAGGCGAGGAGATTACCGAAGCGCATATCAAGCATTTAGATGAGCACGAGGTAAACGCCCTCGCCGTCCGTTCACCCATAGCATGCCAGGCCCCGGTGGGGCTTTGTCAGAAGTGTTACGGGAAAGATTACGCGACCAATGAACTTGTAGCCATCGGCACACCGGTCGGCGTTATTGCCGCCCAGTCCATCGGCGAGCCGGGTACGCAGTTGACCATGCGGGTCCGTCATGCCGGCGGTATCGTTGGTCTGGACGTGACGCAGGGGTTGCCCCGCGTGGAGGAGCTCTTTGAGATCCGCACCCCGCGGGCGCTCTCTCCGATTACGGAGATAGCAGGCAAGGTGGAGGTTACCGAGACGGAGTCAGGCTACAAAGTAAGGGTCCGAAATACAACCCTTAAGCCTCCGGAAGAGCGAGAGTACGTCGTACCGCTCACCAGCGAACTCAAAGTCAAAGACGGGGGATTGGTGGCCTCGGGTGATCAATTGGCAAGCGGGAGCCTGGATATCAAAGAAGTGCTCCAGGTCAGGGGTCTTCGGGGCGCCCAAAAGTATCTGATTACCGAGATCCAGCGCGTCTACGAGTCCCAGGGCATCGGCATTGCGGACAAGCACTTTGAAGTGATTGTCAGAAAAATCAGCGACAAGGTCAGAGTCGACAGCAGTGGTGACACGACGCTTCTTCCCGGAGAGCTCGTGGACCGCACGCGCTTCCAGGAAGAAAACGCCAGAGTTCTCTCTGAAGGAGGCGAACCGGCCACCGCCCAGGTCGTCATTCTTGGGATCACGAGGGCGAGCTTGTTTACCGAGTCGTGGCTCTCCGCTGCCTCATTCCAGGAGACGACCAATGTGCTCACCGACGCAGCGCTGGCCGGCCGGGAGGACAAATTGCTGGGGCTAAAGGAAAATGTTATCATCGGCAGACTCATTCCGGTCACGGAAGAGAGTGCACGCTATGCCAACCATTAACCAACTCGTGAGAATTGGACGCGGCCGCAAGGCCAAGAAAGTGAAAGTCATGGCGCTTCGGAAGTTCTTTAACGCCCGGGAGCGCGTCACCAAGCAGCTCACCGCGCCGTTTAAGCGGGGAGTGGTCACGCTGGTTAAAACCATGACGCCCAGGAAGCCCAACTCGGCGCTTCGGAAAGTCGCCCGCGTCCGGCTCTCCAATAAGCAGGAAGTGACAGCCTACATCCCCGGCATCGGCCACGAACTCACCGAGCATGCGATCGTTTTGGTCCGCGGCGGTCGGGTTGCCGATCTTCCCGGCGTCCGGTATCACATCGTTCGGGGGAAATACGACATGACGGGGGTGGTGGGCCGCAGGCAAGGCCGGAGCCGCTACGGCACGAAATCCGGGGCACCCGGCCCGGCCACGGCGGCAGCAAGTTAGAAGTACACAAAGAAGTACAAAGTACAAAGTCAAAAGTACAAAGTATTAAACACTTTGTACTCTGTACTCTTGACTCTTGACTCTTTATGCGAGGAAAACGAGTTACCAGAAAACTTCTTCCGGCCGATCCCATCTATGGGAATCGGCTTTTGACGCGGCTTGTCAACCGTATCATGGAGCGCGGCAAAAAGCGTGTTGCCGAGGCGCTTGTTTATCGGGCGCTTGAGATCATTAAGGAAAAGGGCGAGGATCCCATAAAAGTTTTTGAGACAGCCGTGGGCACGATTGGCCCCAAGATGGAAGTGCGGCCTCGGCGCGTGGGCGGCGCGTCCTACCAGGTGCCGGTGGAAGTGCGTGGCGACCGGCGCGTATCGTTGGCTCTCCGGTGGCTCGTCGCATTTGCCCATAAGCGAGCGAGCCGCGAGTACAAAACCTACGCAGACAAGCTCGCGGCAGAACTTCTGGATGCGGCCAAAGGAGTGGGGGAAGCCATTAAAAAGCGCGATACCGTGCAACGCATGGCAGAAGCCAATCGTGCGTTCGCACACTTTAAGTGGTAATGCAAAAACACATTCTTGCCCATTTCCGCGCCGTTGACCCCGTGCTTTTTTCTTTGGCCCAGACGATTACTTTTGAAGAGCATCCCATTCGCTCTCCCGATCTCTATTTTGTCAGTCTTTGCTCCGAAATCATCGGCCAGCAGCTGTCCGGCAGGGTAGCAGATGTGTTGTTTGAGCGCTTTGAGAAGCTCTTTTCCCGCAGGCGCGTCACGCCGCGAGGAGTCCTTAGACTGTCAGAAGAAACGCTTCGCGGGACGGGTATGAGTTGGTCCAAAGCGCGATTCATCCGCGATCTTGCCCAAAAAGTTCTTTCCAAATCCATCCAATTAGCCCAATTACCCGATCAAGATGTCATAAAAGAATTAACGAAAGTCAAAGGCATCGGCCCCTGGACGGCGGAGATGTTCCTCATGTTTACCCTGGGGCGGGAAGACGTATTTTCCTACGGCGACCTGGGCTTACGCAAAGCGATGAAGAAGTTATACGGTTTCAAAAAAGATCCGACGGTCAGGCAAATGGAGCGTATCGTCAACAAGTGGAAACCCTACCGTACCTTCGCCGCCCGCATCCTCTGGAAGAGCCTGGAGCTGTAGGTGTTTTTGTCATCCCGGCCGAAGCCTGCCCCGTACCCCGATACGGGGAGCCGGGATCCATTCTTTCTTGCCCCTATTTCCCTTATCTCCCATATATATCCAAAACTTGCTTTTTGCAGAGATATATCCAGACGCTTGCGTTGCAGCGCTTACAGACGTTGAAAAGCAGTTAGCCGCTATGGAGGACGCGTAGGTGGATGATGCCTTTGGTTAATCGATTCATCCAAACGTAAACGCGTAGAGTTCGACGTTTCCGTCGAGGAACTCTAGCTCCAGAAGATGCTCTCCGGCAGCGGGAAGTTCAATGAGTGTATAGAGCTTGTCAGCATCCACATTCACGTCTTTGACAAACGTACCGTCCAGGAGCACCCGGATATTTCCTTGCACCCCTTTGGCTTTCGGCCGCATGACGAGAAACACCTCGGCTGCGTCGAATCGGAAAGACAGCTTGGCGCCAGCCGATGGCATCGCGTACTCCTCTCCCACGGTCCAGGTGCCGGTGGTGGTGATCCGGGAATAATCTCCTCGCAGCGAACCCAAATATGTCTCCGGTGTTCTGGCCTGGACGCGATACGAAGGATTGTCGACGGGCGTTGCATCAGTAAGCGATCCGGCTTCTTTGAGGAGCTCCTGGATCTTCATTTCCGTCTCGTCATACTCACCTTCGCCGAAGTGCGTGTAGCGGATCTTCCCGTTTTTGTCGACCAAATATTTGGCCGGCCAGTACCGGTTGGCGTAGGCGTTCCAGGTGGCGTAGTCATTGTCCTGCATCACCGGGTAGGTGATGCCGAAGTCGGCGATGGCGCGGGCTACGTTGTCCGGATTTTTTTCAAACTCAAACTCCGGCGTGTGGACTCCGATGATCACGAGTCCCTTGTCTTTATACTTCGCATGCCAACTTTTGAGGTAGGGAAGTGTTCGAATACAATTTATGCACGTATATGTCCAAAAGTCTATGAGTACAACTTGTCCTCGAAGACTTTTTATACTCAAAGAATCAGAATTAAACCATTCACCACCAGCGATGAGTTCCGGTGCAGTTTCCATAGACGACTCCTTTCTTTGTAATTGTTGTAGTGCATTTCGTACGGGCGAGGTATCCTCGAGCTTGGTCAATCCCGTGCCGTAGTTGGGGAAGCGGTCGATAATGAAGGCTTGAAACTTCCGGTCTACTTGGAGATATATGCCCACAGCGGTAAGGATCATGAGGATGCCGAACGTTTTTTGGATGCGGCCGGTGTTGGCGACCAGCCACGGATTTTTGGTCAGGAGACTTCTGCCGCCGTAGGTGATGGCAAGAAGCGGGATCGCCGTTCCGGTAGCATACGCAAGCGTAATGAAGATCGTATCCGTCGTCACCTGACTTGCCGCCGCAAGCGTGATGATGGAAGCCAAGATCGGCCCCACGCAGGGCGTCCACAGGAGCCCCAGGCTCGTACCCACAAGTAATCCTCCGAGAAAATCTGAATGATTGTTTTTGTTGTCATTCCCGCCTTCTTTTCTGTCATTCCCGCGAAAGCGGGAATCCAGAGTTTGTGTTATTCGAGAAAGAATTTTTTCCATCATCACCTGAAACGCGGGAACCAGAAGCGATGCCCCAAATCCCGCGATGAGGATGACCGAAAGCGTCCGTAGCGCGTCAGCCGAAACATTCGTGGCCTTCACGATAGCAGAAAGAAATAGGGTAAAGAAGGTAAAGCTTGCGATAAATCCCATGACCACGCCCCACGGCCGCTGTTTTCCGCCGGTGACGGAGCCGGTGAGCACAATCGGCAGAATGGGCAGGATGCACGGGGAAAGGATGGTGACGATACCGCCGAGGAACGCAAATATGATGAGCAGTGGCATGCCATCATGCTACCGGAAGATATTGTAATCTGTCAAACAAATTAGTTTGCAAGCCAGCCGCCGTCGATGTAGAGCGTGGCGCCGGTGGTGTAGCTTGCTTCCTGGGAGGCGAGGAAGACGACGGCCGCGGCGATTTCTTCGGGCTTTCCGGCCCGTTTGAGTGGCGCCCGGGCGAGCAGCCCTTCTGCCTGTTTGGGGTCTTTGAGAAGTCCTTCGGTCATCTCTGTTTCAATAACTCCCGGACCGATACAGTTGACGAGGATTCCCATAGGCGCAAGCTCAATAGCAAGCGCTTCAGTCATAGCAACGATACCTCCTTTGCTTGCACAGTAGTGCGCAACCGAAGGAAATCCGACGCCTACGCCGCCGGAGGCTATCGAAGCAATGTTTATAATTCTTCCCCAGTTATGCCTCGTCATTTCTCGCGCAGCTAGTTGAGCAGACAGAAAATATCCCTTCAGATTGGTGTCGATCGTCTTATCCCACTGCTCTTCCGTCATATCCAGAAATGGGACAAACTCGGCAACCCCGGCGTTATTGAGGAGAATATCCAGCCTCCGGTACATTTCTATGGTCTTGGCTACAGCAGCAGTAATAGTGTCTTTTTTGGTGACGTCCATCATGACGGGCAAGGATTCACGCCCGAGGGTCACGATTTCCTTGGCAAGTTCTTGGAGTCTGTCCACCCGCCGCGCCGCCACCACAACCGTTGCTCCTTGTTTTGCAAGAGCGAGAGCAGAAGCTCTTCCGATGCCACTACTGGCTCCCGTCACAAGTGCTACTTTTCCGGTCAGATCAAACATGGTTTTATTGTACTGCTTTCTCTACTGTTTTTTTCAAATCATCAGGACTAACTACTGTGAGTTTCACTCCATTGAAAAAAAATGACGGCGTTCCCGGTAGCCCCAATCGGATAGCTGCCGTCTCGTCGCGGTCGATTTTTGCTTTGATTTCTTGCGAGTTTAGCGCCGCATCAAACCGTACGCGGTCAAGTTTCAGTTCGTCGGCTAAGCTTGCCCAGAGACTCCCGGAAAGCTTATCCTGATTGTCAAACAGGAGCTTGGCCATCTCCCAAAACTTTCCTTGTAAACCGGCCGCCTCGGCGGCCATTGCTGCGGGTTTGGCAAACTCGTGTTTTGAGAGCGGAAAATGTCGGTATACGAAGAGAAGTTTATCTGAGTACTTCGTGACGAGTTCATCGACAACCGGAGAAAATGCATGGCACGCCGGGCACTGGAAGTCAGAAAACTCCACAAGCCAGGCCGAGGCCGACGCATTGCCGATGCTGAAGGAGTCAGGAGCGACCAGTTCTTCCCGCGCAAGAGGCTTGGGTGGGGCAGCGGGTTTACTAAAGAAAAAAACCGCGCCGCCGATGATGGCCACTGTTACCGCCAGAATCCCCAAGAATATTTTTGATTCGCCGGTTAGTCTCATTACTTGTTACGATACTCCACCCACGCCAGCGTCGCAATACCCACCATGTTGACTGCTGAAACCGCGCACCACGTACATACCCCGCGGATGACGAAAAGCTCCGTGTAGGTGAACCATACCACGAAGGCGACGCCGCCGGTTGCAATCCCCACGATCCATGGCAAAAGCTGCCTCTCAAGTTTCGTCGATGTAGTTCGAAGAAACGCAAGCGTTGCCAGCATCGTGTATCCCACGAGGCCGTAGCCGGGCACCGGTATTCCAAACAGCCGGCTCGCCGGGCTTTTCCGTACGATCTCGCACCCAGAGTTAATGCACACGATGGGTGCGTCTCGCAGAAAACTCTGGAGGACATAGACGGCAATGGCAACACCAGCAATTGATAGAATAAATATCAGACGATTCTTCATATTTTCTTTTTATATCATTTTGGATAAAAATTATGTGTGATATATTACATCTAAAATAGGTGGATAGATATATATTGTATTGTATGCAGGCACAGGATTTTTTCACTACATATACATCCCTTGCGTATAAAAAAGGTGAGATGATTCTTCGGGCGGATGATCCACCGTACGGTGTGTATTATATTGAAAAAGGAGTCGTACGACAGTACGCCATCAACGGTTCCGGTGAAACACTCATGCTTCAGCTGTATCGACCCGGCGCGTTTTTTCCCATGACGTGGGTCGTCAACGACACGCCCAACCGCTACTTTTTTGAAGCGGCAACCCCTGTCTCCATCCGGCGCGCGCCGCGCCAAGACGTGCGCAGGTTTTTGGATCAACATCCGCAGGTCGTCAAGGATTTCCTCGAGCGCCTTCTTACCGGAGTTGTTGGCCTCTGGTCGCGCATTGAGCAGTTGGTGCTTGAGTCCGCCTACGTCAAGACCATCCTCCTTCTCCTTTATTACGCGCGCAAGTTTGGGCAGCGCACCAAGGGGGGAGTAACTCTTGAACTATCTCCAACCCATCGGGAGATAGCCGCCTGGATCGGTACCACGCGCGAAACGGCAAGCCTGCAAGTTGAGGCACTTAAGCGAAAAAAACTCCTTCGTTCCCGCGGTCGACAGCTGATCATTCCATCGCTTGCCGCACTTGAAAAAGAACTCTCCGCCACCCGCCCCGTCCGAGCACCGCACGAATAGTCTCGTTTGTTGTCCCAACTTCGCCAGTCTTCGAGGCTAAAGTGGTAGTTTGTGGCCACCATATCTTTGACTGTTACTGATGTGTTGGTTGCGCCTCAAGGAGCCGGAGCTGCCAGCGTGACGCACGATCTTTCCTCGGTCTACCC
>JACQHE010000040.1 GCA_016199185.1 Candidatus Gottesmanbacteria bacterium
AGTACGAAATTATTTACCTCAATTTTTACCGCTGGAAGTACCCCGAGGTCGAGTTTCAGGGAGAATTGCCGGAGTACGGACAGGTGGTCCAAAGTTATTGGAATACGCCGCTAGAAGGGAAAGCCGCCCACTCGGAGAAGTACAAAAAGCTGCTCCTTGCACGCCTCCCCAACGAGTGGCCTACCTTCCTCTCAAATATCGCGATGAACGTCGTGTGGCTGTGGGATAAAGACCATATCTATACCTACGTGGACAAATTTTATCCGGCGTACCGGTGGCCCATGCGGATCCTCAACATCGCTCTTATTGGGTTATGGGCAATAGGGGTAATAAGGGAAATAGGGGAGAAAAGAAAGAAGGTACTTGGCGAGCCAGTCTTCCTGTTTTCCGTTCTTCTCTTTTTCTACATGACACTCCTGTTTCCGCTTCTTTCCAACGAAAGCCGGCATACCCTAGTGTATTATCCGATCCTCTCCCTTTGGGCCGGCTACGGCATCGTTACTATATTTGAGGAGTACGTACACCAAAAGTATAGTAAATTATTTCAAACGTAATATCTATGTATTGTCTGGTCACCGGCGCTGCGGGGTTTATCGGCGGGCATCTGGTCGAGCGTCTATTGGCCGACGGGCACTCGGTGATCGGGATTGATAACGTTTATAAAAATTATAAAGATTATACATGGTATACCATTGATCTCGTAAAAGAGAAAAATTTAGAAAAATATTTTCGGGGGATTGACTGGGTGTTTCATCTGGCCGGCCGGTCGGATATCGTGCCGTCCATCACTCAACCATCGGCGTACCACGACGTCAATGTCACCGGAACCGTCAGGGTTCTGGAGGCCTGCCGAAAGGCTCATGTCAAGCGGTTTGTATACATTGCTTCCTCAACGTGTTACGGTGACCATCCGCCTATTCCCACGCCGGAAACTGCCCCCATTGACCCCAAATTTCCCTACGCCCTCACCAAATACATCGGCGAACTGTATGCCCTTCATTGGGCGCGGGTGTACAAATTGCCGGTCGTGAGCCTCCGGCTCTTTAACGTCTACGGCCCGCGGTCGCGCGCGTCGGAGGAATACGGCCCGGTGTTTAGCACGCTTCTGGCCCAAAAGCTGGCAGGCAAGCCCTTTACCGTGGTCGGCGACGGGACACAAAAACGCGACTTTACCTATGTAAGCGACGTCGTGGAAGCGGTTGTTTTGGCCGCGAAGTCACGCGTTGTGGGAGAGGTATTCAATGTGGGCACGGGCCATCCGCAGAGCGTCAACCGGCTGGTGGAGCTTCTGGGTGGGCAAAGGCGCGTCCACATCCCCAAGCGCCCCGGCGAGCCGGAGGTGACGCAGGCGGATATCACCAAAATAAAAAAAGTACTCGGCTGGTCGCCAAAAATTTCTTTTGAAGAAGGAGTAAAAATCGTTCTCGCGCACATCAACGACTGGAAAGATGCTCCGGTCTGGACTCCGGCGACGATTAAGAAAGCCACCAAGGATTGGTTCCGGTATTTGAAGTAAAGTGACAATACCATGTAATTCGTATTGACAATGTATTTATATTGTTATAGACTTGCTATTGGTATGCAGGAAGTTACGGCAACCATCACCTCCAAATTTCAGATCCACCTTCCGGTGGCCATCAGGCAAAAGGCCGGATTTACCCATCATGGCCCGGTACGCATCCGCGCCGATGCGGGGCGGATCATTATCGAGAAACGCAAAGGCAAGAGCATATTGGATCTGGCTGGCGCGTTTCGTGTGAAGAATCCTATTCCCGCCGATAAAATAAGGGACTACATTGATTATTCCCGATGAAAGTATTTTTGGACACGAATATATTTATCCGGTTTTTTGTTCCGGAGGATGAGATTGTTCATGCGAGTGTTCGGTCTCTATTGGACCAGGTGCAACAGGGGGTATTGATACCGTATACGTCATCTGTCGTACTCCTTGAATGCTCTTACGTGCTTCAAAAAAACTACGGATTTCCTTCAGTTCGGGTACAAGATGCGCTTGATCGGATTGTGGCGATGCGCAACATGACCATAAAAGAGACGACAAATATCAAAAAAGCGCTTAGTTTTTGGAGAAAAACAGCCGTGAAGTTTACTGATTGCCTCATCGCGACACAAGTGCCTGACGGTGTTACGTTCGTTACCTATGACCGCGATTTTGCCAAACTTCCGGTGCGCGCCAAAACTCCCAAGCAGATACTTGCTTCATGAAACGCAAAGACATCACGCTCCTCATCGGATTGTTTTGCATCGGCGTCCTCTTCCGCCTTTGGGTTGTTTCTCTTGTGCCCCAGCCGTTTGTCTATGACCAGGAGGAATACTACGGCTATGCGCTTGGGATTTTGAAGAACGGACTTCATGCGGATCTGTATCGGCTCTGGGGGTATCCGCTGATTATTGCGCCGCTCATCTATTTCTTCGGCGTGACGTCGCCCCTCCCGTGGACGCTGTTTCATGCGGTCATCGATACCGTGACGGCCTTCCTCGTGTATTGGATAGCGAAAAAAGTATTCCAAGAGACCGGGCCAGCATGGTTTGCTTTTGTTCTCTACCTTTTTAACCCCTTCAGTGCCGGATACGTGGGGGTGCTCTTGTCTGAAGTGGTGACGATATTTTTCGTCACGCTGATAAGCGCACTTCTCCTTACCCGAAAACATTTCGTATTGGCCCTTCTTTTGGGCTTTTTGCCCCAGGTCCGGCCGGTGTTTCTCCCCCTTTCTTTAAT
>JACQHE010000041.1 GCA_016199185.1 Candidatus Gottesmanbacteria bacterium
GTATCAAGCGTGGGTGTGGACCAAAGTTCGCTTCCTCACCCCCGGCATGGAGATAGCGGTTTTAGGTTCAGATTCTTTGAAGTTTGAAAAAATCACCTCCATCGAAAAAGTAGGGAGAGAGGAAGTCTTTGACATCGAAATCGAAGGCACCCACAATTTCGTAGGGAATGGAATTGTGGCACATAATACGGCGCTTGACAAAACTCCCCGGCGCTGGCGGCGGCAGCGGGCAGACAGAAGAAATGCCTCCCGGACCGTATATGCGTACCGCTATTCCGAATAAGGAATATCCGCTCGTAGTCCAGCATGTCGTCGTGTATTTCGACCAAGCAACGCAGCGCATGGTTGTCAAACCGCTTTCTGGGGCAGTGCGTGTCGTAATAGATGGCACAACAATCACCGGTCCGACAGTCCTTGACCATGATGCAACAATCCACATGGTGAGTTCAGGACTGGACGAGACGATCACGCTTGATATATTAGGTGAGTACGGCGGCGTGGGGACGATCGCCGAGGAGCTTGTACGGACCTATGGGTATCGGAAAGACGGAGAGCAACTGTGGCTTTACGATCCCGACGGCAGGACAAAGGGAAGATACTACGACGTAGTGTTATCAAATGGAGATCGAGGACAAGCAGGATATAAACTCCACGTTAGTGCAACATTGGAGGACTTTGATGGAGTGGTAGGAGAGCTCACTGCGCTTCTTCGCGATCTGGGTGTCTCCCATAAGGTGGCACCGGGAAAGCGCTTCGTCGCGCCGGACAACACACTCCAGTATGGCAAGCTCATCACGGTGTACGGCACAGATGAAGGCGAGGGTACGCTTGAAGGTCAACACGTGACGGCACTGGAGGCGGCACTCAAGCCGGTTGCTGAAGCGGCAGTGGAACCGGCTTCCTGCCCGGCCGGTCGCAACTGGCGGCGGAACGCGGCTCATTTTTTGGCGGGGCGTCGGTATCCAGACGGGTACCGACTGGTATCCCGTTTGGGACCGGGGATGGCGAGGATGGCAGCGACCAGGGCAAAGAGCATGACAAAGATACCGGCCAGAATATAGGTGGTGAGGAAGGCGTTACTCATAGTTCTCCTTTCCGTGCAAGCAATAAACTTATAAACCATGACCCACCGGTCATAAGCGACCCTATCACTATACCAAACCAGTTGACCATGTCAACACCACCGATTATTGGTGATAATACCAAGATCGCCAAGAACACATTCCCTGCATTATCCAATATATTAGACAGTCGACCGAACTGGGATGTGGTCAACACCGGCTCTTTCCAGATGTACAGTACGCCAAATGACTCCATCGGTTTTGACGATATCACATACGGCTTTGTCCGTAAAGCCTACGCCGCCGACGGAACGGTTCTGGGCAGCAGTACGGGTAAAGGAGGGCCGGGGTGCGCCGCGGCGCGGGCGGTAGCGGAGGCGATGACAAGAAGAAAAAAACCGGACAACCCAGTTTATGAAATTTTGCCAAATAACACTTTAATTCGCGTCGGAGAATGCGGTCCCGGAAGAGAATGTCAGCAAAACCTGTGCACGCTAAAACCAAAAGGAGGAGAAATAACGGATTATCTTGGAGATTACATAGAGGAAGTTGATATTGAAAAGATCGATTCGCCTGACTACGACCTTTCTTTCTATGCAGCTCAGTTTGAACAGGAACATGGTTATGATCTGAGGTTTTTTAGCAAAAAGGATGTTGAGTGGACTCCTGAAAGCGTATTTCATATTTATGAAACATGTAAAAGTCTTCCTCAATTTTGGTGTCAATCGGTGTAGTCCTTGTGACCCATAGGAATATGAAGGTTGCTGGTGGAGAGTTACCCTTGAAGTTTAAATCGATAATCGTACACGAATTGGCTCACATTAATGAAGGAATTTACGGAACGGATACATCAAGCGCCAGATATTTTGGTTTTTATAACGAAGTTACAAGCTTGGAAGAGAAAAGAGCAGACTTTGCCGATCCGGAGGTTTTCCTTGCTGAATATATGGCCCTTTCGGGATGGTACTTTGATCTTGAGAGAAAGCAATGGCGACCGTCTATTGAGGGAGTGCCGCTGGAAAAGGACTTGAGACAAGCCTTTTATGCGAGGGAGGATGTCTGGAAATATACAATTATCTGTGGATCAACCCCTAAATCTTGCGTGCCCACCTTACAGTAAGTAAATCGGCAGTTTACGGATCTGGCCTTCTTCGTCCCATTCGTTTTCGGTCACGATCGTTAATTTCCGATGGAGTTTTTGGGCAATCTGTTCATATTTTATGGTATCTCCCGCCACGCCATATTTTACTTCCCACACCATATCTGCGGTCAAAAAGTCGGCTTCCCGTTTACGATCAGAATAATACTCGATTTTCCGGTCATACATATCCGCCAGCCGCATATAAACATAATTTTCTGCATACGCCCCCAATACCCGAGAGTCATTCAGATAACTTTTGTCAAAACCGTTTACCGCCAAAGACAAATTCGTATTGAGACTATACATCTTTTTGACAGCCGATAGCTTGGCCCGCATCCGCCGGAAATAGCCGTTCAAACAAGGAACAAACAAGCCAATCTCTCCAAGTATCTGAACATAGGACGAGATCGTCGGTCTATCTGATTCCAGTTCCTGGGCAGTTTTATTGACCGAGAATTCCGAAGCCAGACTAAAACTTAGGCTTTTTACCAAATTGCTAAACAACGTCCGATCCAATTTGGCATACAAATACGCAACGTCAAAGTTTATTAACGTTTCCACCATATCCCTGAGATATTTGGCAGGCTCAATATCCGTATGTATTACCAATTCCGGCAACTGTCCCCCAAACAAGAAATGGCAGAACTCCGTCCTAAAAAGAGATAAATTTGTCAAAAAATCGGCCCTATTCCCAACGGTCTGCGACAGACCCTTAAAGCGTAAATACTCTTTAAAATTCATCACCCCTAAGGCCAGCTTTTCAATCCGTCCCAACAATGACTCACGGGTTTTTTGGCCATAAAATAGCGATGTAGAACCGGTAACCACAAATTTTATGGGCAGCTCTAAATCATAGATCGCTTTTACTTGATCCGGCCAACATGCCAAATATTGCACTTCGTCAAAAAAGACAAATGCAGGTCGGGTTCTGTCCGCATATTTTGTCAGAAACAAATCTATTATCTGTCGGACAATTTCTTTTTCGTCCGTTGAGGCACTAAAAGAGATATATAACGTATTGCACGCCAAAGCCTGACCAGACTGTATAAGTTTCGCAATGAATTGTTTGAGAAGATAAGATTTCCCTATTCTCCGCGGACCATTCACCGCTATTATCAACCTGTTTTTCGTCAGGTTTTCGTATAGCTTGCCAAAAATGTCTCTTTGTAAAAAAAGTTTTTCCACCCAAACGTCGCCCTGCCGCCACTGAGGATTTTGTTCTACCATTAATTGTTCTAGTTGCCCAGAATTCATACAACTATATAGTAATAGTTGTCAAGAAAGTTGTCAAGTTTTCCCCCCTTGACAACCGTTCGTTTCTCGCGTTTACTGAAATGTAAGGGAGTAGAGTTGTGCGTTTTTCTACACTTTATAAAACACTTGTCTGCCTCCTCCTTTGGGTATTTTCTTCGGGAGTAGCCTTTGCCATCGATTCCCCCCGGCAGTATTTTGACTACAACCTCTACGACGAACCGCAGGTTTTGGGGGTATTTGCCCAGGAGTCAAGCCCAAGCGGCGAGAGCGCGCCCAGCTACAAAGACTACAAAGAGTTCGGCGGCTATTTCCTCGCATTCACTCGCGACATGACGCCTACAAGTCCTCTCTATTTCCTCAAAAGGATGGAGGAAAACGTCGCCTTGGTTCTGGCAACCGGCAACCCCGTCAAACGTGCTGACACGCTTCTTGCCATCGGCGGGGAAAGGACCAGCGAGCTTGATGCCATGGCCGAGGCGGGCAACACGGATGCGGTGAGAGTCTTGGTGTCATCCTACGAGCGCACCATGGCTGATCAAGCCAAGACCCTGGAGTCACTTCAAGGCAAACCTGAAGTAACGCCGCTTATGCTGGAAACTGACAAAGAAGTCGCCAAGCACATGCTCACGCTTGAAGAGGTGAGCCTGAAAGTTCCCGAAGCAGCGGCTGCCAACATCCAAACGGCCATCGTCAAAGCCGAGGAGATCGTTGATCGTGTTGCCGATGCGTCCGGCCGGCCGGCGGTGCCCCAGGAGATGATCGCGCGGCTCCAGGCCTACAAAGCCCAGGGACTTCTTTCCGAAGAAGAGATTACGAAAATTGTCTCGGCGACGAGCCGCCGGGATGCCAGAAGTGAATTTCGAAAGCTCGCCGACAACCGTGTGGTGCCTTTGGCGGATGTCAAAAAGTTTGACGAAGCCGCCGCCGCCTATTACCCCGCGGGCTTTGCCCGTGCCGTGGAAGTACGCAAGTTCCGTGAGTTGGCAAGTTTAGAAAAAGACCGGCCTGATGAAACGACGGTGGCTGCGGTGCAGGATTTTGCCAAAACCTATAAAGCCGGTGACCTCGTGCCGCCGTCTATCCGCTCGTGGTGGGCGCCGATGGTACGCATGGAGGAGCTTCAGGCCACGTTCCGGCCGGATCTTTTGGAAGCGGCCGCCTACTTTAAGTACCGTCCCGAGGAGCAGCAGAAATATACCGAGCTCGTCGAGCGCATGAAGCCTACCGAGGGTGATATGCAATACGTGCGTGGCTTGGTCGCCAGTAACCCCACGGCAGCAAATGATCCGGCCTACAGCAGGATCCTTACGCTGGGTGATCGCTTCGGCACGGCAGACAAAACTGCTCCTCTCTCGCCGGTTGCGGCCAGTTGTTCGCGGGAGTCCCACTGGGTGAACGTCCCGTTCATGCCCGGCGGCGGGTACTGTGTGCCGGATCTGGTGTACCAGTCGCTTTCCTCGGGTACGGGGAGCGGCGAAACGCCCTGTCCGCCCAACTACCGCAGGCTTGGGGCCGGCGGAGCATGTTATCCGGAAAATCCGTCAGGGCCCGGGGTCACCCAGTACCTTCCCTCTCCGGGAAGCTGTCCCGGCGGCTATCACTGGGAAACCGATCGCGGCACCGGCCGGGGCGGCTACTGCAGCCCCGACTACATGACCGGTGGCGGCGGCTACCCCAGCCCCATCACCCCGCCCTCCTACTGCCCGCAGGGCAAGGTGTTCCGCGACGGCAAATGCGAAGAGTATAATCCGCCGCCTGCCCAGGGGTGCGGCGCCAACAGTTGGTGGAACGGACAAAAATGTATCGAGCAAAAAAACTGCGGCGAGGGGAAATACCAGGATTCAAGCGGCGAGTGCAAATCATCAGCAGATGAGTACAAAAAGTATCAGTCCCAGTGTAAAGACCGGCCCATCCCTGCCGGCGGGTGCGGCGCGGGATGGTGGGACATGGCAAGCTGCAGCTGTGTCGGAGGCGGGGGAGGCGGCGGCGATACGGCCTCGATGAAGGCTGCCTGCGAGCGCGGCGGCTGCCGGTGGACGGGTGTAAACAACGCCTGCGA
>JACQHE010000042.1 GCA_016199185.1 Candidatus Gottesmanbacteria bacterium
GAAATCTCCCGCGAAGAGCCGTTTGCGAAGAAGTTTGCTGAAGTTCTGGCAGGGTTGCACCCTGACATGCGTCTTGGCTTTGAGGAAAATGATCTAACGGTTGCCGAGTATCACAAAATTATGCACGTGCATAAAAATGTGATGCCTGTCCCGACGCAAGGCAGGGTTGAAGAACTGCGCATGATCAAGCGGAAAGATGAAGTTAAAAACATCCGGAGGGCTGCAAAAATTGCTGATGAATGTTTTGAATGTATTCTCAAAAAAATTAAGCCCGGTGTTTCTGAAAACAAAATCGCTTGGGAGATTGAGTCATTTATTCGATCGCGCGGGGTAAGCCTCGCCTTCTCCCCCATCGTGGCATTTGGGAGAAATACGAGCCAGCCGCATTACAATACAAATAACAAAAGGAGGCCCTTCGACTCCGCTCAGGGCGAGCAAAACATAACATTACAGAAACAAGATGTAGTTTTGCTCGATTTTGGCGCAAAAGTGAATGGCTACTGTAGCGATATGACGCGGGTGGTGTTTGTGGGCAAACCCAAGGATGAGTGGAAGCGGGCGTATGAGACGGTGGTGAACGCGCAAAAAAAGTCGTTGGAGTACCTACAAAGGTCTCACCCTGCCTGGCAGGGTGAGACCTTTCAAGAACGTTCCAGCGCGAAAGCTGATCGCATTGCGCGGGAAGTTATTGCAAAGGCAGGCTTCCCCGCCTACCCGCATTCCCTCGGCCACGGCGTGGGATTGGATATTCATGAAGCGCCAAGGCTGACTATCAAAAAAGATGCCTCACTCAAACCGGGTATGGTCGTCACGGTTGAGCCTGCTATATATAAGGAAGGCTCCTATGGCATCCGCATCGAAGATTTGGTACTCTTGAAGAAAGATGGAATTGAACTACTATCAAAGTCCAAAAAAGAAATGACTATCCTATGATCACACCGCAGACACTCAAAGAATTTCGGGATTTTTTGCCCGGCTGGTTACTGCCGGTCAATAGAATTGCCGTCTTCATTGACGCAGCAAACGCAGAAAAGTCTGTGCAAAAACTTGGATGGAAAATTCACTACAAGAAACTTCGCCGCATGCTAAGCTCTGGAGAAACGCTCATCTACTTGGGCTATTATACCGTATCGTTTCGCGACCCAAATCATGTCGCTCTACGAAACTCACTCATCAGGCAAGGGTATACGGTAAAAACAAAACCGTTGAAAATCCTCAAAAACAATAAAAGAAAGGCAAACTTTGACGTGGAAATCGCCACTGATATCGCCATAGCATTATCAACATACGACACCGTCGTACTTTTCTCCGGTGACAGCGACTTTGCATATACATTAGAATTGCTCCGAAAACACAAAAAGAAGGTTATTGTCGTTTCAACGAAATATCGCGTGTCTCGAGAGCTTGTGGAGCGTGCTCATTACTATCTGGATTTGAAAAAAATCAAAGAGGCCATTGCAAGGCATTAAAAAGCCCGTCTTTTACAACGGGCGATTGAAGCAGTCTTACGACTGCAAATGAAAGTATAGCAAAGAGGAGGATATATGTCAACTATCACACCACAACCGCTCAAGGGATTTCGGGATTTTTTACCCAAAGAGGCGCTCAAACGTAAATGGCTGCGCGAAAAAATTACGCTGGTCTTTGAGCAGTGGGGCTACGATCCGCTGGAAACCCCTACGCTTGAGCCACTGGAGCTTTTTGCCGGTCAGATTGGCGAGGATGAAAAATTATTTTTCAAATTCAAAGACCCCGGCGGACGCGACGTCGCGCTTCGCTATGACCAAACAGTTCCTGCTAGTCGAGTGGTCGGACAATACGCACAGCAAATCCCGATGCCATTCAAGCGCTACCAAATGCAACCAGCCTTCCGCGCGGAAAATCCTCAAAAAGGCCGCTACCGTGAGTTTCTTCAATGTGACGCGGATATCTTCGGGCTTGAGACACCTCTTGCTGACGCTGAAATCATCGCGCTTTCTCTGGATATTTATCGAAGCATTGGCTTTCCCCAAGCCGTTGCGCGTATCAATGATCGCCAACTTCTCACCAGTCTCCCCTACGCGGCAATCGTCGCAATCGATAAGATTAAAAAAATCGGTAAGGATGGAGTCATAAAGGATATGGAAAAAAGAGGAATAAGTAGCGGTGATGCGAAACGATACTTGGCCACCGTGGAAAATCTTCAACCAAACGACACCATTAAAACAATTCTCACCTATCTCAAAGCCTACGGTTTTGAGGATTCGTGGTATGTTTTTGATCCGACGATTGCACGATCGTTCTCCTACTCGACCGGCCCGATTTGGGAAATTGAAATTCCCGGATTTTCCGGCGGATCGGTGTTGGGCGGCGAGCGCTTCGACAAACTTATCGAAACGATTGCGGGTATCAAAATTCCCGGGACCGGTTTTGGGTTAGGATTTGACCGAACACTTGAAGCGGCCCAGCAATGCAACCTCATTCCTGAACTCTCGACAGGAGCACAAATACTTGTTACGGTGTTTTCTCCTGATACGCTTGACTCCTCAATCGCGGCAACAAAACAGCTTCGCCAAGGTATGATACATACAGAACTATACACGGACCCCACCGCCAAACTTGATAAACAGCTCAAATACGCCGACCGCAAAGGAATTCCATACGTCGTAATTCAGGGTCCTGATGAGGCTCAACGTGGGGTCGTAAAACTCAAAGACATGAAAGTAAAAACTCAAGAAGAACTGACGGTTGAAGAAGTCATAGAAAAGCTTACAAACGCCTAACTCCCCCATTCCCCCTCTTAAAATAAGAGGGGGTTAGGGGGCGTTACTTCCAAAATCTGCCATGAACCATCGCCTCACTGCCTACCTCCTCCTGCTTCTCGTCTCTATCATCTGGGGAGTGGCCGGGCCGGTCATCAAGTTTACTCTCTCGTCATTTCCGCCGATTATCTTCCTCACCTACCGCTTCGCGCTTGCATCGGCGTTGGGTGCTTCTCTCTGGGCAATCCGGCCGCCGAAGTTCAGGGTGAATGGCAACACGATCCCCCACATCATCCTCCACAGCGTCCTTGCTGTTCCGTTGGGACTTGGACTTCTTTTTTTTGGTTTTGATAAAACCACATCACTTACCGGCACCGTCATCTCTGCTACCGGACCGATTATGATAGCAATCGCCGGCATGATCCTCCTTAAAGAACATATCACCAAGCCGGAGCGGGTAGGTATACTCCTTGCGCTCCTGGGGACGCTTATCGTTTCTGTTGGCCCGATCGTGGGCGGCAACAGTCACGCAATCATATCGTTTGAAGGGAACCTCTTGATCCTCGCGTCGCTTCTATCCGACGCCATCGGCACGGTGATTGCCAAAGTCTCGCTTCGGGACCGCGTGCCGGCAATCGCTCTGACCAACATTTCCTTTATGATCGGCTTCGTTATTTTCATCCCGTTTCTTCTCGCGTCGTATTCAATCAAGGAAGTGATAACGACCATAATGGCCGCCCCGCTTTCGGCGCACCTGGGGGTTTTCTACATGGCGTTTCTTTCGGGGACGCTCGCCTATACCTTACAAAAAGTTGCGATGAAGACGATTGAAGTTGGGGAAGTCGCGGTATTTAACTACCTCTTCCCCATCTGGGCCGCTCCCCTTTCCCTCCTCTGGCTCGGCGAAAAAATCACCACGCCCTTCATCCTGGGCGCCTCCGTCATCGCCACCGGTGTGGTGATTGCGGAGCATAAACGCAGACAGAAGCGTCGCCGCCACGGCTAGATCATGCTATAATCCAATTCTTATGAAATCCAGCATTCATCCATCTCTCCTGTCCCACGCACGCCTTCTCCTCCATGGAGGGGTGTATCGTGGGTAGAGAGATAGATAAACGCAGCATAAACCTCTCGCCCGCGAGAGGTTTTTTTTATGGTCAAAATATGACCCCTGAAATAAAACTCAAAACAGCCGAAAAGCCCTTCTATGTACACGGGAGGGTATTTCTTGCTTCAAGATTTGAAGCCTTGGAACATCTTTTAGAAATTGTACCGCCGGAGAAACTGGAGCACATACTATTTATTCCCACTGCAGCAAACAATTACCCAGATGAACGTAAGGCTTTTTTGGAAGGGTATAGACAATGGTTTCGTACGCACAATATTCCGTTCACCGAAATTGATTTAGCTGCTATGCAACAAGAAGAGCTTCTTGTAGCACTTCGAGGCGCAGGCGCCATTGTGGTTGCCGGAGGGAACACTCAATACCTTCTAGAACAAATGCAACGGACCGACTTTGCGCGGACTATCAAACCATGCATAGAGCGAGGTGTTTGGTATATCGGTGTGAGCGCCGGCGCAGTTGTTGCCGGTCCGAACATAGAGCACATCGTACCTATTGAACCAGCGCAAACAGACAATCTCCTTACTGATTATACCGCGCTCGCTTTGGTTCCGAGTCCTGTCGTACCCCACGCAGATCAACCGTTTATGCAAGGTGTTCTTGAACGTTTGAGGCAACAGGGACATGCATGTATCGCAATTCCTGACCCTCCAAGGATATGATCAAATCTGCCACACACCGGAGGTGGTATTTTACCGATACTCTGGGTTTAGGTGGCTTGATAATCCATTATTTTTTATCCACTCTACAATAGTCGCATCATCAGTATCCTCTGAAAATTGAGCGAGGAAATCTCCTCCCTCCCGTATTTCCCCCTCGGTACGGTCAACCACAAAAAGGCCTTCTCCGGGTTCATCAATAAGCACTCCAAAAAGAAAGAGTACATTGCCGCCATCAACGATCTTCAACTTTCTGTACTTCATAAGACCTACCTCCTTCTTGCCGCTTCCATTCCGGCAAGCAAACCTGGCCATTGACTTGGTGGTACTTCTCGAAGCACACTCGGATCTGCGTCACCAATTGAAAACATAACTCGTTTTTCATAGAAAGTCGAAAGTGCTGCAACGGCTCCTTCACAATACGCTACTTGACCAGCCTCACTCTCAAGCTTACCAAGCCGAAATTCCAGTAACGCTTCAGCCTGCACGAATTCTTCTTCTGTCATTCCTGTACGGAATACATCGAGTAATTGATTCTTGGCATCTGCTAGCGTCGTCATGATACTTCACCCCCTTTACAAATAGCGGCAGGATGCGCTAATTATGGAGTACGGATAGCAATCCTGCTTGACGTTGCATGTCAGGATATTTGCAATATAGCGAGAAGAGTATTAGAATCCTGACAGTATGGCTGACAGTAACGCTTCGCCGAACCAGTATCCCCTGCCGGAACGCTTCTACGAGAAGCTTGCCGAAAGGCTCTACGAGCCGCTGACATTGTCAGAAAACGCGGTGATCCTGTGCCCTCCGCTGTGGGGTCGCGACCACAATATCCGAATCCTCTGGGAGCGAGCCGCCGCTGACCGGCGCCGGATCCTCAAACGACAAGCTAACCGGTATACCTTCAGCCATCACGATGTTTTCGGCGATGACGAACACGCCCTCACCGGCCAGTTTCTTGCCGGACTCGATCTGCCGGTAACCGGCAACGCCAACTTCTCCACGCTTGCTTCCGGCATCCACGGCTGTCTGAAAGACGGCGTTCACCCGGTATTTTTCCTCAATATTTCAGAAAGCCTCACCGATGAAGCCCTCTGCCGCGTTCTGAATTTGGCCCAGCGGACGTATTACCTTGCCCCCAACCACATCCATTTCATTATCGTCATGGACATGAAGTGGAACGAAGATGATTTTTTTATGCTTGTAGCACCCTTCCGGTCCCTTTTCCAAAACATCATCCGGCCGACCGTCTATACGGATGAAGAAACGCTCCACCTCATAAGCTACTGGCTCAATCGCTGGCAGTACCGGTTGAGCCGCCAAGCCAAAGACTGGCTCGCCAGGTCCGCCGGCGGTATCCTCCTTCTTGGCAAAGCCGCCACCCGGCTCGCCGTCAAAGAAAAACTCAAAAGGGAGGAGGAAATCCGGGCGATCGTCCCGACGCACCCGGATTTTACCGTCCAAATGAGGCTATTTCTCGCGCGCCTGACAAACGAACAGCACACTATTCTCGCCCGAATCGCCAACAATGAACGCCTACACGATGACGGCGAGCTACGTCATTTGGAAGCTATGGGGTTTCTGCGCCAAACATCCTCCGGCTGGGAGATAGGAAGTTCGTTTATCGCGCGCTACCTGACAACTCCCGCCCGCTCAACGAGACGGCTGAAAGCCGCGGTGCTTGCATCCAAATCATTCTCCGAACGCGAAAAACTCGTGGTTACGACGCTCGTTGCTTTACACGGCACGCCGTTGAATCGCGACCGCCTTGCCCAAATCATCTGGGGAGAAGAAGAGTATCTGGATAAATTCTCCGATTGGGCGCTGGACCAGGCGATGTCGCGGATCAGACGGAAGCTACACACTATCCCAAAGCTTCAAGCCCTTGAACTTGTTTCGGTAAAAAAGCACGGATTTCAAATCCTTTAGCCTATGGAAACAGAAGCGCACCATACATGCATAGAGCTTGACCCGTTTTTTTTCAGTCATTCATCGAGCGAAGCGGACCGGGTGCTCCGATACGCAACAGGTACTGTCATCGAAGCTGCACGTAAATTAGGATTGCATCCAGCAGTGCGCGGAGGTGTGTTGGATGCCCACTTGCTGCCAGGCGGAAGGGATCGTATCGTCGAGGCACGTAGCGCAGTCCATGCAAGCCGCATGGCAACATCGTGTGGTCCTTTTCCGGCTTTGCCGGAGGAACCTCTGACACCGCCGATCGGCGCCTGCGACATAGTCATAGATGGAAATAAACACGATCTAAAAGGATTATTGACCACTGCACTTTCGGCTGTAGGTGCGGATGCTGGTGGTGTTATCTTCAGCCAACCAGTCGGCCCGCCGCAATCGAGACGACTCACACCATACGAGCGAGAGGCATATGCTGCACTCAAACCGGAAGACACGATCTCCATTGGCATGAAGGGTGCACCGGAGCGCTCTGATTTGCCGCTGATAACGGTTTTGAGGACTACAGATATGATCGGAGTTCCGGTAGATGGGAAATCACCATTGGGCATCGGTACACGGCAATATAGTACTGATGCAGTCTTTGTGGCGCCGCTTCACCATCCCCACCAACGGAGAACGGCGGACTGGACATCCAACGTCGATGCGCTGCGGGCTCCTGTTCATTTTGCAAACGGTACCCTCTGTGTTGATCTGCCATCGATTCCGCCATGCGTTGGTTTTTCACCGGAAGCACTAGCTAATTTTCAGCGCGGTGCGCACACCGGAGATCGCTTCACCGTTGAGGCGACAGTTGATGCAGCACTTCGCACGGTGAGAAAAGCGGCGACGTTTGCATTGCCGTTTTTTAGCGATACTGCATGCGACCGTCTGCAGGGCATCATGTCAGTAATTGCCAAACGGTTTTACTGTAGTCCTATTCAACTTCAGAAGCTGTGTGATGAAGTGTACGCTGCCATCATCCTTAATCCGGAAAACGCGCTCACAAACCTTGCGTTAACCGGCGCACACCATCTGTTTCCGCCGGGGACGGCTGCTGTACTCGGCTGTGCGGCGTTGCGGCAACAGGCCATCCAAGCTGTCTTAGAGAGCCTTGATAATCACCGAAAATCGAACTGGCCTCCCGGAGCAATACCATCGGTCATTCGTGGGGCAATTGCTCTCGTTGTCTACGGAACAACAGCTGTCTTCCCTCCCGACCCTTTAAGAATCCAAGCAGAAACGCTATAAGTGGAATTTTTTGTGTTTTTATCATGCGTTTTACAATACACAGTTTGATCATGTTTGATTCCGTCACCCACGCTTGACAAAATTACGCCATGGCGTAATTTTGTCAAATTCAATCCGTAGGAATACCTGCCATGTTCAATACAGTTTTTCTATGAGTAGGATCTGTACAAGCAACCACGTGAATTTCCGCCAATTGAGTTAGAGCCGTATTTGTTGCTGCAACTCGATCTTTTATATTTGGTATAAGAAATATTATCGATCCCATTCCTTCCTCAAGACGGTCATATAAAACGCAATCATCTGGCTCTTCTTCCATTTCTGCAAGCGCCGCAATGACATCAGTAGGCCTCATCACTCCTTCATGAAACATATATCCACCTCCTGAACCGATATGGTACTCTCTCTCTGCAAAAGTCAATAAAATATGCTACAATGCGATTCTTATGAAATCAGACATTCATCCCCAGTGGTATCCGCAAGCGAAGGTCAGCTGCGCGTGCGGCAATAGGTTTACCGTTGGCGCGGCCAAACCGGAGATCAAAGTGGATATCTGCGCCAAATGCCACCCGTTTTTCACCGGCGAGATGAAGTACGTGGACACGCTGGGAAGGGTCGAACGCTTCCAGGCCAAGCAAAAAGTCGGCGCGCAAATGGCCGCAACGGTTGCCGATAAAAAGAAAAAAAAGAAGGAAAAAGAGGAAGCCGCCAGAAATGCACCGAAATCCCTCAAAGAAATGCTGATGGGTTTGCGATAATGAACACCGACGTTGCGATATTGGAGTTCCGTCCCGGACCGGGAGGTGATGAGGCCAAGATATGGGCCGGAGATCTTTTGCGCATGTACACGCGCTACGCGGGTTCGCTTGGGTGGAAGGTGGAGACCATTGATGACTTCGTTATCCGACTGCGAGGGGCAGGCGCTTTCACCAAACTTCAGTATGAAGCCGGCACCCACCGCGTGCAGCGAATCCCAACGACCGAGCGCCACGACAGGATCCATACCTCGACGGCAACCGTTGCGGTGTTGCCGGACATTCCGGAAAACGAAGTCTCCGTCAAACCCGATGATTTAGAATGGGAGTTTTTCCGAAGCGGCGGCAAGGGCGGTCAAAACGTCAATAAAGTCAGTAGTGCCGTCAGACTGCGGCATAAACCAACCGGCCTCGTCGTCACCTGCCAGACGGAACGGGATCAGTTTCAAAACCGGCAAGTTGCTCTATCACTCCTTCGGGCGAAGCTCTGGGAGCGTGAGCTTCTTGCGCGCGAGCAGACAGTAAGCGATCAGCGAAATATTATTGGCCGCGGGATGCGCTCCGAAAAAATCCGCACCTACAACTATCCCCAAAACCGCGTTACCGACCACAGGTTGCAAAAATCATGGCACAATCTGGAAGATATAGTTAATGGAAAGTTACAGAAGGTAACAGAAGCACTTCTTGCTCACACGGAGTAACTCCCCCTGACCCAAGTCGTAACTCCCCCTTCCCCCTCTTAAAGTAAGAGGGGGTATACTTTTCCTCCTCCCCTTACTTTAAGGGGAGGTCGGGAGGGGTTACCCAGGAAGATATAATTTCCACCACGCCGTCGATGTTCGTCAATACCTCGTTGTCCCAAAACCGAAGGACTCGTATCTCGAAATCCTCAAGATATGCGCTACGTCGCACATCATAGCTTCGTTGTTTCTGTTCTGCGTGTTGGCTACCGTCCAATTCGATCGCGAGCTTGATTGAGGGCGCATAAAAGTCGAGAATATATGCACCCACGCTGTATTGACGGAAAAACTTGATCTCTAGGAACCGCTTGTTTCGAAGTTTGCTCCACAGACGCGCTTCTGCATCAGTTTGGTGTTTTCGCAGGAGTCGGCGGCGGGATTTGATAGAGGGGTCATTCATGAAGAAGCGCATAGCTAACTCCCACTGACTCGTAACTCCCCCTACCCCCTCTTAAAATAAGAGGGGGGGAAGAATTCCTCCCCTCTCCCCCTCTTAAAGTAAGAGGGGGTATACTTTTCCTCCTCCCCTTACTTTAAGGGGAGGTCGGGAGGGGTTACGGGAGATCAGGAGAGGTTACTGACCATCCTGATTCCCCAGCGTCACATTAATTTCAATCTCTTTTTCATCCCTCCAGACGGTGAGGCTCACGGTATCGCCCACTTTTTTTTTGCTGATCGCTTTTGCTAAATCGTTTTCATCAGAAAGCTTTTGGCCGTCAAATTTGGTGATGATGTCCTCGACCTCAAGCCCGGCCTTGTCTGCCGGGCTGCCCTCTACCACCTCGGCGAGGTAGGCCCCTTCGGGGATGTCGTTGAGGATGGCCGTTTGCTTGGGTATCATCTGGTAGCGCACCCCAAGGTACGGCCGGTTAAACTGGCCTGTGGCGTTGAAGTTGGTTAGCGCTTCTTTGACCACGTTGATCGGGAGCGCAAAGCCGATGTTTTGACCCTCCGAGGAGACTGCAGTGTTGACTCCCACCACCTGTCCGGAGGAATTAAGTAAGGGGCCACCGGAATTACCGGGATTAATCGCCGCATCCGTCTGTATGACGTTATCCAGCCGTTCCGCTGATCCTTCGAAGGGGCTCCCTGCCTCAATCCCGCGGCCCACGCCGGAGATGACCCCCGTCGTTACCGTATGGCGAAACTCACCCAGGGCCGTCCCGATGGCGATAGCCATCTGGCCCACTTTAATTTTGTCCGAGTCGCCCATCTCGACGGTCGGTAATCCATTCGATTCAATCTTTAATATCGCCAAATCATTACTCGGATCGCGGTAGATTTTTTTGACCTCGTAGGTTTTGTCATCTTTGGTAATCACGCGGTACGTCGCATCGGAGACGGATACCACGTGCTTGTTGGTCACGACCAAACCGCCCTCCACGATGAATCCGCTGCCAATATCCTGCTCAATTTTTTGAGACTTCCCCGGCCGTCGTTGAAACGGAGAAAACGGATCAAAGGGATTAAACTCTAACATGTCGCCGATTCGGCGCGTCTGGGTGATGCCCACGGTCACGACTGCCGGGGAAACGTTATCCACCACATCAATGACGATAGATTCCTCCGTCACTACCCGCACCTTCTCCCCGCCGGGAATGGTGACGGTCTGGGGTATGGATAGTTGCGGGAGCCGCGGCCAGTTGAGGCCAAACTGGCCGGAAGAGACGACCGCACCGACGACCAATACCAAGGCTGCAATGCTTAAGAATATTTTTTGCAATTTCATACAAGACTATTTTAAAAGCAGTTCTACCGCTTTTGCAAGCTGGGCATCTGTTGTTGCGGTCGTAGCATCGTCAAGCACCACTTCCACGTCGGGCTTGACACCGAGTTTCATAATCGAGTCGCCTTTGGGGAGAAGCCACTTGCCCGTCGTGATATGAAGCCCAGCGCCCTGAGCAACGTCGAAGGGGGTCTGGACGGAGCCTTTGCCAAACGTCGTCTCGCCCACGAGCTTCCCCCGTTTGTAATCGCGGATAGCGCCGGCCACGATTTCCGCTGCCGACGCGCTGCCTTTATTCACCAGAACGACAAGCGCAATATCCAGGAGTTTTCCTTTACGGTCCACCTCGTACTCCTGCTTGGTCCCGTCGCTGTTGACCTGGGAAACGATTGTACCGCGGTCCACAAACTCGCTCGCGATAAACACCGACCCGTCCAGGTACCCGCCCGGATTGTTACGCAAGTCAAAGACGAGGCCGGCAAGCGTACCATTGTTCTTTTGGATGGTGAGGATTTCTTTCACTGCCTTCTCCCAGTCCTCGTTGGTGTGATCGCCGAAACGGGAAAGCCGAAGGTACGCCACTTTCTTGCTTTGATCAAGCTTCTTCACATCTTCCAATCCCCCTATCTCCTCTATCTCCCCAACTTTTTTCACCCACGTCTCCACCGACGGCACCATGATCGTGTCGCGGATGATGGCAAGGTCGATGGGCTTCTGGCTGTTTTCGTGAAGGATATTGAGATTGACCGTCGTCCCGCGCGGCCCCCGGATTTTAGTGACTGCCTGGGGCACGGTCCACGAGACGGTTTCTTCATCATTGACTTTCAGAATATAGTCCCCGGGCTTGATGCCCGCGCGCTCGGCGGGCGTGCCTTTGAGCGGTGCTATCACGATGATCCGGTTATCCTTCATGCCCAGCTGGGCGCCGATTCCCTCAAACTCTCCAGCCAAATCTTCTTTAAGCTCCTTGTTTTCTTTCGGCGGCAAGAACACGGTGTAGGAATCACCCGCGGATGCCACCATGCCCGTTATAGCGCCCCAGACCATTTTCTGCGTGTCTAAAGTGGCCGCGTCAATGTAATACCGGAAGAGTCGCTGCCAAACGTCCCAGAAGAGCGAAAAATCAACTGCTGTTTCCTTCGGAGTTTCCTGGTTGATAACGATACGCTTGTCCGGACCGATCGTGAGGCCAACTTTTCGCTCTCCCAGGGTGTAGCCGATACCGCCGGCGAGGATAAAAAGGGCAATGAAGATAACGTATTTACGGATGGTAGAAAATGGCAGGGTTTTCATCGTTTACGCTCTTACGACAAACGGCAATAGTGCCATGAATCGAGCGCGCTTGACCTCGCGCGTCACGTGCCGCTGATGTTTGCTGCAAATGCCGGTGCGACTGCGACCCAGAAGCTTGCCCCGCTCGGTGATAAATCGGAGAAGCCCCGTCGCTTCTTTATAGTCCGGTTCGGTTTTGTTTTTGCAGAATCCGCAGTCTTTCGGTACCGGCCGCTCTCTGCGCTGAAATCTGTGAATTCGTTTCATTGAATGTTTTCTTAAGGTACTTCCTTAGCGTACGCAAGGAAGTACCTTGTAAATTCAAAACGGTATATCATCCGGGTTGACGTCCTCTTTTGCATCATCAGCAGGCTTGACGTCGGGTTGCGCCACACTTTTTTTGGTCCCGCCCGACGCAGGCTGAGTTGGTGGGGGTGCGCTCCCTCCATCCGAGGGCGTATCGCTGCTCGCTGCTTTGCTTCCCGCTCCAACTGCGGCAGGAATTCCTGCCTGGCCGGCAGGCAGGCGCGAGTCCAGAAGGATCATGTCTTCAATGACGATCTCCGTCGTGGTCCTCTGGCTGCCGTCAGCTGCCTGCCACGCTGCGGTACGGAGCCTGCCTTCCACATAGACCTTGCGTCCCTTGGCCAGAAGCTGGCTGCAAAGCTCGGCAAGCTTATTCCACGCAACCACGCGGTGAAACTCGACTTCCTCTTTTTTCTCTCCGGATTCGGTCGTCCAGTAGCGATTGGTGGCCAAGCCAATGGTACACACCGCCGCGCCGCTGGGCGTATAGCGAAGCTCCGGATCGCGGGTCAGGTTCCCGATGAGTTGTACTTTATTTAGACTTCTGGCCATATCATTTCACGGTCAGCAAAAACCTCAGTATGTCGCTTCCCATCCGCACCTGTTTCTCAAGATCTGCGGATTTAAGCCCGTCCGCCTCAACGGTCGCTAAGAGATACGTGCCTTCCGTCGTCTTCCGGATCGGAAACGCCAATGCCTTCTTGCCCCACACCGTCACGGAGGCGAGCTTGCCGCCAACCTTCTCAACGATCTTTTTGACAATATCTTCTGCTTTTTTCTCTGATACCTCCACCTCCGGCCGGATAATGAGCATCAGTTCATATATTCGCATGGGAGAGATGATATCAACTTCCCACTTTAAATTCAATAACGTCTCCGTCCTGCATCTCATACTCCCGGCCTTCGCTTCTGACTTTTCCCTCCTCGCGGGCCTTCTTCCAACCTTCAAAATCTTCATAGGAAACCACATCTGCCTTGATAAACTTCTTCTCAAAATCCGTGTGGATGACCCCTGCTGCTTGGGGAGCTTTGGTGTCTTTCTCGATGGTCCAGGCGCGCACTTCCTTGATACCGCAGGTCAAAAAGGAAATGAGCCCGAGCATTTCGTAGGCTTTCCGGATGAGCCGATCCAGTCCCGACGCCTCAAGACCCAATTCTTTCAGATACGCTTTTTGCTCTTCCTCGGAAAGGCTTGCAAGCTCCGCCTCAATCTTTGCACTGATGAGAAGTATTGGATAATTGGATAATTGGATAATTTGAGAATTGGATAATTGGTTCTCCGATACATTCCCTACGTAGAGCACCGGCTTCATGGTCAGAAGATGCAAATCCCGGATCTCCACCTTCTGTTCATCCGTTATCGCTACTTCTCGCGCGGGCATTGCGCGATTAAGCGTATCAGTAAACTTCTGCACTGTTTCACTTTTTGATTTTTGATTTTCCAATGTTTGGAGGTCTGCAAGGATAAGCTCTGTCTCAATGATGTCGCGATCACGTTGGGGGTTAACGTCTCCAGCCACATGGACCACGCCGGCGTCCTCAAAATACCGCAGCACGTTGACGATCATGTCTACCTCGCGGATATAGGAGAGAAATTTGTTGCCCAACCCCTCCCCTTCCGAGGCGCCCTTCACAAGTCCCGCGATATCGACAAATTGCACCGTCGCCGGCACCATCGGCGGTTTTACATGTTCCGCTTGTTCTACTATCGTTGCTAGTTTTGCTAGTCTTTCGTCCGGTACCGGCACGACCCCCACGTTTGGCTCGATGGTGGTGAAAGGATAGTTGGCCGCTTCTGCAACTTGGCGCTTCAAAAGCGCATTAAACAGCGTGCTCTTTCCAGCGTTAGGTAGACCCACAATCCCGACCTTGAGATTCATGAGAAGATTGTACCACGGGCAAGGATCGCTAGAACATCCTGCATGGTTTGTGCAGTCGCGGCGGCGGCGGCGGCCTGAATATACCCATCCGGCAGGTGCTCCCTATAGCCGATGGTGAAAAAGCCGGCGGCGCGGGCCGAGGCGATGCCGGGGTTGGAATCTTCAAGTGCGACGCTCACCTCGGGAGATGCATTCAGCTGTTGCAAAAGAAATCGATACCCATCGGGCGCTGGTTTGGGCCGAAGTTCGTGGTGTTCATTAAGCGAAAGAACCGCGGCGAGCTTTTCCCGCCACGGGAGACGGACGAGGACTTGATCGATCCAGAGCATCGGAGAAGAAGAAAGGAGCGCAAGTTGCCAGTGATTCGACAACAGATAGTCAACGAGTTCATCCGTGCCTTCCGAAATCGAACACCGTCCGTAAACGCGTATTGCCGCTTCGTTGGAGAGCCGATCGAATTCCTTTTTATCAAGCGTTGCTCCCAGCGTGACCGCTTTGTTATAAATCTCACCAATGGACATTCCTATGGTATCGCCGATACCGCGAGCAATTTCTTTTCCAAAGAGATCATGGAGAAATGTAGGCTCCGTCTCCATCCATACCTTCTCGCTTGCCACCAAGACCCCGTCCATGTCAAACACAAACAGGCGATGAGTGTTCATGGAAGGGATTGTATCATGAGGTCAGGACGAAAAAGAAATGTATTTGGCGCCACGGCCGTGATGAGATTTACAATTCCTTTCCGGTCGCTTGACAGCGGAGGGGCGGGCATGGAACAATATGAGAAAGTGAAAAAGAAACAAGCCGCGAGCAGTTTTCCCTACTTTTTCGGAAGCGTCATACTCATCGTGACGGCCATTGTGGCAACGGCGATTCTCAACCGAACCAGTAACACCGAAGTCGTCCAAGACATTCGCACGCGTGCGAGCGTCACGTCACTCATGCGGATGACCGCTGTCGTAACATCAGTTGATGAAAGCAAGGGGGTAGTGATCGTCAACGGGCTCCAGTTTGCCGGCAGCGCACCCGAGAGCCTGGAAGGCCGAAATACTGCGGGAGAATGGACGGTGAACGTGGTAGGCAACACCAACCTCGGCGGCCTCTCCCCCGGCAGGCGTGTGGAACTGCAGGTCAATCCAGCTAGCTTCAACATCGCCCAGCGAAGCCTCACTGCCGCGGCTATCACTATTTCTCAGTGATTTTTGATCCGTCCGGCGTGTCTTCTACGACAAAGCCTTTCTCTTCAATTGTTTTGCGCACTTGGTCCGCCTCGGCAAACTTTTTCTCGCGGCGAAGCGCCTCGCGCTCCTGTAATAGGCCTTGAATATCTTCTGGTATTTCTTCCTGATTCCTGATTCCTGATTCCTGATTCAACTTCAACCCCAGCACCTCATCAAAATCCATGAGAAGATCGTATTTATCCGAGCTGGGGATGTTGGACTTAGCGACTTCCCAAACCACCGCCAATGCCTGCGGCATATTGAGGTCACCCGCGAGCGCGTCATCAAATTTCTTCCCATACGCATCTATCTTCTCCAATTTTTCTTGTGATAAAGCGTTGCGTGATGCGTGAATGGGTTGATGCGTTAATGCGTGAACACGTAATTCATTCAGTGCGTTTTGGGCGGCAGTTAAACTTTCCCAAGTAAAATTTATCGGTTTACGATAATGGGCAGTTAAATAAAAGTAGCGAAGGGCCATGGGGTCAAAACCTTTCTTTACGACATCTTCAACGGTAAAGATGTTCCCCAAGGATTTACTCATCTTGGCGCCGTTCATCATGAGATGTCCGTGGTGGATCCAGTATCGGACAAAGGGTTTGCCCGTCGCGGCTTCACTCTGGGCAATCTCGTTGGGGTGATGCACCGCTGTGTGCTCGATCCCGCCGGTATGGATGTCGATGGTTTCTCCCAGGTATTTCATCGCCATCGCCGAACATTCAATGTGCCAGCCCGGAAATCCATCACCAAACGGGCTCTCCCAATGCATGGCATGGACGGCAAATCGTCCGACTCTCTTAAACCACAGCGCAAAATCCGCAGGGTGTTTTTTATGCTCACCGGTTTTGACGTCATCCCGGACAGCCGCACGTTGCTCCTCAAGTTTCTGCCCAAATAATGTTCCGTATCCATCAAACTTCGTGATATCAAAGTACACTGCTTCCGGCGTATCGTAAGCGACGCCTTTGACAATAAGTTTTCCGATGAGAGCAATCTGCTCGGGGATATGCTCGGTAGCTTTACAAATAATGGTCGGGCGAAGGATATTTAGGCGATCCATCGAGTCGTAAAAATGTTTTGTAAAATACTCGGCAACCTCCCAGACGGTCTTGCCGGTTTTTGCCGCACCTTTTTCCAGTTTATCTTCCCCCTCATCGGCGTCACTGACCAGGTGCCCCACGTCCGTCACATTCTGAACATGCGTCACCTCGTAACCGAACCGTGTAAGGACTCTGCGCAACACATCATCGCCCACATACTTCCTCCCGTGGCCGATGTGCGCGTAATCGTAGACCGTCATCCCACAGGTATACAAGCCCACCTTCGGCGGATGGAGGGGTTCAAAATCTTCAAGAGTTTTGGTAAGGGTGTTGTAAAGTTTGAGCATGATACCCATCATACCCATTTCGTCACGACGGAGCAACAACCCATTCTTTGATCTGTAAAAGCTCTTTGTCGAAACTCACTAATTTAGCGTTGAGTCTTTGGGCGAGACGCAGATACTGTGCATCGTATGCACTAATCCGATACCGAACAACCAACAGGAGAACATTGTGAATCTCTAGGCGAAGCGGCGTATCATCAACTTGTATCCCCGCGGTAAGTATCCTATCAAGAAACGCGTTGATATCATCGAGGGGTAATTTTTTCTTCCAATAGAGTATATTCATCACTTCAACGAAGACAAAATCCGGTACCCATGCAGAAATCTTACCTTTGATAACGTCGCTATGGATCACGCGCGCCGCTTCACCCTGCCGACCTTCTTCGAGCCACCCGAGAATCACACTGGCATCAAACACCAGGTTATCCACGATCACGGTCCCTTTCTTCTCTTACGAGCTTTGCCCAGTTGGTTTTCCCCATCTTTTTTCCTAAGGCACGAAAAAAAGTAAGGTTTTTTGCGATCTTTTCTTCCGTAGAAACAGAAGCACTTCCAACGTTTGCGTTGGCAAGCTTCTGGTTGACGAGCTCGCTTAGCCCCAAGCCCATCACCGCGGCCTGAACAGAAAGCTGGCGATAGAGCATCGCATCAAATACAACGGTTGTGCGAACAGTGTTCATGTTGTCAGTTAATCATAAAGTCATCTTTATGTCAAGATGCAAAGATGCATCAGTCCTGCCTTACGTTTTTGCCTACTTCCCCGCTTGCCTTTTTCGCCTTTAATCCATAGAGGTCGCCGCGCGGGCGTTTGGATTTGACGACGGGAAGCTGTTGGGTGGCTGCCTGCTGCTGTTGCTGCTTGGAAAGTTCTTTCTTCTCCCTCGCCTCTGCCTGGATCTTCTCCCAAACCGACGGCTCCTTCTGCTTCGGCTTTATACCGGCGAGCTGGGCAAGCGCGGCGCGGGCGTCAGTTACAGATCCTGTCTGTTGCTGCGACTTCTGACCGCTGGAAGCACCAAGACTTTCTAAAGCCTTGCCGGCGATGTCTTTGGGCACCTTCACCGTCTCGCGAACGATCTGCTTGCCAAGCTCCCCAAGCTCATCGGTGAATGCGCCGATCATGCTGCCAGGGTTTACCATAGTCGTTAAAATCCAAGTTGTGCTTTGGCGTCCTCGCTCATCCGGTCCATGCTCCAGGGGGGCTCAAAGGTAAGCTCAACCTCCACCCGTTTGACGCCCGGCAGCTTACCTACTTCTTCTCGTATGGGACCGGCAATGAGGTCAAACAAGGGGCATCCGATGGTCGTCAGGGTCATAAGAATCCTAACTGTTCCGTCTTTTTTGTCAATGCCAATTTCATAAATAAGCCCCAAATCCCAAAGTGATACACCAATTTCAGGATCTGGAATATCTTTCAAGACGTTTTCGATATCTTTTTTTTGTAGCGATTTCATTGGTACTCCCTCCTGCCTTCTAAAGCGCGGGACAGCGTTACTTCATCAGCATACTCGATATCCGCTCCCATCGGCAATCCGTGGGCAAGCCGCGTAATCCTTAATTTGACTGATGACTGATGACTGATGACTGATAGCTGTTTTTGAATATACATCGCGGTCGCTTCTCCTTCCATATTCGGATTCGTCGCAAGAATGATTTCCTTAATTCTTAATTCTTGATTCTTAATTCTTTTGAGAAGGTCTGCAATGTAAATCTCATCCGGGCCGATGTTGTTGAGGGGGTCGATTGCACCATGGAGCACGTGGTACAGGCCCTTGTATTTGCCGGTCTTTTCAAACGAAAGGACATCGGTGGGCTGCTCCACGACGCAGACGACGCTCTGATCCCGCGACGGGTCGCTGCAGATCCCGCACGGATCGCCTTCTGCGACATTTTTACACAGAGAACAAAGCACGGTGCTGGTTTTGAGAGCCCGAAGATTTTCCGCGAAGCGTTCAAGCTCTTCCTCCGGGACGTGGAGAAGATAAAACGCCAGACGCGTGGCCGTCTTTGGCCCGATGCCGGGTAACTTTTCGAAGGATTCGATGAGACGGGAAAGCGCTTTAGGAAGAAGTGTCATAGTGCGTTTGCTAAAAGTGAAGCAACGGAAACAATGGTGAGTTTTTCAAATCTTTTTTCTTTGGGAACCACGATCGTATCTGTTACCACGATCCTGTCAATTGGGCTTGCGGCAAGTTTAGCGGATGCATCACCGGCAAGTACTGCGTGGGTTGCAAGAAAAAATATTCGCCTGGCCCCGTGACTTTTTAAAAATTGACTGGTCTTTATCGCTGTGGCTCCGGTATTGATAATATCGTCAAAGATGACAACGTCTTTCCCGCGTACATCGCCGTTGATGCCGGTCACTGTGACCTTCCCCGTCGCCTTGTCCCGATCTTTTTCCAGATATATAATAGGAAGCCCGACGGTCCTAGCAAACCGCGCAGAACGCGATTTCCCACCCGCGTCCGGGGAAACAACCATTAGCCTCGAAGGGTGAGACCCTTCGAGGCTAGCGCCTAACAGCCCGTGAGTAGACAATTCCGTCACCGGCATACGGAAAAACGGCACGACGTTTTCGGAGTGGAGCTCGCAGGTCATCACTGCGTCAAAGCCGGCTACTTCAATAACCTTGGCAACCAGCTGCGCCGACACGGCCTC
>JACQHE010000001.1 GCA_016199185.1 Candidatus Gottesmanbacteria bacterium
CCGAAGGAGTTTGCCACATGGAAACTGCCGTTTCTCTACCTCCAGTGGCTTACCCTGCCCATCGTTTCGTTTTTCCTGGCGGCGCTGCCTGGACTGGACGCCCACACGCGCCTCATGCTCGGGAAACGGCTGGAGTATCGCGTCACCGAGAAAGTATAACCGTTATAATCGTTATAAATGGTATAATCGTTATATGTTTTCTTGGTTTCTTTCCCATTCTCCTCTCCTCTACTTCACCCAAAGTCTCTGGCGCGATGAGGCGTTCTCCATATTGGTCGCCCAAAAACCAATCCCCTTCATCCTCCAAAATCTGACGTTTGAGCCGCCGGTGTATTACCTGCTCCTCCACTACTGGATCAAGGTGTTCGGCACGGGCGAAATAGCGGTACGCAGCTTATCGCTTTTTGGATTTGCCCTGGCAACCGTCGTGGTCATTCTCTGGAGCGAAAAACTGTTCAAAAAACACTGGCTCTCGTGGGTCACCCCCATCCTCTTTTTCACCAATCCCATGCTTGTCTATTATGCATTTGAAATCCGGACCTACGGCTGGTACACGCTGTTTGCAGTCCTCACGCTCTTTGCCTACCAGCAAAACCGGTGGCGCTTGTTTGTGCTCTCAACGATCCTGGGCTTTTACACCCACACCTACTTCCTGTTTCTTTTTGCGGCAGTAGGCCTCCATTGGCTCACGGTGCATCGCAGGAAACTCGCCAATCCTCGCCTTCTTATCCGCGAGCCGATGGTGGCAAGTTCGCTTCTCGTCGTCACGGCGATGCTCCCGTGGCTTATACACATCGTCAAAGAAGCCGGTACGCTCAAACAGTCCTGGTATTTCCCGGTGAACTGGAATCTCGTTCGGTCGGTCCTAGGGAACATGTATCTGGGATACGAAGGCACGCCGTGGTACCTCTGGGGATTCACACCCAACCTCTCCCTCCTCCTCGTAGCGCTCTTCTTCCTTGCGGTGTCCAAGAAGGCAACCCGAACGCGCAACACCATCTTCCTGTTTGCCGTCCTCGTGCCGCTTGCGATCGTCGTGGGCGTTTCGTTTGTCAAACCCTTCTTCGTCAACCGCTACCTCATTGGAGTGACGGTTGCCGAAGTCTTCCTCGTAGCTTTTGCAATAGAGTCCGTAAAAAATCGTCTCTTCCAAAAACTTTTCGCTTCTTGCTTATTGCTTTTTGCTTTCGGTTTTAATGTCTGGTACCCCTCCCAACACGCCAAGCTCAACATCCGGGCTGCCATGCAGGAAGTCAACGCGCTCAAAGGCAAAAACGATGTGATCCTTGCCCAAAGCCCGCTCATTTTCTTTGAAACTATATATTACGCGGGCAACAGCACAAACGTTTTCCTCTATAACCCAAACGCCGTCCCCTTCCCCTGGTACGTGGGCGGCGTCCTTGTATCCGATGACCAGATGGTAACCGATCTGCCCGTCTATCCCGCGCGCGCATTCATGATCAAGGAAGACGGTTCGTATACCATCGCCTACCGTGCGCCGGTCGCGTCTCTTGCACAAAAACCATGAACGTGGAAAACAATTGGTTCCTCGCGCTAAGCCGTCGGCTTGCCATCGCAAGCATCATCGCCGCTACCATCCTTCTCCTGTGGCGCTATCCTAGTCTCCCGCCGTTTGTCCCGCTCTGGTACAGCAAGCCCTGGGGTACGGATCGGCTCGCCCATCCGTTGTGGATTATCCTTCTGCCCGCCGGAAGCCTAGTCATACTCATTGTGAATACCATCGCGTCCCGCATCCTCACTCGGGACATACTCATCTTCACGCAGATCCTGGCCGCGACCGCACTCCTCGTCGCCGTACTCTCTCTCGTGACACTCACAAAAATATTGTTTTTGATTTCGTAATTTTGCAAGGTCTCTCCTTGCACATTGCAAGGAGAGACCTTATGAAAAGTATGGTCCAAACGATCTCCGCTTTCATCACCGCTTTCCTCACCACCCTTCTCGCCACTCCCATCGTTCGGCTGGTTGCCATCAGCTGGAAGCTCGTAGATGACCCAAAAAAGCGTCCCCACCCGGCCCATACTCACACCGGCATCATTCCCCGAGCCGGGGGCCTTGCGATCTACGTTGGCATCGTCAGCACGATCCTTCTTTTTCTCCCGCTCACCAAACTCGTTATCGGTATCACTATCGCCGCGACGATCCTGACCCTCGTGGGCATCATTGACGATAAAAGAGATGTGAGTCCCTACCTTCGCCTGGCTACCAACGCGACGGCCGCACTCGTGGTCATCGGCACTGGAGCCGGAATCCCGTTCGTCACCATCCCCGCAACTGGCGGCATCATCCACCTGGATACCTGGCGTGTATCGTTTAAGCTTTTGGGTAGCCACTCCATCTTGGTCTGGGCAGACATCCTTGCCTTTGTTTGGATACTCTGGACCATGAACATCGTGGGATGGTCTGCTGGCGTAGACGGCCAGATGCCCGGGTTTGTGGCTATCAGCGCCTTTGTCTTAGGACTTTTGTCCCTTCGCTACAGTAGCGTTGATCCGTCGCAGCTCTACGTCACGATCCTTGCCTTCCTAGTCGCCGGCAGCTTCCTAGGCTTCCTCCCGTGGAATGTCTATCCCCAAAAAATCATGCCGGGCTATAGCGGCAAAACGCTCGCCGGATTTTTTCTGGCTATCTTGGGCATCCTGTCCTTCGGCAAACTGGGGACTGCTATCCTCGTCCTTGGGGTGCCGACGATCGACGCCGCCTATACAATCATCAGGAGACTAAGTAAAGGAAAATCACCGGTCTGGGCCGACCGCGGACACCTCCATCACCGGCTGTTGGACTTGGGATGGGGCAAGCGACGCATTGCCTTGTTTTACTGGGGGGTGTCGGCTATACTGGGGTGGATCGCGCTTACCGTAAACAGCCGGCAGAAATTGTTTGCGCTTTTACTCGTGGGCGTCATCATTGGAGGATTTATCGCATGGGTCAACTTCTTTTCGCACTTCTCAAGTCCGCCCGACCCCGACAGTGGCTGAAAAATTTTGCCGTATTCACGACTATTCTTTTTACCGGAAAACTCCTTGATGGGCAGCTCCTCTGGCTTTCGATCCAAGCATTTCTTGCGTTCTGCCTGCTGTCCTCATCCAACTATATCTTCAACGACATCCTGGATGCACCGAAGGATAGGAGGCACCCGTTTAAGCGCTTCCGGCCGATCGCAAGCGGCAACGTCCCGCTCCCTGTTGCAAAACTCACCTCCGCGATGCTTGCCATCGTGGGCCTGTGGATCGCCCGGGGCGTAACACCGATGTTTTTCGCCTTTGCCATCGCCTTCCTGATCCTCCAATACTCCTATTCGTTGGTTCTTAAGCACATCACGGTCATCGATATCCTCACTATTACCATAGCCTACATCCTGCGCGTTTATGCCGGTGAGGCAGCCACCGGCTACCACATCTCCATCTGGCTCGCACTTGCCGCCCTCTCTTTGGCATTGTTCCTTGCTATCGGGAAACGACGGGCGGAGCTCACCCTCATCCAAAGCTACGAAGGTGTGGTCCCCAGAGATACACGGGCGAGCCTCTCTCACTACTCGGAAAAATTGCTCGACACCTATACCGCAATGTTTGCGAACTCAACGTTTCTCACCTATGCGTTCTTTACCTTTTTAGCCAGACCGCTCAATGAAGGATTTTTCTTACGAAACTATACGGAATTTTTTGCAGACATTCCGGGAAGAAAATGGATGATGGTGACCATTCCCTTCGTCCTTTACGGCATCATGCGCTACATGCAGCTCATTTATGAAGGCAAAGGCGAATCACCGGAAAAAATATTGACGAGCGACCTGCCGCTTCTGACTACCGTCATTCTGTGGGTGGGAAGTGTGCTCGTCGTTGTGTATGGGATTGGAGGGTAAGCTCCTATACGGCTTGTATGACGGCAAGCGCGGTATCACGAACGCTTGCAACTCTCTTTTTTATACCACCGCCAGCGGGTAAATCGATACAGAATGCTATACTCCCCATTGTTGAGAGATAGTCTTCCAGAGACCCATCGTGGTGATCTCGCACTTTTCCTGGTTCGGTAAGCTTTCCCACGTCTGAAGGATCCCCCATGAGAGATTGACTCTCCACAGGAAGAGGTTTAAAGTGCCTCTTCAATGCCGTATCCAGGGCAACTTCTACCGCGGATTTCTCGCCGAACACGTAGTTGTAGAAATGCTTCACAAGGTCTTCGTCAGCGTGGTAACTCACAATGACGAGAGGTGCCCCTCTTTCGGTCAAAACTTGATTAAGGAGACGGTAAATAGGAGGAGTCCCTTCCGCAACAGGGAGATAATCAGGCCACTTTCGGTTGAGGTTTATGCTGTCAGGATCACCTTCCTTAGAAACATGGAAAAGTTCCGGGCAGCCTTGTTGACTGAGGTCATACCCACCGACGTTGGCAATAGGAATAATGGTCAGCTGAACATTGGCTTCCTTGGCTGCTCGAAAGAGGTCTACGCATGAATAGGTAAGACCGATAGCACCATCTACCTCATCGCCGTGGATAGACCCCATCAGAACGACCCGTTTTTGAGGATCGCCTCCCACGGAGTCCACCCGCAGAATAGGTCGCTTAAGAACTCCTTCTCCGATATAAGACGCGGTAAAGAGTCCTTGCCCTTTTTCTCTTTCTATCTCTTGAATACGAGAGGAAAGCGTTGCCGCTGTTGGGTAATGTATGGCATGTTCTCGAAGTTCTGCTCTGACAAGCGTATCGGGTGTTTCTCTCCGAACAAAACCTGTAGCCTCATTCATGGTAATCGTAGTTATTCCGTCTTTTCTGTATACTGGCCGGAGATCCAGCCGGTGTTTTTCCCGTCGTATTGGATCTCGTACCACGTCGTTCCTTTTGCATCCTGCTTGGAGTCTACAATAGAGTACTTTTCACCGGGCTTGACTTGTGCTGCCTCGGTTGCGGCAGTCGTGGGCTCCATCCGCACGCGCAGAAACCCGGTGGGCGTATCTTTGATGGTCACGAAGGGTTTGGCCGGGTCAGTGGAGGAGGCAGCCTTCGTCGGGGTAGGCGTGGGTGAGGCAGAAGCCTCTTGCACAGACTCGCCGGAAAGAGCAAGCTTGACGATGGCATTGAGCTTGTAGCCCGCAGTGGTTTTAATCTTCATATTCCGGGAAACAAACCCGGGTGAAGCTATCGCCAGGCTGTGGTCGCCGGCTGCAACGTTGGGGATGGAAACCGGCGTAATGCCTTTGGTTTCTCCGTCCAAGCTTGCGGTCGCCCCGTCCGGGTTGGTGGTGACGGACACTTCGGCAAGCTTGCTCGTGATTTTCTCAAGCCACATGGTCTCGACCGCCGTGGCAAATTCTGACTCGGCAAGACTTGCGTTGACGTAGGTGAGGATCTCCGGGGTAATTTTCACATTCCCCTGCCAGGAGGCGAGCGTCTGGGTCGTGGTTTCGGGAACTAGCCGGATGGTATAGTCGCCGGCAGCAACGTTCGTCTCCACCGGTGTTCGACCCATGTGTTTGTTATCAAGGAATACACTTGCCGTCGGGGTACTTTGGACCTTCAGGACTCCTTCTTTGGATCCCCCGCCGAAGACCCTAAACCCACCAATCACAAGCCCAACGACGGCTAAAAGTCCTACGAGAAAACCGATTTTCCGCTTCATGGCACCCACGATCATAGCACAGGGAGGCAAACGGCTGCAAACTCTCAATCCATTAGGAGATCTACTGAGGAACATCTATAATCACCCACTTCTCTTCCCCAAAAACTGCTTCATCGAAGAGTTTGATCGTGCGGGGCGTAATGATATAGAGCTTTGATTCGAGGGTCCCTTTGTCAAAATCTCTCGGCTCCTTGATATAGTTGGCAAGCCACGAAAACCGCTCCGTGTATAAACGCAAGCCTTCGGCAACTTCCCCGCCAACTGCGCGGTGACATGTTCCGAAAAGCTGTACGCCTCGCTTTTTGTCCGTCGGATTCTGATGCGTGTCAAAAATAGACACGGCAACAGATTGACTCTGCTCGACATTTTTACTGTGCTGGGCTGACGGAGAAGAGAGGTAATAAAGGCTTAGTTTCGAACTGTATGCATAGTACGCCGTATGAATCCAGCTTTCCGTGCCATCCTTGATGCTTGCCATGGAAAGAAGTGTGTTTGAAGAAAGGATCGTATCGAGACTCTTATTTATAGACTCATCCGCTACATTCTCGTCGTGAAAAGCCATTTGAAGAGTAATCATAAAAATGAATGTCTCTCGTATTGTATAACAACTTCCATCAAACCCTAAACGCAAACTCCAAATTATTCGCGCAGTTTTACTCTATTCGCTATGCACCTGCATCCGGAGTAGAGTAATTTTCAAATATTTCAAACTATATCCCCCATCCACCAAACACGACCTACCCCTTGGCAATCACTTTGATCTGGCAGAGCTCCTGGAATCCGTGTTTGCCATGTTCCCGTCCTTTGCCTGATCCTTTGTACCCACCAAACGGCGTACACGGTTGCCAATGGTTTCCTTCGTTGACATCAACGCATCCGGCGTTGATTTTACTAGCTGCCCGTAGTGCCCGATTTTCATCTTTGGAAAACACCTGTGCGCCAAGCCCATACGACGTATCGTTTGCTAGGGTAATTGCTTCTTCTTCCGTTTGAAACGGAACAATGGGGAGTACCGGCCCGAATACTTCCTCTTTCCAAACGCGCATGGTCCGTTTGACGTTGGTGAGGATAGTTGGCAGATAGTACGCGCCGCGCAAACCCTCCGGACGTCTGCCGCCGGTAACAACCTTCGCGCCTCGGACAACCGCATCGGCAACCTGGGCTTCCAGAAGCTCAAGTTGCCGCTTGGCGACTAAACTTCCCACTTCCGTCCCTTCATCCTCCGAGTCGCCAATTTTGACTGATGCTAATCGTTTTTTGAGCTTCTCAACTACATCGTTGAATAATGATTCGTGGACGATAAGACGTTTCGTCGCATCACAAACCTGACCGCAGTTTGAGAATCTGCCGCTATACAGCCGGCCGAGGATTGTATCAGTATCCACATCGTCAAAAACAATCGCTGGATTTGAGCCCCCCATTTCCATGATGCCCTTGATAAACTTTTTTCCGGCAATGTCATAGAGCCGCTTGCCTACCGCAGTACTGCCGGTAAACCAGATAAGATCTATTTCTTGATTGACCAGTAGTTCCCCTACTTTTCCATCTCCATAAACCTGGGAAAACACGCCCTCCGGCAGATGCAACGAATCCATCATTTCATCAATCAACTTCCCCACCAATGGACACTCCTCGGAATGTTTAAAAACCACGGTATTGCCTGCAATAAGATTGGGAATTACTCCCCACATAAAGTTACCGAACGGATAGTTCCAGGGGACGATGACAGCCGCGACCCCTAAAGGCTCAAAGACGATCCGGTGGCTTTTCCCGTTTTTTTGATACGGAATCTCGTCTTCCAGGTACGTCGCTCCATGGTTCAAAAAATCCTGAAAGTACCCATCATCCCAATCCAGATCGCTTTTTGCTTCCGTGATGGGTTTGCCGATTTCGCGTGTGACGAGCAGAGCGATCATCTCTTTGTGCTTGATAAACTCGTCATAGAGAGGTCGAAGCAGGGCTATGCGCTTGGTAACTCCCAACTCTTTCCAACCAGATGTTGCAGCGCAAGCTTTGGCAACGCGCGCCTTGATTTCTTTTTCCGTTGAAACGTCCACAGACCCCAATACCTCATAGTTTTTTGCTGGATTTGTTGATACGAGTTTTGCCATAAACCTCTTATCGCTCGGGCCATGGATATGGAACGAGTTCGGAAATTTTTTTGACGATGTATTTCCCTTTCGTATTTGCCATCACGACATCAATATCTATTTTGTGTCGAAGAAACTTTTCGTAGAGGAGCTGCTTGCACATTCCGCAAGGGTGACAGTATGCCTCCGGTTTATCCGTCCCGACTCCGGCGATAGCGACAATCTCGTGCTCGCCGTGGGCGGAGGCGTGGGCGATGGCCGCCTGCTCGGCGTGCAGCGTCAATGAGTATGTATCGGAGTAGTACTGACCGCTACTGTAGATGTTTCCTTTCGCCGTCAGCACCGCACTCCCAAACCGCCATCCCTTCGGATCGGGAACATACGCATTCTCAAGCGCTTTAATAGCTTCGGTTACTAATTGCTGGTACTTCTTCACAGTATCTGTTTGAACCATTCTACCACTTCCGCCAAAAACTTCTCCCATTTCTGAAGTTTCATACGTATCTAAACACTTTTCCTTTTTTTCAGATTCATATCCATCCAAACAAAGTCAAACCCAGGTCGCAGCCCAACCTTTTTGTAAAATTCCTGACCGGCTTTATTTTTTCGATTGGCGTACAGGCCGAAAAACCACACGTTTTTCTTTTCCAACGCTGCGAACGTCGCTTGTATAAGCAGCTTTCCTATTCCTTTTCCCCGATACGGGGATAAAACAAAAAGATCCGAGCAGTATGCCCACGTGCGAAGATTAAACGTAAGACTCCAACCAATTGGTTTATCAGCTTCGCGGGCAACCAGAAACACATCATCCCGTGGATCTGAAAATAGTTTTTGCAAGGATTTTTTGTCGTAAAATTTGGTAGTTTTACTCGCCCAAAGCTCCCAATTGGCACGACCATATGTATGAATCGTATTGACGTCGTCAAGTCTTGCTGGGGTTATCATAATATCGTTCATAGTGTTTCTTCAAACCAGTCAACAATGTCTCCCAAAAACTCCTCCCGCATCGGGCGCGGGACGTCGACGATGCCGTGATCTCCTCCCGCAAATATTTTTATCTTTTTCTGCTTACTTGAAATTGCATCAAATACACGGTGTGCATCGCTTATTGGTATTTTTGAATCCTGATCTCCGTGTATCATAAAAACCGGAAGTCGGAGACCTTTCGCGTATCCGATGTCATCAAACGTCTTAATATCTTTCCAAAATTCTTTCCCTACGGTCGTCCGCTCCCCGCTTGAGCGGGGCAATGTCGTATCACCCTCAAGATTGATCATGACACCGCGCTCCTCATACACACGGCGGATACTTTTCTCGGGGAAATACGCGCCACTGACGAACACGAAGGATTTTATTAAGGTCACACCCTGCGGTTTACCCTGAGCTTGTCGAAGGGCAGGGTGTGACCTTTTCAGATTCAATACCGTCGGCACGCCATACGATTGCGCAAGCACACCCACGCGCTTGATATCCACATCCGATCGGACGAACAACCAGTCGAGCGCATCCTCAAATTGTTTTGCGCGCTCCTCAAACGGCAGCTCGCGAACAACACCGCCTGGTTTGAATATATCAAACTGGAATTGAAGCGTGAGTATACCAATATCGTTAAGCCGCCCTGCTAACTCATCAAACGATCCTTTGTATTCATGCATCGTCATCCCGAGCCCTGGGACAAACACGACCGCCGGAAACGGCCCGCTGCCGCGAGGTTTACGAACGAGTGCCTCCATCTTTTCCCCAAACCGATTGGTAATCCAACCCGTTTCTCCCATAGTGTTTTGTTATCATGTTCTAGAACATGATAACATTATCTCAATACTCCTGGTTGAGCCTAAACGAATTTCATACGTCAAAGCTCCAAAGACTTATCTACCTTAAACATATCTCCATGTCCCGGGACGATGTAGTCGGCGACAGCCCAAATCTTGTTTCTGCTTGCGTTTTGCAGATCTTTATCCTGGCTCCATGGCTCCCAGGCTTCGGAAGAGTCGACCGTCAACCAGTCTTTGTTGTACTCGAACAGATCGCCGGTGATGGCGACCACTCCTTTGACGGTTTTAACGAGGACAGAAGTGCTTCGATTATCATGTCCCGGCGTGTGGATGACGGAAACGTATTCATCGATGACGTATGTTTCTTTAAAAAACTCCAGAAAATGATCTCCTTGGATCACGTCATTGCCGCCGATGAAGGTTGCATCCGGGAAGAGATTCATATTACCGATGTGGTCCACGTCGGAGTGGGTGAGGATAACAAAGTCGATGTCTTTGGGGATAAGCTTTTGAGCCTTCAGTTGTTTGATGATGAGCTCTTTATCCGCCGGTATCCCCAAATCAACGATACAATTTTTATGGGAGCGGACGAGGGTAATCGTCCCGCAGGCGCGCTGACTTGCATACCCAACCCAACGCGCGTATCCGGGCTTAAGGACGATCACGGAAGCAATATTTTGGGGCATGATGAGGCGATTGTATCAGATTTTCTTCGTTGGTTTTTTTGGCCAAAAAAATAATCCCTGATAGATGAGCTTGTCTTTGGTAGTGATTTCGGCCAAATAAAACTGCTTCATGGCTTTCTTGAAAAACTTGATATCCACCAGAGATCGCGGTGGTCTGGCCTGCGATCTTTTTCGTTATACGTATATTGTTCGATGATTTCGAATCCTGTGTTTTCCAATAATCTTTTAAGCTCTTCGCGTTGAAAATATGTAAAGTGTCGCGATAAGTAAGACGATAGCTCTTCAGCTACATCTGCTTCTCCTTTTCCTTCTTTGACCATGATAAAGAGAACCCCACCTGATTTAAGGAGTTGAAAAAATTTGTTAAGAACCATCGGCACCTCATGTCTTTTTAGATGCAGGAGCGATGCGCATGCCCAGACACCGTCAAATGACTGTTTTGGAAAACGCAATGAACGAAAGTCTTGCTTATAGAATGTAGCGTGAGGAACGCGGCGTCTGGCAATTTCTAGCAGTTTTTCGGAAAAATCAACGCCCGTGACGCTAAAACCTTTGGCAACATAGAATTCAGCATCCCTTCCCGGACCGCATCCTACATCAAGAATATGTGCGTGGCTTGAAAGAAGTGTAACAAATTTTTCGCGTTCCGGTAGAGGTGCGTAATCATTCAACTTCTTTGCATATGCATCCGCCATAGTGTCATAGACTGCAATAGTCTTTTTAATGTGATCATCTCTCATGCACGTAGTATAGCAAAACAAAATGCAGCTGTTATGCTGATGATCGCTGGTAAAACGCGATGATGGTATGTCGAAACTCAAAACACTGATAGTGTTTCAGTGTCTGACCAAAAAGTTCAATCCATCCCGCTCGTGACAACGGCTGACCCGCGTCAAATAATTTGTGATACAAATCTTGGATCGGTTCGCAGATAACGAGGAAACGAAAATTTTTTCCTGCCTGCTTGAGTACTTTCTTTTTGTCAGTGAGGTGGTGAAGCGAAAGCATAAATATCCCCATTTCGCATTTGGGAAATGACACATTGAGGTCAGTGCGACACATAGTAAGTCCACGCCTCTTTGCCCGCTCTATCAGAAATGGATTGCGCTCGTACCCCACGATGTCTTTGGGACGGAAAATATTGCGAATCCGCAGGGTGTTGATCCCATCGCCGCAACCCAAATCAGCGACGCGCTTCCCCAAAAATTGTTTTGGCGTAATCGTGGCGAGATAATCAAACAACGGCTGCGTCGTCGCATTATAGCAGCATCCGAAAAAACGATAGCCAACAGTTTCCGCAAACCATTCTCTGACGTTCATAGACATCCGGTCATTGACGTAGCGTTATCATGTTCTAGAACATGATAACGTTGTCACCGACGAAGCCAGTACCAACTGACGAGCAGCAGGTAAAACCACAGATGGATAATCGTCGTGACGGTGATGTAGCCGTTAAGGATAAGCACGCTAAACAGCGGCCCGATGGGAATACTCATGAAGAAGAAAAACCAACCGGCAGGAACAAAAAATATGTTGGCGAAATGCAGAAAACTCAAGATTCCGACAAACCACCACATGCGAGTCATGGAAGGTAATCCTCCGAGCACCTCAAAACAGTACTTCACATAATTTGAGGATAAACGTCTTGAGTTCAGCGCGCAGGATACCTGCCGACGCGACGAAGCAGCCACGGCGCCGTAATCCATATCAGCATGGTTATGCCAAAACCAGCGATAGGAGTCGGTGATACGTTGATATAAAGGCTCGGTGTTTGGAGGATAAGAAGCGTGGACAAGATGAGAAACCACAACGCCATCAGAAGTGCCAGTCGTCTCGAAATGGACGCCAAACCGTCTTTGCGATATCGCTGGATCGCCTTATACGGAAGATACCCGATGAGGATAATGACGAGAAGATAAACGAGTTTCCCCCACTCCATCCCCGTAGTATAGCAAAGACCGAAACGGTATACTAAACAATTATGATAGTCACGTCCTCAGTGCCATTGACGACGGAACAGATCGCGCAGGTGAAAGAGCGATTTGGGATATATGTAAAGACGGTCATCGATATACGAGGAAAAATTTGCTGTGCAGGAATGGATCGGCATTTTGAGGGAGAGAACATTCTCCTGCAATCCGGATCGCATCAAGCAGATATTTGGGGAGGCGGAATCGATCTCGTAACACAAGAAATTGATTATAACTCATTCATCAATATCCGCCCTCAAGACAACAACACAAAAAATGAAATTCAAAGCGAACAGGTGAAAAAAATATATACCGAACTGACAATATTTTTCTTCAGACTCGTCCTATGACAGAAACAAAAATGCTCATCGGATCTCTTTCAAACGATCTTGCCAGAGTGGCAACTATGATATACAGAAAATCTTCCAGTGCCGAAACATTTTTTCATGAAATGTTTCGATGGATCAAGAAGCTTGATATCTCCTCGGTGAAACCGTATGTTCAAACGATACTGAGAGACTTAAAA
>JACQHE010000043.1 GCA_016199185.1 Candidatus Gottesmanbacteria bacterium
TCCAAATACCTCTCGCTTCATACGCTCTGTTACCATTGCGTATGGAGAGCTCTGTACTCCGCTGCTGGTTAGGCGTTACGGAGGAGGGTTTCAACCCTCTGTGTCTGTCAAGCTTCCCTTGGCGCACTCATGGTTCCTTATTTTACCACTTTTCCAAACACATTACTAGTGGGATCATTCCCATTACATCCTCTAGTCGTCTTGTGTGGCGGAAAAAATCTCTACAGGCCCGTCACTCCCTGATGATCGTAAAGATCGAAGCGCACCACGTATTCCTCTCATAGCGTCTTGAATTCTTTTTCCCATTGGGCGGTGATCTCTCGGTACTGCATTTTGTTCAGCACCATCTGGACCAAAGCTTTTCTCAAAAGCTTCTCGTTTTGCAAGCAACGAGGCAGAATCCGGTACTTCCATAGCTATTTCCTGATAGTAATCCTCCACCCGACGGGGTAGGTTCAGTTCTGCTAACCTCCAAGCCCAGACGCTTCATACAGCTCACGAAGGACAGGGTCTTCGGCGATTATGGCGAGGTCAGACGGACTCAAAGTTAGCGCGCCGGATTTTTGGACGAGCCAGCCTCGCTGCTGACGTTGCCATACCGTAATTATAGAGAAAACACGCAGGCCAATCAATACACACAGCTTACGCTCCCATCGCGTACTTGTGGAATACGCTTGCTGCAAGGGTCTGATACGGTAAGCCTTCCGCTATCGCCTTGGCTTTGAGCGCCGAAAGGGTCGCCTCTCCGGCTTCGATAGGCCGTTCGATCTCCCGTTCCTCCGCATCAAGTTTCAGATTTTTAAACGGATTACCGACCTTCATGTTCCTCCTTTCTCAATATAGACCTTCGTATGTTTGCGGCTGGGATAGATGGTTTTCAAAAATATCTTCTCGGTATCTTCGACGTACGGTACCAAGTAGGCGTAATCGCTGATATTGATAACCATAATGCGCTGGTTGGGATGCCGCTCGACGTTCTCGTGGCGCAAAATCACGACCAGTTTATCTTCCACCACCGCGTTCGTGCCGATCAGGAGAAAAACGCAATGCTTCCGGGAAAGGGTAATAGTGCTCGATTGTCATACTAGGACAGTCCCCAGATACTACCACACGCGCTCGATGGTATAATAGCTGGCTATCATGCCATCACCGGAACATCGCACCTCTCCCGGGCTTTTGTTGCCCCTCCTCATCCTATTGGCAGCCTGCCGGGGAGAAGTCCAACCGGAGAAACCCGGTGCGTACGAGTGCCCGCCGGGCATGCAACCGTTTTCCGTCTGGCAGGGGGAGCCTATCCATGGGCCAGACGGGCAGGTTCGTATGGTGGTCGGTCTACGAGAGGATCGGCAAAGCGGAACATGGGGTATTGGCTTTGCATCAAGAAGAGGAACACATGGGAAGCCTATGCCCTGGAAAGAAGGACGCGCAGGACATACGGACCATCGCCCTGACGGCACCGCCACCACCGTTGTGGTCACACAAGACCGGACCGGTGACTTTTGCATTACCGATGTTCAGAGTGGAATCCCGTGGGACGGGCACCATCCTTTCCCCGAACAAGATCAGTGGGGATGATATGTGCCAAGCTAATTCACCCGCCAGGTGGCACTCATTTGACACACCGGAGGTGGAATTTTCAAACGTTACGCGCTCAAACCTTGGCGGATGTACTGTTTAATGAGCGTCTGGTAGGGCATGTCCAGCACATGGGCTTGCACCTTGACGCGCGCAAGCAAACCCTCCGGCAATCGGATGGTGATAGGCCGGGACGTCAGCTTGAGATCCGGAAACACCCACTGCTGGGCTTTGGAAAAGTCCAGATACTCGGTGCTATCCGCGCGAAGCCAAAACTTGGCCGCTGCTGCTTCGCTTTTAAACGTCGGTATCTTTTTTAATGGTTTCATATTTGACTATCTCCTTTCTGTGCATGCCCCGGGCAGAAATAATCCTCACCGTACTATCCCGTATGGTAAATACGACAAAAAGATGTCTCTGCCGATCCGATTTCCCAAACAGCACCTGTCGTTCTTCCTGGTCTGAATGACGCTCGTCGGGCAGAACAAATCCCTCCTCATCAGAAAAAACGCTTTCCGCCTCTTCCGGCGTCACGCCATGCTTGCGTCGGCTTTTATCGAGATTCCCCTCATCCCAGTCAAACGATACGATACCGGGCTTGAGCGTCATGTACATATACTATATGTACATCCTCCGTTTGTCAAGACCGGTCCCGGGATGGAGTAGTTTCTGCTGCAAGCGGTGCGGTCAACAACTGAGTGCTTCTCCGATCACTCCCGACCAGTCACTGTAATAAATTTTTACCGGCAGGAGGTGCCTGGTTTGAAGCTAATCCACCCGTCGGGTTGATCTGCTGACAATCTTTTAAAGGACCGTCCCTAACTACTATTGTTTGCGTTGACAAAGGAGCCGAGAAACGGTACAACAAGGGTTACGTATGCCTCGTGAGCGAGATGAAGGGCACGTATCGTTGGTAATGTTGGCTGCCGCGCAGACCCGCAGACCGTTTGATGAGCTCTTATGTCTTCCAGACGAAGAACTTTACCTTCTCATCACCCTACCTGAACATCTCGATCCACTCGAGTCGGGGGGTGAGCTTCTTGGGGCGGATGGAAAAAGACAGCCTCACCGACGCAACACCCGTAATAGCCATTGGCCGTAATAACCTCAAGAGACTGTCAAGGTATGCTCACGTCCGCCGTACGTAGACTGTGATCGGGCAATCAGGTACAGGGCAACCTAAAACTTCGCTTCCCGCCGACGTTGTTTGTCCTGTTGGATAAAGTTCGGTATCGTGTTTTAAACAAACGAACACACCTGCTTTTAGAGCATATCCCGCATGCGGAGCAGGTCTTGCCTGCACTTCTACACCCGGACCAAGAGCTTCGTTGAGCATGCGGCGTGCTCTGCGCGTCTCAGCGCGTCTTCTGGGAACATATAACGGTAGCACCGGATCAGTCTCGTTTCTCATAGTATGGCGCCGGGCAACTACCTGCAGGAGGATGCTTTTTCAAACCCTGCGTTGACGGCTTCTTTTTCGCTACAAAACCAGGCGTCGCCGAAGGCGGTGTCCACGATGACCTGGTCGTAGGTGGGGCAATCGGGCGTATAGTACTGCTTTTTTCCGGCGCGGGTGTTGCCTTTAATGGTGCATTCTTCTTTTTCTGATGAAACGCCGCGGCAGGTATCGCTCCAGATGCCACGTTTGGCTGCTTTGGCAACCTCCTGGGCGTCTTTGAGCACTTGATGATATGGATTGCTAACTGCGGAACGGTTCCGGGCAAGGCCAGCGGCCAGAAGCGCGCGCTGGAGGGGAACACCGTCAACAATGACGATGGCAAGCTGGCGGCCGTAGTCGTCTTTGACGATTTCCTTGAGGCGGACGTGGCGGCCCTGGGCCAGGTCGACCAGCTTGCTTCTTGCTTCATCCGCCATGCAGCGACCCCGCTCCGGCGCATCAATACCTAAAAGACGAATGCGCCGGCCGTCTTTGAGCTCCAGGCTATCCCCATCCGGCACGGAGACCACGCGGGTGCGCTCATAGGCGTTTATGGTAAAAAAAACGTTCCCCAACAAGGCAAGGATAAAGCCGATGGCGAGGATGGGCAACTTCTTCACTCTCCTATCATACACCGATGTACCCCCTCCCGCCAAGACTCTCCCAAACGTGTCTTAATCGGCAGACACGTGTCTGGAAAAGAAGACATATCCGAATCAGGCCGAAGGACAAAGCTATGCACTGAATACCGTGCATCCTCGCCGGACTGCCTCTGCGCGCAAACTGGCAATTTCAGCATATGTATCAGCCTGAAGCCTTTCTGCCAGATCCTCATTTCCGCCCTGGGGACTCGGCGTGACGGCAAGTTTTGCTTGTACGGCCCCGGTCAGAGCCGATACTCTGTCATGATAGTCAGCAGCCGCGCACGTTGCTCTTCCTGCAGTCCGACACGTTTCACATAATGGAGGAGTGATAACAGATGAAGTATATCACGTACGACCACATCACTTCTGACCGAGCCACGAGAAAAGCAATGTATTTGGCGTCACGACCGCGGAGTGAGAAAAGGAAAGGTGCCAAGCTAATTCACCTGCCAGGTGGACTTTTTCATCACATTTGCTCGAGGGTTTCTATTCCCAGCAAATACAACCCGTTTTTCAAAACCTGGGCGGTGGCGGCGGTTAAGGCCAAGCGAAGCTTGGCCGAATCATGAATCTCGAATCTCGAATCATGGAGACCCAATGCAGCAGATTTCTTTTTTCCCTGATTCCTGATTCCTAATTCCTGATTCCCTAGTATCTGGTGTTTGGCGTAGAAGAAATTGAAGCTTTGGGCCAGGCGGAAGAGATACGTGCAAAGCGTGCTGGGGGCAAAGTCGCGGGCGGCTTCGGCGACAATATCCGGGAAATGGGTGAGGAGACGCAGGACTGCGCGTTCTTCGGGGTTTAACCCGGTAACTCCCCCTTCTCCCCCTCTTACTTTAAGAGGGGGTTGGGGGGCGTTACCCAAATTTGCTTTGCGCAGCACGCTTTTGCAGCGCGCGTAGGTGTATTGGAGGTACGGGCCGGAATCGCCTTGAAAATTTACTGACTCTTTTATATCAAAAGCAATCTCACTGGTCGTCCCGACTTTCAGGAATGCGTATTTGACCGCGGCGACCGCGGCTTTTTCAGCGATCTCGTCTTTTTGGGAGGGAGATAGGGGTGATCGGGGTACTAGGGGTGATAGGGAAGAAATATCTTTTGATGGCGTTCTTTCTAGTATAGTATAGATCGCCTTTTTGGCTTCGTCCAGGAGCCATTCGCCCAGAACCACGTTGCCGCTTCTGGAGCTCATCTTGCCGTGCTTGAGCTTGACCCAGCCGTAGATGAGGTGGTGCTGGACGCCGGGCGGCACGATGCCAAGAAGCTCTTCTGCTTTAAAGGTCACCTGAAAAAAGCTTGCCTGCTCGGGGCCAACAACATGGATGATGCGGTCGAGCTTCCCGTGCTCGGTCGTTTCCATGGTAGCAAGGGCAAGCTCCTTGCCCTCGTAGGTGGCGTTGCCCTCGCCGGTGACGAACACACGATTATGGAGGCCATATTTGGCGCCCGGAAATATAATAGCGCCGTCGCTTTCCTCAAAAATCCCCTTCGCTAGACCCGCGCGCACCAGCTTCTCACCCGGCTCGTATACCTCGCTTTCGAAGTAATACCGGTCAAAATGGCTACCGACGCGCCGGTAGATAGCTTCAAAGTAATCCAGGGACCATTGACGCGTTTGCTGATAGAGATCGTATACAACCGGGTCTTTTGCATAGAGTTTTTTATTGATTTCCCCTATTTCCTCTTTGGCCGCCGGGTCCTCGTCAAAGGCTTTGGAGCCGGCGGCGTACATTTCCCCAAGGTATTCGACTCGCTTTTGAACAGAAAGTGTTGCTGCTTCTTTCCAACTTTGAACTTTGAACTTTGAACTTTGAACTTGCAAAATGCCGTAGAGGCATTTTGCAATGTGCATCCCCACGTCGCCCTGGTAGTTGGCGCGGATGACCTCACTCCCTTGAGACTCCAGGAGCCGGATGATGCTCTCCCCGGTCGTGATATTGCGAAGATGCCCGATGTGGAAGGCTTTGTGGGTGTTGGGATGGGCAAACTCGACCATCACCCTCTTTGTAACTCCCCCTACCCCCCTCTTAAAATAAGAGGGGGAATTGGGGAAGTTATCCAATGAGGCTTTTCCATCAATCTCCGCTGATTTTAGCAGTCGATCCATCTGACTGATAAGCCTAGCCTCGGTCAGAAAGATGTTGAGGAAGCCGGGAGGGGCGACCTCGACGTGATCAATATCCGATAATATATTTCTTTCTGCTTTTTTTCCTGATGCGTTCTGATCACTTTTGCGTATCTTCTGATCCTTCTCTTTATTCCTGATTCCTGATTCCTGATTCCTGATTCTGTCTTTAACCTGTAGTGCGAGATCCAGAGGACGAGAAAATTGGGGGGAACGCCAAATCTTCATCGCCACATTGGTGGTATAGTCCCCATGCGAGGCATCTTCCGGCACGGTGACCTCGACCTGTACCTCGGGGACACCGAGGTCTTTGAGAATATTGGCAATGAGTTCGGCGATCTGGTGTTTCATGGGACTTGACACGTATCGTTTTTCATGATATCATGATCATATCACGATGACTGGATAGGCCTAAGGTTTCGACCGATCGCCGATGCCAGTCACATGTTTTTTTGTGAGCTCGAGACTTCCCCGTAACCCATCAACCCGAACAATAAATCTGGAATATGGCTTCAAAAGCCGTGAATAATATTTGTTTGGCGCTAACACACGCAGCAATTTATTCGTATTTGCAAGATATTCTACTAAATATTGTCTAAATTTGCGCCAATCTAATTTCCAACCTTGAGAACGAATCCCCAAGTTTAGATTCTGGCTGTCGATGAAGGCGTAGTTGGCCTTTTTCGCTTTCATGAACCCATGATACCACAATATATCCCCTTCCGGTCTCCCTGCCTGAAGAGGCCGGGACAGGACGTGGTGGGTGTCAAGAGAGACAAGCATCTTCTTGAATGGACACGTGTCCGAGAAAGAAGATACACGGTACTGTTGCGGACCGGATTTTCCGGTCCACCCAACCTTTATCCATCGCCCCGCAGTTATTTTATTTCCATGACGGATGATTTATAATAATGTACGTATGACAGAGGCATTGAAAAAAACATTAGGAAAAGGACTCTACAACACGCTCGCACGGGAGTGGGGCATACTACACCCAGAAGAAGTCGTGACTCGCCCGCGTGGCGGTCAAAGCGTAGAGCATGACCTCTGGCTAACGCAGGAGGGAGTCGCTGCGCTTGCCCAGCTTTCCCTCCAAGAAATAACAGCGTTGAGAATGCATAGTATCGGTCCCGCGAGGAGTACAACGACCTACGACGCGTTGCACCCGGCGGAAACGCCCTAGTGCTTCTTGAACGGACACGTGTCCGGAAAAGAAGAAGCACTCTTCTTTTAGCTAATATTCCTCCCACGTCCGGCCGTCGGAGATGACTTCGATGTCTCCGGATTGATCTGTCCGTTTTACTTGAATTGCTTGTTTTGCTAGCGCTGCTAGTACTGCTTCGTTCGGATGGCCGTAATTATTTTTCCCCACGGAGATGACGGCGAGCTTGGGGTGCAGCGTTTCAAGAAACGCCTCGGTCATGGCGGTCCTGCTCCCGTGATGCGGAAACTTTAGCACTTCAAGCACTTCGAGTGCTTGAATGATATTTTTCCAACCGGATTCTACA
>JACQHE010000045.1 GCA_016199185.1 Candidatus Gottesmanbacteria bacterium
CAAGGGCTCGCCGTGATAAAAATTGGGGAGAAATCGGAAGAGACTAGAGTCGCTCGTGAGTATGGAAACTAATTCCCGGTCCTCGGCGTTCTCCGGGATGGGGACAAGAGATAGGTGGCGGCGGGCAAACGGAACGAGATCAACAAGGAGAAGTACCACCACGATGAACTGAATAACTTTTGACTTCACGAGACTCAATCCCAACCCAAACAATACGCTTGCCGAAAGCACAAAAAGCACGATGTGCCGGGCCGGAATCCGGATCTGACTGTAGAGGGGCATCCACGAGCGAAACCACGAAAAAAGATCAAACGGTGCATTATTTCCCAACCACATCCAGATGCCAAACACTCCGATAAGGACAAACGCCGGAATTTCCCATGATTTCTTTTTACGAACAATCCAGGAAACAACGGCCAGGGCGGCAAACAAAAGCGATACTTTCCCGATGTAGCCCACGTGTTCAAACCCGAAGCCTGAATCCGGCAGGCGTGAATAGAAATAATACGGGTCGAGAAACTCCAGAAGATGCCCAAAAGTGGGCGTGCCCAGCTGTGCCCATGCCGCGGGGAATGGAAACGTCCGGATGCTTCGTGCAACAAATTGCGCCTGCGGAAGAAGTTGGATGGCGGCAAGGGCAAGACCAATGATTATCGCAACGATCACGCGCAACAATGGTTGAACATGCTCAAATGTCATTCCGGCCCTTGAGCCGGAATCCATCTTTGAGGAAAGACTGGATCCCCGCGTACGCGGGGATGACAAAAAAGAAACCGAGGATGACATCCTTACAAGCGTAACAATCAGCACGGCTTCCAGAGTAAATACGGCAACCATCGGATGCCCTGCCAACAGCTGTGTGGCAAAAACCACTGCCGACAAAATAATGCCATGGCGTAATTTTGTCGGATTACAATAGTTAAGCTGCCAGAAGGCTCCAAAAACGAAAGGAAGCCAACTCGAGGCGGCGATGATGTCGATGTGCCCGGCGCCGATGCGCGCAACGAAATACGCGGACAGGCCGTAGGCGATGCCGGTCCCCCACGCCGGAAGCGCAAACCAATCCGGACCAATCCGACCAATTTGACCAATCCGACCAATTTGACCGAGCAAAATATAAATTCCGCTCATCGCGAGGAATAAGTGGAATGCTATGTACCAGGAGACCGCGACATTGGTGGGCAGGAAAACAAACAGCAGATTGGGCGGGTACCACACCGGGATCTGCGGGTGAGTGAGATACGGGACGCCCGCCATGATATACGGATTCCACCAGGGCACGCTCCCCTCCCGCAGTGCCGCCCCCAGAAACTGCCGCTGCCAGTAATGATACCGGCTGATATCCGGCCCAAAGAGGATTTTTCCCTCCGGGGGCAACAACACTTCCCAAAAAATTACGAGGACGAGGACTGCGTACGCCAAAAACGGAATAAACTTTTTCATGATTTCCGGATGAAATCAATAATTTCCGTTGTGGAAAGTTTCGGGTCCTTGGTATAGGCCATCGTGCCTCCCACCGCCGCAATCGCTTCCCGCTCGGCGGTGATACCGGGCGTCTGTTTGGCCATAAAGTCCGGACCTTTAATATATAAGGAAGGTTGAAGGGCGGCGATGACATCCACCCCGAGCTTAACATCGGTAATAACCACGTAATCCACCATCCGAAGGCTCGCGATCATGTAGGCGCGAAGCGCATCGGAGAATATGGGGCGGCCCTGCCCTTTTCTTCCGGTTACAAACCGGTCGCTCGTCACGGACACAACCAGCACGTCGCACTGCTTTTTGGCCGACTCGAAATGCTTGACGTGCCCCGGATGCAACAAATCAAACCCGCCGTGGCAAAGCCCGACGGTTTTGCCCTGGCGCTTGCATCCGGCAATCAGACGTTTTGCACGCGTGACGGAAATAATGGTGGGAAGCGTATAGGTATCGCGGGTTTGAACAGTATCAAGCATACGACGACGGTTCCCGAGCTTACAAAGAAACCAATCACGAATATACCCGGATCATACCACATCGTGACGGTGTGTTTACCCGCCGGCACCGGGACAGCGCGAAACGCCAAATTGCTTTCCACGATATTCGTCTCTTTGCCATCAACCGCCGCTTTCCAGCCCGGGTACATAACCTCGCTGGTTGCCAGAATCGCATTGCAGAAAGACTGGGTTTCAAGGCGGATCGTATTGAACGTGTAGGTTGAAAGCGTCACCGAACCGGCCGCCTCGCCCTTGCAGTCAGTGGCGACGGAATCCGTAGTGAGCACTGTTTTTGACGGATCAGCCGTTCCCGCCCGAATGGCAGCGGCGACAGCCGTGCGATTCGGATAGACGGTGACAGATGGCACGAGATAAAACCGCGGGAGTGCAGACTTATTTTCATAGAGTCGCCAGTAATCCTTCCTGTTCTCTTCCAAAACGACGGTGTATTTAGCCGATGGACCGCCGACACTATCAAACCACGTCGGCACCAGGATATATTTGATGTTCAGAAAATCCGTGAATCTCGACGAAGGATGAAGGTATGGGATCTGCACATCCGTCTGCTGCACATCGGGGTCTTTGATATCGGCGGCTGCGACGGCAAACTCGTAGTAATTGCGAAGGATGGCAGGATCATACCCAGAGGCGGAATACAATCGGTAGCCCATGGCAGCGTCAAAGTCCAACGCATCGCGCGTCCCCATGCCGACGTTAAAGTTGGGAAGGTATCTCCCCAGCCCCAAATTCTTTTGCAGGTAGCTTACCAATTCCTGATTGTGCCGCGTCGCAGGATCGGGCCTAAGTACCACAAAAGCTCTAGCAAACCATACAAGGTCAACCACAATAACCAGGGAAAAAACGAGCTTCGCAAGAGAGTGTCGTACGAGGTTAAGACCGATGCCGGCGAGGGCACTCATGCCAAAGACAAACAGGATCAGGTGCCGTGAGGGAATCCGAAGATATTGGTACGTCGGAACAATCTCCCAAAGAATCTTATTAAGATCTATCGGCGCATTCCACCCAAACGACACCCATAATCCAAACACGGCGATGGCGGCAAACGCAATCGTCATCCGGGACTTTCGTCGCACGATCGCAATAGCCGCAAGCAGGAGTGACACTCGCCCTACAAATGCTGCCATTTCGCCGTAATTGGGGCTTGGGCCGCGGTATGCCCAGGGCAAACCGAGGATGAACGGGTCAACAAGCTGCTTGAGATTCTCCATCGTATAGGAGCCAAACACCGCCCATGAATACGGGAGGGCATACGTCCGGATGCTCACCCGAAAAAACTCCTGTGCCGGGATTATTTGAATGGCAGCGAGGCCAAGGCCGAGGATGACCGCAAAACCTGCGCGAATCAATGGGCGCCAACTTTTTTCGAAGTAACTCTGGAGTAACGTAACGATAAACACCGCTTCCAGCGTAAAGAGTGCCATGGTCTGATACCCCGCATAAAGCTGAAGTGCAAATACTATCCCCGCTACAACGCAGTTTGTTTTCCATTTGACATTTGACATTTGACATTTGACATTTGCCCATACCACCCACGGCATCCAGCTTGCGGCAGCGATAAGTTCGATATGCCCTTCCCAGATCCGGCCCATAAAGAAGCCAGACAGGCCGAAGACCAGTCCCCCAATCCACGCACCCACATTTGACATTTGACATTTGACATTTGACATTGCGCGAAGCGCGCAATACATCCCCAGCATCGCCCAAAAGACGTGAAATACGATGCTCCAGGAAAAGACATAGCGGTACGGGAAGACGGCAAAGAGCCAATTGAACGGGTACCAAAAGGAAAGGCTCGGGTTGGCAATGAGCGGCTCGCCGGAGAACAGGTACGGATTCCACCACGGAAACTCTCCCCTGCTGATTGCATCGCCAAACAGCTGCCGGAAAAAGTGGTACGACCGGTGGATGTCGTCGCCGAAGACGAGCATGCCTTCCGGGGGCCAGAGTATGGGCAAAAATACGGAGAGAACAATGGCAAGGTAAAAAAATGCTGCAATAAAAAACTGTTTGTTCAATTTCTTCATCGTTTTTCATTGTATCGCCCCACGTTTCGTTTGCAACAAGTAGTCCACATGCCAGGTGCCAAGCTAGTCCACCTGCCAGGTGGAAAATCTATAGTGTGCTATGATACGAAAGCAACAGATATGCATATAATCATAAGCTACCTCCTCTGGCGGACAATCACACTCGTGGCGCTGTGGATGGGCACATTGATCCTCCCTATCAACCACGCCTTCACACTCTATCGCGATTCCCACTATCCGGATTTCGGTTTTACGCTTCCCTACTGGATGACGGCGTGGGGAAACTTCGATGCGTTTTACTATTTGGGAATCGCCAAACGCGGATATTTCGTGTCGGAACTGCCATTTTTCCCGCTCTACCCGTTTCTCATCGCCCTCCTCACGCAAATCGTCAAACCGCTTCCATACCTCGCCTCCGGGCTCATCATAGCGCACGGGGCCTTCATCGCAGGAATCGTCGTATGTGCAAAACTTTTGACGCGTGACGGAAAACGTGCCCTCATCCCGCTTTTTCTCGCGATCCTCATCACGTTCCCCACCTCCTACTCCTACGGCGCGGCCTACAACGACAGCCTCTTTTTTTTCCTTGCGACCCTCACGATGTATTGGTCCCGCACCGGGAAATGGTGGTACGCGGGTTGGGCAGGAGCTCTTGCCACCCTGACAAGACTCAATGGATTGGCGCTATTCCCCTATCTTCTCGCAGAATGTGGGTGGCCGAAAAAACTGCGAGATGTGCGCCTCCACGCAAGCCTCCTCATCGGGGGGGCTTTTCTCGGGTATCTCTTCTATATCCAGCACGTGTTCGGCTCCTGGACAAAATTGTTCTCTGCTATGAGCCCGTGGGGACAGGATCGCGTCGTCCTGCCCTTCCAGGTGATGTGGCGATACGGAAAAATTCTTTTCTTTTCACCGCTTAACCAGCTTGTCTGGTGGGTGGCGCTTGTAGAACTGACAAGTGTACTTTTTTATATCGCGCTCCTCGTCTGGTCGTGGAAAAAAATCAGGTTGTCTTACTGGATATTTTTTGCCGTTTCCATCCTCATCCCGTCTTTGACCGGCACGTTTCAGGGAATGCCACGCTACGGACTCCATCTGTATCCGCTGTTTCTTGCCCTAACGTTATGGTTGTCCAAACAATCCGCGCTTGCCAAAACCATCTATTTCCTTACCATGCTGGCATTGCTTTTTTTCTGCGTCCTGCTCTTTACCCGGGGGTATTTCATCGCATGACAAAACCATTTCCCTCCATCAGTATCTTTTTTCCCTGCTACAACGACCGCAAAACCATAGGTACACTCGTGAGCGATGCCTATGAAATATTGAAAAAATTTACTCATACTCCGGAGGTTATCGTCATCGACGACGGATCGACCGACGGATCACAGAATCTATTGAAAAAGCTTAAAAAAACCAACTATCATAACCTCCGGCTCATGTTTCATACGAGGAACCTGGGCTACGGGGCGGTGCTCGCTAGCGGGCTTACCCACGCTACCGGCGATCTCATCGCCTATACCGACGGCGATGGCCAGTATGATATCCGGGAGCTTCCCCGGCTCTTGGCCCTCGTGGACGGCGACGTAAGCTTCGTCAATGGTATCAAGGAGGAACGCCATGATCCTATCGAACGAATTATCCTGGGTAACCTCTATAAATTTATCGCGCGCTGGATGTTCTGGCTGCCGATTACCGACGTAGACTGCGACTTTCGCCTGATCAAAGGATCCATCGCAAAAAAATTCAAACTGAAAACGACCAGCGGCGCGGTGTGCGTGTGTCTCGTCAAAAAAGCCCAAAGAGCAGGCGCTATCTTTGCCGAAGTGACGGTGAGCCACTATCCCCGTCGCCACGGCCAATCACAATTTTTTACCGTGCGGCGCCTGACGCATACGCTCTATGAGTTCTTATTGCTTTGGGTGGAACTCATGCTCCTGAAAAAAATATAACAGGCAATTCCAAGCGACGCGAGGCTTACGACCCCACCGACCAGAAAAATCCGGGGGGAATAGCGGTAGGTGACGGTGTGGCGACCGGCAGGAACAAAAAGTGCTCGGAATGCGTTATTTGTCTTTATTACATCTACTTTTTTCCCATCGACAAATCCTTCCCATCCGGGGTAGAAAACTTCGGAACTGACCATGGTCGCATCCTTGGGGACGTCGGTAGTAAGAACGATTTCGTTGGGCGAATACTTCTCGATCGCCGCCGAGCCGTTTTCAATATAGAACCGGGGTTTGACGTTTTTATTTTCATACAAACGATAATCGCGGCTCACATCTTCCCGAATCAGTCTGAAACGGCTGGAGGCTTGCCCCGAGGCTCCTGCGAGGGGATCGTATGCGCGGGGAACAAGAATATATTTGATATTGAGAAAATCCGTGGCAGGAGAAAACACGTTGAGGTAGGGAACCTGTACGTCGTGGGCGAGGATGGAGGCACCGGGAGCGTTCCCATTGGCGATGTCAATAAACTCGTAGTAGCTGCGCAGTATCGACGGATCGTAGCCGGTCGCGTTAAACACACGGTAATTGGCCCCCGCGTCAAAATCAAAACTATCCCGCGGCGGGATCCACGCGCCGAAATTGGTAAGCACCCGATACGGCTCTTTATCCTGTTTTAACAACGTAATAAGTTCCGCATCGTGGCGCGTTTCCGGTATGGGTTTAAGGACGATAAAGTGTCTCGCATAAAGAATCATTTCTGCCGAAATAAAAAGCGCAATAAGAAACGAAAATGGTTTGTTGAATCTTTGCAGTCCCAATCCAATCAATCCGCTTAACCCAAATACAACCAAGATAAGGTGCCGC
>JACQHE010000044.1 GCA_016199185.1 Candidatus Gottesmanbacteria bacterium
AAAAAATCGGCAACCAGGCTTTTACCGGCTCCCGGCATGCCAACGATCGCGATGAGTTCGTGCACGGTGTTCATGTAACGTGGGACATGATGTCGCGATTCACGGCTTCGATGGATTGGTCGGCGTTGATTTCGATGAGGACGCCTTTCCCCCGATAGTACTCCAAGACCGCCTGCTCGCCCTGCTTATAGATCTCCAACCGCTGCTTAATGCGCTCCGGCGAATCATGGAGCTCGTCGCTCCCCTGGTGAAGTGGCCGGCCGCGGGCAATGAGTCTCCGGTATGATTCTGCTTCACTCAAGTTGAGATAAAAAACTTTATCAACATTGTAACCATACTTTTCGAGTTTGTCGTCCAGAAACTTCGCTTGTTCCACGTTTCTGGGGAACCCATCCATCATCCAATTGTCTTTCGCGTCATCTTCCTTAAGCCGCCATTTCCACAGCACGAACATTTCGCTGTCTGCCACATACTTTCCCTCTGAAAGCGCCTGGCGGCAGACTTCGCCGATGATTCCTTTATCATTGGTCGCCGCGTCACGCACCAGATCGCCTGACGTGAGAATCGGAAGCTTGAGCTTCTCTGACAACAACTTGGCCTGTGTACCTTTGCCGGAACCTTCGGGACCGTAGAAAACGATATGCATAAATTGGTTAATGGGTTACTGGGTGAACGGGTGAATGGGTTCGTGCGTTTAACCCGTTCACTCATCACTCATTCACCCGTCACTCCTTAAGGAATCCTTCGTAATTTCTCATCACCAGTTGGGCCTCAAGGGCTTTGACGGTTTCCAACACCACCGAAACGACGATAAGGACACTCGTGCCGCCCACAAGAAGCGTGGTCACACCGGTCGTTTGGCGGGCAAGTGTGGGAACCACGGCGATAAGCCCCAGAAACAATGCGCCCGCAAGCGTAATACGGGTAAGGATGTAATTGAGATACTGGGCAGTGGGGCCCCCGGGCCGGATGCCGGGGATGAAGCCGCCGTACTTTTGGATTTCGCCGGCGATCTTTGTGGGATTAAACGTAATGGCGGTATAAAAGTAGGTAAACCCGATCACAAGAAGAAAGTAGATGACGTTATAGGAAATACCATTGGGGTTAAATACCGCAGTCAGAAAGCGGCCAATGTTAACCAGAATCGGCTCGCGCACTTGCTGGAGGAAGCCCCCAACAAGCGAGGGAAGAAGGACGAGTGAGACGGCGAATATAATCGGGATGACGCCTGCCTGATTGACCCGAAGGGGAAGGTAGGATGTTTGGCCGCCGTAGACTTTGTTCCCGCGGATCCGGCGCGCGTAATGGACCGTGATCCGGCGCACCGCCTCGTTGACCGTGACGGTTGCGGCGATGACGGCTATGGCAAGCCCCACAAAAACCATCATATTGCTTGCCACTTCTGCCGTGACGGTCGAGATCGTCTGGCCGATAACGACCGGAAACCGGCCCACGATGCCGGCAAAAATAAGAAGCGAGATGCCATTGCCCACCCCGTAGGAGGTAATGAGTTCTCCGAGCCACATGACAAACACGGTCCCGGCAGTCATCGTGAGTATAAGCGAGATAAGGGTAAATGGATCCCCGACCCCTACAATTCCTTGGTTTTTGAGAAGCGCGTACATGCCGATGGACTGGAGGGCCGCAAGCGGCACGGTGATAAGGCGTGTGTATTGATTGATTTTTTCGCGTCCGTACTCCCCTTCTTTAGAAAGCTCCTCAAGCTTGGGGAAAACGATCGTGAGAAGTTGGAGGATGATGGAAGCGTTGATATACGGGTTGAGGCCCAGGGCCATCACCGAAAAATTGACCAGCGTCCCCCCCGAAAAAATGTCCAAGAGCCCCAGGAATTGGTTTTGGGCAAAAAGGGAGGCGAGCTTGGCGGTATCCACGCCGGGGATGGGGATGTGGGCAAACAGGCGGAATATGACGAATATGCCCCCTGTGATCAAAATTTTCCGGCGAAGTTCCGGCACCTTCCAGCTGTTGAGAATGGGAGAGATGAGATTGTTCATGCGACCGTTCCACCCGCTTTAATGATAGCTTCCTTGACAGAAGCAGAACACGGCACCTTGACCTTCAATCCCACAGTGAGCTTGCCTCCGCCTAAAAGTTTTACGCGCGAAACATCTTCTCCTATCATACGATACTTTTTGAGTGTTTCCAATGTCACAACGGTACCGTCGGGAAAGCCATTGAGCTTGCCCGCCGCTATGGGAAACGCCCTTGGTTTCATAGAGCGGTTACGGCCTTTCCCGCGTAGATACGGAAGGCGCTTGAAAAGCGGCGACTGACCGCCCTCAAAGCCCGGCGGCATACTCCCGCGGGCTTTCTGGCCTTTGGTACCCCGGCCGGAGGTTTTGACTTTGCCGGAGCCATGGCCGCGACCAAGACGCTTCTTTCGTTTTGTTGTAATTGAAGGTAAATCAGATATTCTCATATGCTTCAACTATACGAGCTTCTCCACAAATCCAAAATCCTAATTTCTAAATCCTAAACAATATCAAAATCCAAATATCCAATGTTTTAAAAAATAGTTTGGTATTTTGAATATTAGTCATTTGGATTTGTTTAGAATTTAGGATTTAGTGCTTAGGATTTCAACTGCTTTAGTGCCTCCATCGTGGCATACACGTTGGATGCCTGATTCTTACTTCCCAATATCTTGGCGCTGATGTCGCGCACACCGGCAGCTTCAACTACTGCCCGCACCGCGCCCCCTGCGATAACCCCGGTGCCGGGAGGAGCAGGCATGAGAAGGATTTTTGCTGCTCCAAGCTTAACATATATTTGGTGCACAATGGTTCGGCCGCGCATGGGAACGCTGATCTGGTGTTTTTTGGCATAGTTTACCGCTTTTTTGACGGCCGAGGATACGTCGGGGGCCTGCCCCAGCCCCACGCCGACGCGGCCTTTCTTGTCTCCCACGACGACCAGGACGGAAAAGCCGATTTTATTGCCGCCTTTGGTCTTTTTGGACACACGGTTGACCTGCACGACTTTCTCGGCAAACTCGCTGTTTCGCTGATCTGTCCTTTGTTGGTATCTCATATATAGAAAATGTTAATGCGTTAATGCGTTATGGGTTAATGCGTAAAACTAATTATCGCATCAACGCTAAAAATGCAGTCCTCCTTCCCTTGCGGCGTCGGCAAGAGCTTTGATAACCCCATGATAGCGGTTGCCGCCGCGGTCAAACACGACGGACGTGATCTTGCGTTTGGCGGCTAGTGCCGCGATGTCTTTACCCAGAGTCATCGCTGCGGCTCTATTTTTCCCTTTTACCCGCTTTGATGCGATGGTCACTCCCTGCTCATCATCTATAAGCTGCACAAACAGTGCGCTTCCGGAACGGTAGACGGCAAGACGAGGTCGAGCCGCCGTACCACGTACAACCGCCCGGATGCGGCGCTGGCGAATAAGCCGTTGGGATCGTCGAGTTTTCATTTTCCTCCTCCTGGCGCCCCTCCGACGGCTTTGGCAGATTTGCCGGCCTTTCGTCGGATGCGCTCACCTTGGTACTTGATGCCTTTCCCTTTGTACGGCTCCGGCGGCTTCACCGCGCGAATCTTCGCTGCGGTTTCTCCCACGAGCCACTTGTCTATCCCTGCAACCAATACGTTGCCCTCAACCACAGAAAGCGTGATGCCCGGGGGCGGCTCGATCATCACCGGATGGGAAAATCCCACCGTCAGCACCAGCGACTGCCCGCTGGTTGCCGCGCGGTACCCAACGCCGGAAAGCTCCAGTTTTTTCGTCCAGAGCTTGGTGACGCCGGTGACGGCATTATCCAGTACCGAGCGAACGTAGCCGTGGATGGCCCGAGTGGCGCGATCTTCCCGTTGCCTCGTGACCATAACGCGTGCGCCCTCCGGCGACACGGCAATCCCTTCGGGAATGGGAACCGTAAGCTCTCCCTTTGGACCTTTGACCAAAACAGATGAAGCGCTCAAGGCAACTGACGCGCCTTCTGGTATTTGTATTGGCATCTTTCCAATTCGAGACATAGCTTCTCACCAAACTTCACACAATAATTCGCCACCTATGTGCTTTTTCTTGGCTTCCTTGCCGGTCATGATGCCTTGGGGTGTCGAAAGAACCGCCGTCCCCATGCCGCCGACGACCGTAGGGATGCCCTCGCTTCCCACATAGATCCGCAGACCCGGTTTGCTTTTCCGCTTGACGTCGGTCATGGCCGGACTCTTCCCCTGATAGCGAAGCGTGAGTTCGAGCGTCTTTTTGTATGTCTCTCCCGCCACCTCCACGGAGGCTAGGTAGCCTTCCCGTGCAAGGATTCGGGCAAGCGTCTCCTTCATCTTTGAATGCGGCAGCATCACAACAGATGTGCCTGCCATGTAGGCATTTTTGATTTGGGCAAGTAAGTCTCCAACGGAATCGTTTACCATGATGCTTTCACTACCCCGGGAAGCTCTCCCTTGTGGGCGAGAGACCGGAAGCAGAGCCTGCAAATACCAAATTGCCGCATGTACGCGCGGTTCCTGCCGCACAGGCTGCAACGATTTTTAGCCCGTACCGCGTACCTTTGCTTATGATGAAACTTCACAACATCGGACGTTTTCGCCATAGTTACCCTTTCTCAAACGGTACTCCCAGTGTTTCTAGCAATCTGCGTGCTTCCTGGTCATTGGATGCACTCGTGACAAACGTAATTTCAAACCCGCGCGTCTTGTCTACAAGCGTATACTCGAGCTCCGCAAATATCGTCTGTTCGGTAACACCGAGCGTATAGTTGCCCCGACCGTCAAAGCCGGAAGCGGGCACGCCGCGAAAGTCTCGCACGCGCGGCAGGGCAATTGCAACCAGCCGGGTCAAAAAGTCCCGCATGCGACGGCCGCGAAGGGTCACCTTGAGCCCAACCGGGTCTCCGGCGCGCAGCTTAAACGAAGAGATTGCTTTGCGCGCTCTGGTCACTGCCGGCTTCTGGCCCGTGATGACGGCAAGCTGGACCGATACTTTTTCGACAACTTTCTTATCCGCAACCGCCTCCCGGCCAATGCCGCAGTTGACGACGATTTTGACCAGACGTGGGGTGGCCATGGGATTATGAGTCTTATGAGTCATATGGGTCTAATGAGTCTAATGGATCCAATAAAAAAACGTTTCATATCTTCTGTTCGCATTTGCGGCAGATACGCTCTTTTTCCCCTTTCACAACCATGTAGCCCACGCGCGTCGATTGATTGCATTTTGGACAGACAAGGGCGAGCTTGCTTACGTCAATTGGCTTGGTGATGTCAATAATCCCGCCGGCACGTTTTTCGTCGCGCTTCTTCATGTGCCGCTTAAACATGTTGATGCCGGCCACCATCGCCGTGCCGTCTTTGGGAAAGAGTTTTTCTATTTTCCCTTTGCGGCCGCGGTCCTTCCCGATCGTCACTATAACGGTGTCGCCTTTTTTGAGTTTCATATTAATAAACTTCTGCTGCCATACTGACGATTTTGTTATACCCTTTTTCCTTTAGTTCACGGGCGATCGGCCCAAAAATGCGCGTGCCGCGCGGGTTTTTGTCCTCCTTATTATCAATAATTATCCCGGCATTATCATCAAACCGTATATACGATCCGTCGGGCCGACCAAACTCCTTATGCACCCGGGCGACGACGACTTTGACCAGTTCATCCTCTTTGACAATCCCCACCGGATCGGCTTTCTTGACGACGCACTGCACGATGTCTCCGAGACTGGCAAACCGCCGCCTTGAAGAGCCGTAGATATGGATAACCACCATGACCCGGGCGCCGGAATTGTCTGCAACAGTAAGAGACGTTCTCCTTTGTATCATAGTTTCTCCACGACCTTAAAATGTTTCGTTTTGCTCATCGGTTTGATTTCGGCGATCCGAACGGAGTCACCTACATTCAGATCTGGTAGTTCGTTGTGCGCGGCAAACCGCCTGGATCGCCGGACCATCTTTTTATACATCGGGTGGGCCCGGGTGCGCACGACCTCCACGACAATGGTTTTGGTCATCTTGGTTGAAACGACGCGCCCGACCAGCGAACGGGCTTTGGTATGGGTTTCATGAGTCAACTGAGTCATATGAGTTATATGAGTGCTCGCTCGCGCAAGACGGTCTTGGCCACGGCGATATGTTGCCGTCTTGCCCAAAAGAGCCTCGTATTCTTCACCTGTTTGGTCGTCCGATCCAGCATGCCCTTGGTAACCTCTGCTTCAAGATCCGAAATGTGCTTGATAAGTTCAGCCTCAGACATGCTGTGTAATGATTGTTTTTCTTTCGGCTTCATATGGCAATACGTACTCACTCTTTTATGACAAATTTCGTTCGTACCGGCAGTTTGGCTGTAGCAAGCCGCATGGCTTCGCGCGCATCCTCGATGGGTACACCGGCCATCTCAAACATGATCCGACCGGGTTTGACGACCGCTACATACTCTGCCACATCGCCTTTGCCGCTGCCCATGCGCGTTTCCGGCGGCTTTTTGGTGATCGGCTTATCCGGAAAAATCCGGATCCACACCCGGCCGCCGCGCTTGGTGTAATGCGTAAGCGCCCGGCGGGCTGCTTCTATCTGCCGGCTCCCGACCCAGCCGACCGAAACGGCTTTGAGCCCGCACTCACCAAAAGTCACATCGCTTCCGCGGATGGCCACCCCCCGCCGTTTGCCCCTAAATTGTTTTCGATGTTTTGCTCGTTTTGGTGCAAGCATAGTGATGGGTTACTGGGTGAATGGGTGAATAGGTAAATAGGTAAAACTCATTCACTCATCACTCATTCACCCATTAACTCCTTCGACATATCCACACTTTTACGCCGATGTACCCAGATTTCGTCAGTGCTGGGACGGCGGCAAAGTCCACGTCTTCCCGTATAGTAGAAAGCGGGATCGTGCCGGACTGAAACTTTTCCCGCCGGGCGATCTCGGCGCCGTTGATCCGTCCGGAAAGCCGGACCCGCACGCCCTTGGCTCCTGCGGCCATCACCCGCTCGACGGCCTGATTGCAGATGCGCTTATGCGGCATGCGTTTGATCAGTCCGTCGGCAACCGTGGTCCCTACCAGATATGCATCCAGATTGGGCTCTTTGACCGGCTCAACGGCGATATCGACTTTCGTTGCGTCGGACTTGAGAAACGACTCAATGAACTTTTTGAGCAGTTCCAGCCCGCTGCCACCCCTTCCGATGACCACGCCAGGACGGGATACATGGACCGTGACTTTAACCTTGTTGATGGACCGCTCAATTTCAACTCTTGCCAATCCGGCTGATTTGAGCTTGGCGGTAAGCGCCCGACGCAGCTCTACGTCCGCAAGCAAGAGGTGCTTGTACCGGCGGCTGTCGGCGTACCAGCGCGATGCCCAGTTGAACACCGGCCCGATCCGAAATCCTCTTGGATGAATCTTTTGACCCATTTTTTTAATAAAAGTTACTGGGTGAATGGGTTACTGGGTAAATAGGTTTTTGTATTCCCCATTCACTCATCCCTCATTCACTTATCACTTTTTTCATCAGTTAATGTAACCCGTATATGTGTCATTCTTTTTTTGTAGGCATGTGCTTGCCCTTTGGATACCGCCCTCCAGCGCTTCATGGCGGGTCCGCGCAGGACTTCTATGGATTTGATCGAAAGCCCCGCGGTATCCGCTTTCTTTTCCTTCGCGTTGGCTACCGCTGAGGCCACCACGTCCGCAATCGGGCGCCCCGCGCGTTTGGGGATGGCGCCAAGCCGGGTAAGGGCCACAGACGGCGTCAACCGATGAACGGAGCGCGCCACCAATTGCACTTTACGCGGACTCATCCGAATGTATTTAGCGGTAGCTTGATAGTCCATATTATGTCTTCTCCATCGTCCGTTTCGTCACCTGGCCGTGGCCGCGGAATACGCGCGTCGGGCTAAACTCTCCCAGCCTGTGGCCGACCATGGCTTCTGTCACAAACACTTCGATAAACGCGCGTCCGTTATGAATCGCAAACCGGTGCCCAACAAACTCCGGCGGGATCTGACAGGCGCGCGACCACGTTTTGATCGGCGCACGATCACCGCCTGCTTTCTGACGGTTGACCTTAGCTAAAACTCTGGGATCTATGTAAGGACCTTTTTTAGAACTTCTTGCCATCACTTTCTCCTTTGTACGATCAGCTTATCACTATACTTCCGCCTGCTTCTGGTTTTCTTGCCCAGTGTCCGCTTCCCCCACGGACTTTTGGGAGAGGGGAGCCCGATGCCGCTTCTCCCTTCTCCGCCGCCATGCGGGTGCGAGCGGGGATTCTGCGCGACTCCCCTAACCCCCGGCCTTTTGCCCATAAGCCGTCTCCTGCCGGCTTTGCCGATAACACGATTTTTCCAGTCCACATTGCCCACCTGGCCGACCGTTGCGCGGCAAAGGCTTGAAAAGAGCCGTATTTCCCCGGAGGGAAGCTTTAATTGTACCCTATCTCCCTCTTTTGCCAAAACGGCAGCCGCGGCACCGGCGCTTCGCATCATCTGGGCGCCTGCGCCGGCTTTGATCTCCACGGCATGAACGAGCGTCCCCACCGGCATATCGCCCAGGGCCATGCTGCAGCCTGGCTTAATCTCGGCGTTTTTTCCTGACGAAACGCGCGCGCCCGCGACAAGCCCGACGGGCGCCAAAATATAGCGCTTCTCCCCATCTGTGTATTGGAGAAGTGCCACATCCGCAGATCGATTCGGGTCGTACTCAATAGCCACCACGCGTGCCGGGACGCCGTCTTTATCCCGTCGCCAATCGATGAGGCGGTAGTACCGCTTCTGCCTGCCGCCCTGATGGCGAACTGCTACGTGACCAGCAGTATCTCTCCCGGAGTTTTTCGGGAGGATTTGTAAAAGATGTTTCGCTCGTTTCATTTTTTCTCTCCTTCACCGGTTATCTCAAATGCGTCGATCTTCTGCCCTGCCTTAAGCTGCACGAGTGCTTTTTTCCAGTCGCTCTTGACGATGCGCCTCATGCGCTTACCACTTCGGCGCTCCTTTCCGTGCATAATCATGGTGCGCAGATCAATAACCGTCACGTTGTAAAGGTCGTGGATCGCGACGGCAATCTGGGGCTTATTGCTCCCCACGTTTACGGCAAATGTATACCAGCCCTTCGCAGCAAGAGCCAGGCTTTTTTCCGTAATGATTGGTTTTATGATAGTGTGTATCATACGCTGGATCCCCGCGTTGGCGGGGATGACAACTGAGTAATTGCTTCTTTCATAAATACCAATTTTTGGTGCGAAACGACACTATATGTATGTAAGTTTTGCACGGGCAGGATGTCCACGCCTTTGATATTGCGTGCCGACCGAATGACTGTATCAGATCCCTTGTTCACTACTAAAAGCAGACGATGAGTCATATCTCCCACGATCGCGCGCAGTGACTGGGCCATAACGTTGGTTTTCGCAGAAAGACCGGCGAGTCCGTCTACCACTACCACGTTGCCCGCCTCACGTTGGCTCGTAAGTGCCGAGGCCAAGGCAGCACGTTTCATCTTTTTGGGCAAATCCAGATGATAATCACGCGGCTTTGGTCCGAACACGATGCCTCCCCCCACGAAAATCGGTGCGCGAATGCCCCCGTGACGAGCCCTACCGGTGCCTTTCTGCCGATAGATTTTTCGCGTAGACCCTTCGACTTGCCCGCGGGTTTTCGTCGATGCAGACCCTTCTCTCTGATTAGCGAGGTACACACGCACGGCCTGAGCCATGAGGGGTTTGTTGATTTTGGCGGCAAAAAGCGCTGCTGGTAAGGCCAGCTTACCGGTAGGCTTACCGTCGGTGCCGAGGACTGGAACAGATAGGGGTGATATGGGAGATCGGGGGGATCGGGGAGAAGAAGCGCGGCGAGCCGGCCGAGTGCGGGAGACCGGCTTTTTTGTTGCTTTTCTGGATGGTTGTTTTGGCATACGTTTTTCATAAGGTACTTCCTTGCGTACGCAAGGAAGTACCTTAAAAAGCTATTCTTTTTGAATGATCAGGAGGCCGTTTCGGCCTCCTGGTACTAATCCTTTCACGGTAAGCGTGTTGGCGTCCGGGTTCATGGCAAAGACGGCAAGACCCCGTACCATCACGCGCTCTCCCCCCATGCGGCCTGCCATTCGCTTACCGCGATACACTCTTCCGGGTGTTGTTGTCTGACCAATCGATCCGGGTGCGCGCTCCCGATCGGACTGGCCGTGCGTGCGTGGCCCGCCGGCAAATCCGTGGCGCTTGACGACCCCCGCAAATCCTTTGCCTTTGGAGACTCCCGTAACTCTGATTGCATCCCCAGGCTTGAACACATCCCCTACCGTTATTTCTGTTCCCACTGTTAGGTCACCTAGGTCACTTACGGTACTTAGACGGAAAGAACGAAAAAAGCGGGGCTTTTCCTGTATCCCCGCTTTCTTTATGTGCCCCGCTATTGCTTTATTCATGTGCTTGGCGGTTCCGAATGCAAGTTGCACATTTCGATAGGAACCGCCCTCGGTAATCTGGCTCACCCAACACGGGCCGGTCTCAATAACCGTGACGGGAATACGCTTCCCGTCTGGCGTAAAGGCTTGCGATTGTTCTTTTTTGAATCCAAGTAATGCGTTCATAATAAGCAAAACGACCTCGGTTGAGGTCGGTGACTCTCCCAAGACTTTTGATACTACGTTTAGGATTAGACCTAAAGTATATCAGAGTATCTCCGTGAACTCAAGAAATAAGCGATAAGTAATAAGCGATAAGAAAAACTAGAACTCTTACTTATCACTTCTCACTTATCTCTTATCGCTTTTTACATTTTAATCTCCACATCCACGCCTGCTGGCAAATCCAAATGCATGAGCTGGTCAATGGTCTTATCCGTGGGCTCAATGATGTCCACCAGCCGCTTGTGCGTTTTGATCATGAAGTCCTCGCGGCTGTTGCGGTCGATAAACGGGCTTCTGGCAACATTGTAGTGCGCCCGATCCGTGGGAAGCGGCACGGGTCCCACGACTTTAGCGCCCGTCCTAACCGCGGTGTCCAGTATCTTCTGACAGCAGTCGTCTATGATCCTACTGTCATACGCTTTTAAACGTACTCTTATTCTTCCCTTTGGCATAACAAATTAACCTTCTGCCTCATGTCGTACTATATATTGTTTACCAGCAAGACTCACTTGTACTTCTTCATCCGGTCCAAGATTTAAAATTTCCCAAGCATCCTCATAGGTGTTCGGTTCATGACCAGTGACAAATGCACGATGTGTCGCATCTGGATTTTCCTCTAAATACCTTGCATGAGTATAAACTACGTGTGCTTCATCTTCCAGTGCATTCCAACCTAATTGTAACGTTGCTACGATTTTCCTACTGTCTACCGCTAATAAGTTTGTAGCTGACATACTACTCCTATCTAGGCAGGTTATTCTAGATTAAGCAATTATCTTCGTAATAACTCCTGCTCCCACGGTGTGGCCGCCTTCACGGATGGCGAAGCGAAGGCCTTCTTCCAGCGCCACCGGCACGATGAGTTTAGCGGTCATCTTCGTCGTGTCGCCCGGCATGACCATCTCGATGCCGGCGGGAAGGGTCACTTCTCCGGTGACGTCCGTCGTCCGGATGTAAAACTGCGGCCGGTAGCCGGTAAAGAACGGTGTATGCCGCCCACCCTCTTCTTTGGCGAGAATATAAATTTCCGCTTCAAACTCGGTGTGCGGCTTCACCTTGCCGGGAGCCGTGAGCACTTGCCCGCGCTCCACCTGGTCTTTCTCGATGCCGCGAAGGAGAACGCCGATATTGTCTCCGGCAAGTCCTTCATCTAAAAGCTTTCGGAACATTTCTACGCCGGTGACGACCGTGGTTTGCGTGGGCTTGATCCCCACGATTTCCATGGTGTCGTTCACTTTCACCTTCCCACGCTCCACGCGTCCGGTGACCACAGTCCCGCGGCCTTTTATGGAGAAGACGTCTTCAATGGGCATAAGGAACGGCTTGTCCAGGTCGCGCACCGGATCCGGCACGTACTCATCAACCGTTTTCATGAGCTCTTCGATCCCTTTCTCCGCTTCCGGATCACCCTGAAGGGCTTTAAGCGCGCTCCCGCGGATGACCGGCACTTTGTCGCCGGGGAACTTGTACTTCGTGAGGAGCTCGCGGACCTCCATCTCAACGAGGTCCAGAAGCTCTTTGTCCGTCACCATGTCGCACTTGTTCATGAAGACGACGATGGCCGGCACGTTGACTTGGGCGGCCAGGAGGATGTGCTCGCGCGTCTGCGGCATGGGGCCGTCCGGCGCCGACACCACGAGGATAGCCCCGTCCATTTGAGCCGCTCCGGTGATCATGTTTTTGATATAGTCAGCGTGCCCGGGCGCATCGATGTGGGCATAGTGACGCTTGACCGTCTCATATTCGGAGTGGTGAATATTAATGGTAACGCCTCGGGCTTTTTCCTCCGGGGCGTTATCGATTTCTTCATATTTGAGAGCTTTTGCCAATCCGGCTTTGGCTAATACATGGGTGATGGCACTCGTGAGCGTCGTCTTGCCATGATCAACGTGACCGATGGTACCGATATTAAGATGCGGCTTGGTGCGGGCGAACTTTTGTTGGTCTGCCATAGATCCTCCTTTACAAATACTACCAATACTACCAATACTACCAATAAACAAATAGCCTGTCATTGCGAGCCGAAGGCGAAGCAATCTCTATGATTTTGTAGAGATCGCCACGGTCGCCTTAGGCGACCTCGCGATGACGATGTGTGTACGTTATATCCATTATAACAGTTATACTATCTTCTTTGCAATGATCTTTTCCTGGATGTTCCTGGGTACCTCCTGATAGTGGCTGGGCTCCATATAATAGGTAGCTCTCCCCTTACTCATGCTCCGAAGCGTGGTCGCATAACCGGCAAGCTCGGAGAGCGGGACAAGCGCCAGGATAACGGTCACTGCTCCCCGCTTGGCGGACCCTTGGATCTCCGCGCGCTTGGCGCCCAAGTCTCCGATGACATCGCCCATAAACTCGTCCGGGGTCGTAATCTCCACCTTCATGATGGGCTCAAGGATGGTGGGGCCGGCCTGTTTGGCAGCGTGCTGGAGCGCCATAGAGCCGGCAATCTTAAAGGCAATCTCGGAGCTATCCACGTCATGATACGTGCCGTCGTAGAGGGCCACACTCATGTCAACCAATGGATAACCGGCCAGCACGCCGTTTTCCATGGCTTCTTTGACGCCCTTTTCGATGGGGGCGATAAACTCCTTGGGAATAGCGCCACCTTTAATTTCATCAATAAACTCAAAACCCTCGCCGCGGTTCTTGGGCTCCAGGCGTAAAAAACAATGCCCGTACTGCCCCCGGCCGCCGGACTGGCGGATGTACTTGCCCTCGCCTTCGGCCTCTCTCGTGATCGTCTCTTTGTACGCGACCTGCGGGGCGCCGACGTTTGCTTCTACGTTAAACTCCCGCTTCATGCGGTCTACCAAAATCTCCAGATGAAGCTCTCCCATGCCCCAAATGATGGTCTGATTGGTCTCGAGGTTGGATTTAATCTTAAACGTCGGATCTTCCTCCGCGAGCCTCTGAAGGGCAAATCCCATTTTCTCCTGATCGTTTTTGGTCTTGGGCTCGATGGCCAAAGAAATGACCGGGTCAGGGAAGGAAATTTTTTCAAGAACGATAGGCTTGTCCGGATCGCACACAGTATCGCCGGTGATCGTATCCTTAAACCCCACGACCGCGACAATTTCTCCGGCGTAGGCTTCCTTGATCTCCTCGCGCTGATTGGCGTGCATGAGAAGGAGCCGGCCCACACGCTCCTGGGTGCCTTTGGTGGAATTGTATGTATAGGAACCGGACGTAAGCGTGCCGGAGTAAATGCGCACATAGGTAAGTTTGCCCACGTGGGGGTCAATCTGGATTTTGAAGGCCAATCCGGAAAAGGCCTCCTCACTGACTCTTTTCCTTTCTTCCCTACCTGCCGTTTTCGGGTGGGTGCCCACCACCGGCGGAAGATCCAGAGGGGACGGCAGATAATCCACCACGGCATCCAAAAGCGGCTGGACACCTTTGTTGCGAAGGCTGCTGCCGCAATAGATGGGGACGAGTTTGTATGCGATGACGGCACGGCGAAGTGCTGCTTTGAGCTCTTCGATGGAAGGTTCCGTACCGCTTAAAAATTTTTCGATAAGGACATCGTCCGTCTCGGAAATGCGCTCAACGAGCGCGTGACGGCTGGTTTTCACTTCGCCGGCAAGATCCGATGGAATTTCTATTTCGTCAAACGTGGCACCCAACTCATCACTGCCCCAGACATAGGCTTTCTTCGTGAGAAGATCGACAATGCCCCGGAACTCATGCTCCCGGCCGATGGGCACGACCATGATGGCCGTCCGGGCGCCCAGGCGCTCTTCGATGGAGGCAATCGTCGCCCTGAAGTCCGCGCCGATTTTGTCCATTTTATTGATGAAACAAAGCCGCGGCACGTTGTACTTGTCCGCCTGATGCCAGACGGTCTCCGACTGACTCTGGACTCCCTCCTCGGCGTCAAGGACCGTGATGCCGCCATCCAGAACGCGCAGGCTTCGCTCGACTTCGGCCGTAAAATCTACGTGGCCGGGGGTATCGATGATGTTGAAGCGGTAGCCGTTCCAGAACGTGGTGGTAGCCGCCGAAACAATGGTGATGCCCCGCTCGCGCTCCTGCTCCATCCAGT
>JACQHE010000004.1 GCA_016199185.1 Candidatus Gottesmanbacteria bacterium
CGCTCGGGTTGCACCCTCGCTCCAGAATGACATTGCGTGCGTAAGTCCTGCCTCTCCTCAATACAATATAGTAAGCTATAAACCGGCCTTCAGGTATAATTTTTCGCTCTCGGCTAGCTCGCTCTCCCCATTGACCCCCAGTCCTACGTGGGTAAACGGAACACACAGGGCGGTAACGCGCTTCCCCTTGGCCACCGCCATGCGTACCAAGCTCGTGATGTAGTATTCTCCGGTCACGGAGGACTTGGGGATAGAGCGGGCATACCGCCGAAGAAACGCAGGGGAGAAACAATAAAACCCGGCATTGATTTCCCGTATCTCGTGCTCACCTACCGTCGTAAGATCGCCCTGCTCACGGCAATCGATAACCTCTCCATGGGATCCGCGAATGATACGACCCCAGCGGAGACGATCAGGATCTTCATGCGTCGTGGTGATCATCGAAACTGCCCCGCGTACCCGGCGATGACATGCAAGAAGCTTTTTCACCGTCCGGGGTCGATAAAACATCGTATGATCCCCGTATCCGACGAGCACATCCGTCGGATGAAGGTCTGCGTTCCCCATCGCTTGTAATCCCACGCGCAAGGCGTGCCCCGTACCCAACCGTTTTGTCTGATAGGCGTAGATGACCTCACGGCTTCCCAGCACCGCTTTGACACTATCGGCAAAGGCCCCCACGACGACAATCGTACGAGTAGCGACCGAAGCCATGAGCTCGACGCCGTAGACGATCATCGGTTTTTGAAGAAACGGAACGGTTACCTTATTGGCGACTGCGGACTTCATCCGCGTCCCCTTGCCCGCTGCCAAAACGATGCCCACGATCATGAGAGCTCCTTTCTCACGTGCCCCATCCTTTGGGATGGCCGCGGTACCAGGTGAGAAGGGACGCGATGCTTGCCTCCAGCGACCGCCCCGGACGCCACCCCAATACCGTGCGTGCTTTGGCAACAGATGCAACAATGCGGGCATACTCCCCCGGCCGTGTCTTTCCCCTGCGGCAGGGAAATGTCGTGCCGGTGGCACGATTGACTGCAGAGACAACCTCCAACACGGAACTTCCCCGACCGCTGCCAAGGTTGAACAGTTCGCTTTGGCCGCCGCCGTCGAGGTACCTGATGGCCAACACGTGCGCGTCGCTCACGTCTGCCACGTGGATGTAGTCGCGCACCGGTGTCCCGTCCGGTGTATCAACCGCAGCACACGTGAGCGAAAACGGGGCGATGCCCAGAGCAGCCCGGACGCAATTTTGCACGAGGAGGGTGGAGGGCTTCTTGGAGTCGCCGAAGCGCCCGTCATCGGATGCCCCGCAGACGTTAAAGTAGCGCAATAGTACGTACCGCACGTTCTTTACCTTGCCGTACCACTGGATGATTTCTTCGGCCATGCGTTTGGAGGCTGCATACGGGTGCAGCGGTGCCGTCGGATGCGTTTCATGAACCGGGATTGCCTTGGCGGCTCCGTAGACGGCGCAGGTAGAAGAAAAGACCAGCGTGCCCACGCCATGGCTCACCATGGTCGCCAGAAGCGTGTTGGTGGCGCAGGCATTGTTGGCGATATAAAGCGCCGGGTTTCGGACAGACTGCGCGACGCTGCAAGAGGCAGCCAGGTGAACGACGGCATGGATGGGTGAGTGCCGCCTAATGATCGCTCCGAGATCACGATCGCTGCCGATATCCGCCTCGTAAAAACGGCAACGATCGCTGCCAAAGATACCAGCGAGCGCCTCAAGAGGCTCCCGATAGCCGGTCGAAAAATTGTCAACCGCAATGACGCGGTAGCCCTTCGCAAGAAGCGTGTACGCCGTGACGGAACCGATGTACCCGCCGGCACCGGTAACGAAAATCGTTCGCTGCATATCCTTCCTGCCACTATTGTACCATGCTTGACAAGCCTCCCCCCGTGCTGTAGTGTGGGAGAAAGAATGCGTCGCTTCCTTTTTCTATTGGCTGCCCTCCTTCTTATTACCGGCTCTATCCGAAACAGTCCAGGCTCCGTGTTGGGCGAACGAAAAGAATCCGTATCCGAACAAACGTCGTTATCGCAATGGATCCAAACCATGTGGAGAGGAAACAAAGACCGCGTGAAGGTCAATACCCAACGCACGCAACCAACATGGGAGTTTAACCGCGAGGGAGACTATGAAGGCTGGGTCTTTGTGGAATTTGCGACGTTTACCTCGATGGGAACCGGCATGATCTCCGGTACGACGAAACCCTCGCCTCCCGCCTCTCCCAAGATCAAAACCGATAACCTCATGATTAGTCTCCCGCAGGGTACCAAACGGATACAAGCCAAGCTTAGCGCCATCCCCACGCCGCCGGATGGGAGCAACGTTTTTTCATTCGCCGTCACCTTCCGGTATACGACGGCTTCCGGAACCACCCAGTCGCTCCCTCTTGTGGATCAGGGATCAGCCGACGGGATTGTGCGGGAGTATGAGGCGGTCATCCCGGAGACCGCTAGCGTTACGATGCGCTCCCTGGAACTCCTGTTTTCCAGCGAAAAACCGCAGCAGCAGATTACCGTCGACTGGATACGGCTCATAAGCGACACTCCGGGGCCATCACGCGGTTCCATAGGGTGCAACACCGGCAACGTGGTGGAAACGCGCAAGGCAACGGCGGCCGAAGCCGGCGGTATTGCGGCCGGTCTCAAAGCGATCAAAGACGGTACGGGGGTGACCACCGTCGCCCAGGCTTTTCCTTCCTCCTCGACCCAAAAGGACTGGCACGTGTTTTTTGACGCAGCGGAGAATTTCGACATGAAGGTCATCCCATTCTTTGGCCTGGAAGCGCCTCCGAAGTGGAACGGGAAATCGTTTGATCTTGGGATCAACGAAACCTTCCTCAAGACGATGAAAGACCATCCGGCGCTGTATGCCTTTTTCCTCATCGACGAGCCATTCCACGCCAAGCACGGTTGGAATGTGACGACGGAGCGGCTCCAGCTTCTGTACCAACAAGCCAAAGCCATCGCCCCCAATGTGCCCATGATCGTCCAGTATAGCCGTGAGATCAGCAAAGCAGAAAACGGTGGCAACACGAAGTATCGGTTCGCTGCCGGACAATGCGATATCTGCAAGATCAGTGCTCTTGAGTTTCGAAACTACGGCCAAGGCAATGTCTTTGACCGCGACGCGCTCATCGCCAATCACACGGTGTCTCGCCGCGTCATCACGCGGGAAAATCCAACGGCACAACTCTGGAGCACGGTGCAGGTATTCGGGTCCGCCGGCGGCAAAAGCAGCTACTACATGCCCACGTCAAGCGAGCTCCAGCAGATGGTAGACACACTGTTCTCCGATCAGTTGCAACAAGAAGGGAAGCTCGACGGCGTGAGCTGGCAGGCGTGGATAGCCTTTGATACCGACGACGCCAAGCAACTCAATCTCTCCAAACCCCAGTTCGGCGCCCATCGCACCATCGCCCGATCCACCTGCGGCCGCGCCCGTTGATTCCCCCCCCCAACACATTCTGACCACAGGTGGCCAAACTATAACCTCACCGAGGAGAAAAACCTTACCATCCGCCCGTACAGCAGGCCAATCCAGGAGATAGCCGTTGAGGCACCTTTCACATTTCCCTTATCTTTATCTTTATCTTTATCTTTATCTTTATCTTTATCTTCTTTGACATCTTTTTCCTCTTTTTCCTCTTTCTCCTTTTTATCCTCTGCTGCTTGACCCAGGTTTGCCTGTGGCGGTGGTACCTGCGTCGGCGTGGGAGTCGCGGCAACGGTTGGCTCCGGAGTCGGTGTTGGCGCGGGAGTCGGTGTCGGTGTGGCAGTAGGAATTGGAGTAAGAGTGGGTGTGGGCGTGGGGGTCGGAGTGGATTCCTGTACAACAGCTGCTGGCGTCGGAGTCGGCGTTGATGTGGGGGTCGGCGTGTCCGTCGGTGACTGGACGCCGGGGGACGCAGGAGCCGGCGTCGCAGTTGCAACTGCTCCGGCGACGGCAACCGGCGCTTGGGTTGGGGATGGTTTTACTGCACGTTTCCCTTGAGGTGTAGGGGCAGACTCAACGATGCGTTGGGTCGATGCTTTCAGGACATTTTCTTCGGCGGGAGGTTTGTTAACAACATCCGTAATACTTGTCACGACCGCGCCGATCACTCGGATGGAAAACAGCAATGCCAATGCGCTATACAGAAGCGGCATACGATCATCGTAACCTGTTGCGGGCTCATCCGCAAGTAGCCCACATTTCCTCTCAACGTAGATTAATTTTTCGATGGAGGCGTCGATGGTCCGGGGTCTTTAGGCAAACTCTTCACCCCTCCTTCTGTCCCGGCATCTCTGCGCACGGCCGTGGGAAGACCTAAATTATCTTTCGTCGCCCCCCCACTCGCTCCGTCCGCAACGCTTTCGGGAACTGCTTCCTGTTCGGGTAACTTTAATGGATCTACCTCTTGAGTCATACTATAGTAGTATAGTATACTCTTGTTACCTCGTTCAATAGCGAGGGAGAGACCGGAAGAGAAAGGTTTCGAAGATTATGGCTACCAAGAAGATTAAAACCACAATCACGCTTCAGCTCAAGGCCGGAGAAGCCACGGCCGCCCCGCCGGTAGGACCAGCCCTCGGACAGCACGGACTACCCATCATGGAGTTTATCAAAGCGTATAACGAGAAAACCGCAAAAATGAAGGGCGATATCATCCCCGCTGTTATTACCGTCTATGTAGACCGAACTTTCTCCTTCATTACCAAGCTCCCGCCGGTTGCCGCCATGATCAAAAAGATGCTCAAGCTGGATAAAGGCGGCGGCAAACCGAGTCGGGAATCTGCAGGAAAACTTACGAAAGCCCAAGTCGAGCAGATTGCCAAAGATAAACTTGCCGATCTTAACACCGATTCCGTTGATGCCGCAATGAGAGTGGTAGCGGGAACGGCGAGAAGCATGGGGATACAAGTAGAGTAAAGTCGTCAGTCATCAGTCTTCAGTCGTCAGACTGTCTGATAGCTGAAAGCTGATAGCTGAAAGCTGAATACATGGGAAAAATCCGCGTCGCTACACTCGGTGGTGGAGAAGAAAAAGAGCAGCGCAGAAGGGCCGATGCCCGACGCCAGACCAAAAAGAGCAAAAAAGAGAAGGTCGAAGGACTGGGGCTCCATGGCGGTGAACGGGTAGCAGTGGTCGAAGGCACGGATATCAAACCGGAGTTTAAGAAGCTGGTCGCGGAGGTGGAAGAAGGCGAGAAGCAAGAAGCGAGAAGCGATAAGAAAAAAACGAAAAAGGCGAAGGAGCGATCGAGGCGGTATAAGGAGGTCGCGAGACTTGTGGATAGAACCAAGCTCTATCCCCTGGCCGAGGCTATCTCGCTCGTCAAAAAAACGTCGCTCACTAAATTTGACGGCACGGTCGAGCTTCACGTCAATCTCAATCCGGCAAGCCTGGGCGATACGAAAGGAGACTTTCGCGGTTCGGTGAGTCTCCCTCATGGCACAGGCAAAGAAGTGAAGGTTGTCATCGCCGATGATGCGGTGCTAGGAGCTATTGAATCGGGCAAGATAGACTTTGACGTATTGGTCGCCCACCCTTCCATGATGCCACGCCTTGCCAAACTCGCGCGCATCTTGGGTCCCAAGGGCCTCATGCCCAACCCTAAGACGGGAACGGTCGGAGAAAATCCTGAACGGCTTGCCCTGAGCTTGTCGAAGGGACAGATCAACTTCAAGGCTGAACCGGGCAACCCCATCGTGCATCTGGGAGTCGGGAAAATAAGCTTTGAGGATAAGAAGCTTATGGAAAACATTGAAGCGATTCTCTCTGCCATCGGCCGCGGCAAGATCGCCCGCGCCACCCTCGCCCCCACCATGGGCCCGGGGGTGAAAGTGGCTATTTCCTAACTACCGATACCTAACCGTCCGGCCCAGGGTCGGGAGGAGGATAAGGAGGAAACGGAGGGGGAGGAGGCTCATCCTCCGGTCCCAATAAAAGCCCCCCTCTTAGGGAATAATCTTTTTTTGCGTAACTCGTATGTATCACCTCCCCTCATGCAATATTATTCAGATTTCTGTAAGGACTTACTCAGCTTTTGATATTGTATACGGTAAAACGCAAAAGTCAATTCCGATATCCGTAACCGATATCCCTTGCGCAGTGACCGTGTGTTTGCTACGATACGACTGCTATGGGAGTCACGAACGTCACGTTGCGCCTGAAGAGCCCGAGCGACCCGACAAAAACGGTCTCGGGAGAGTTTTTGGTCGATAGCGGCGCGCACTACACGGTGCTCCCTGCGGCCATGGCCAAAACATTAGGGCTCAAACCCTCCTACTCCCAAAAATTTTCCCTCGCGGACGGACGCATCATGGAACGCAAGATCTCTGCTGCCACGATCCGGCTGGACAATCGCGAGCTACCCGCGCCGGTCGTCATCGGCGAAAAAAGCGATAGCGCGCTTTTAGGGGTTACCACGCTTGAAGCATTTGGCATGATGATCGATCCGTTTACACGACAGATTTATAAAAGCAAACTCATGCTTGCGTAAGAGCCGGCTGGTTTGCTATACTTAAGAAGTTATCCTGAAGAAAGTAGGCATCCATAAGTCCTACCGAGGGAACATATGGCGACTCAAAAGAAAATTGCTACTGTTTCGCTCCTTTCTGAAAAAATCTCCCGTGCCAAGGCGATGGTGTTTGTCGATTATCGCGGCCTCAAGCATAAGCAGATGGAGGAACTGCGCAAACTTCTCAAGAACGTGGGTGCTGAGTTTACGGTTGCCAAAAACAGGCTCATGAAGCGGGCGCTTGGAAAAGAGGTGAAGTTCACTGATACCACCGCAACCCTGTTTGCCTACGCCGACGAAGTTTCCCCTATCAAAGAATTACTGAAGTTTTTCAAAACCGCCGGCGCGGGCAAACCCAAAGCGGGAATCCTGGGCACCTCTGTACTCTCCGAAGCTGACGTAACCAGACTTGCCGCTCTCCCAACCCGAAACGTCTTGCTTGCCCAGCTCGTGGGGCAACTGCGCGCGCCCATCCAGGGCTTCCATTACGCGCTAAGCTGGAATATCAATAAGTTTGTGTGGGCACTGGGCGCAGTGAAAGAGAAAAAGACAACGTAATCTGTCATCGCGAGCGAAGCGTGGCGATCTCTATTAATAAAGATTGCTTCGTCGTAAAACTCCTCGCAATGACGACTATAGAAGGGTGGTGACTTTGTATATGGGAAAACTATCCAAAAACGATATTCTCAAAGCAGTTGAGGAGATGACGGTACTTGATCTTGCTGACTTGGTAAAAGCGCTTGAGAAAAAGTTTGGGGTCTCTGCCCAGCCGGTGGCTGTGGCGGCTCAGCCCGCCTCCGCCCCGCAAGGCGAGGGCTCCGGCGAGGTAAAAGAGGAACAGACGGTATTTAACGTGGTGCTTGCCGAAGCGGGAGCCAACAAAATCAGCACCATCAAAGCAGTCCGCGAGCTCGTCCCGACGCTGGGCTTGCAGGAAGCAAAAACTTTAGTGGAATCCGCTCCGAAAGAAGTATTGACTGCCGTCAACAAAGCAACGGCAGAAGAGGCGAAAAAGAAACTCGAGGCGGCTGGAGCGAAGGTAGAGCTGAAGTAAAATAAAACCATCCTAGGGCATCTGAGGGGCTCACAGGAAAAAGTTATCTGCGACTAACGTCGCAAAAAGTTTTCCCGAAGCCACAAATTATCCACAACGAAACTGTCTAATGGATCCTGTCTGAAGCAACAGCGACAATCCCGCAGTTGAGACAATTAACTGCCGGCCCAACAACGGAGACAACTCTTCCATCTAGTTCGATTGGTTTTCCGTTTGGATTGTCTGCATATGGTACCGTTACTGCACCTGCCGTTCCAATCCTCCAACAAAGAGGACATATCTGCCAATGTCTCCCTCTTTCCCTTGGGTTTCTATGATAAGGAACAGAATCAACCTCGTGCGTAGCCATGCGTCATACCATACAACATTTTCGCAACAAACGCTATCCTTCTGGTTGCACTTATTTGATCCCTCTTGACAACATCTGACCATTGATGATACGTTGCGAGTGATAATGATACATGGAGGGATACGACGGTAGATGATAGAAGGTAGAAGATAATAGCATCAATCTTCTACCCCTACCTTCCATCTTCTATACTCTATCTTCTAAATCTATGGCTCTTGGTGATGATTGGCCGGATTTGCTGACGGTACGGGAAGTGGCAAAAATATTGCGGGTCTCCCCCTTAACCATCAAACGCTGGGGAAAACGCGGCAAACTGCCGGCAATACGGATTAACTCCCGCGGCGACCGCCGCTATAAGAAGGAGGCCGTCATGTGGCTGTTGGGGCTGCAGCAAAAAGGGGTGGTGTAAAAAGAGACGGTAGATGATAGACGATCGAAGGTAGGAGTTGAAGATAGAAAATCGAGAATCGATTACAACGATTTCCAATTATTTCTCAGATTAACCAACTTACCTCCAAGATACCTATATCGCTCAATAAGAGCGTCACAAAAAGTTTTATCCCAATATCCGAGATCTCTCGCCATGGCAATGTGTACTTCCATTTCATTGCAAGACCCGAGTGCAACATCCAGATGATGCTTAAACTCGTTTGGGAACCTTCGTTTTGCCCAACCTTCAGCTATATTTGCCGGTGGTGATTTAGAAGCCCTTCGCAGTTGTGGACCCAAATCGTGTTTTTCATACAGAGGAAGCTTATGAACCTCACGATTGACAATGATCGCTAAATCATACGATTCCTGATATACCTCAAGGTCTCGAAATGAAGTAATCATACTTCTATCCTCTACCACTATCCTCTATGTTCCATTTTCTACCGTCGTATTCATGTTTTTCAGTTTCTCCGCGGCATGGGAGGGGTCCACCACGTTGACGTTTAAGCCCGTCCCCAGTTCAAAACCCGCGCGGTGGATGAAGCGCGGAATGATGCGGATGTACCAATTGACGCCGTGGTAGATGTAGAAGTTGTAGCCAAAGGGAATATCGGCGTGATGGATGACGGACGCAGGATCGTCGTAGACCGCTTTGATGCGCTGGATCGCTGTCTGAAGGACCGCAGCCAGGTCCTGCAGTTCCTCATCGCCCACGTCACAAAACTTGGTGCCCACGCCTTTGGGCGCGATCCATGCCTCAAACGGCCACTGGGAAAAGTCCGGGCAGTAGGTACGAAAATAGGTATTTTCTTCAACGATATTGGCCAAAGGCTCGCGCGAAAGCGTATCCAGGTTGATCTGGCGCGGCACGACCACGAGCTGGCTGTGGGGGTGCGTAAGGCTTGCCCCGGCGTGCAGTCCATGGTTGCAAAAAATCAGGACGTGTCCGCTTTCTTTATAGAAACAGTACCGGTCACGGTAGCTCGTTACGATCCTCGTGACCTGCTCGATGGGAAGATCTTCAATGTCATGGGCGTCGTCGGGGCTGTGGATGATGACCTCATGAATATCGGTAATGGGATAGAGGTTGGGCACAACCCGGACTTGCCAACCAGGCTTATCTTTCTCCCCGCCGCCGATCCGATACACTTCCGGCGGGGTGAGCGCTTCGTTACCCAGGCAAAAGGGACAGACAGGTTTCTCCAGCGCCGCCTCATCAGGCCGCCTCGTGCGGCCCGGGGCAATCACCACCCAGCGCTGGGTTTTGACATCAGGAACGTATTTGGCCATTTCCTTTACTCTACGTAAACTTCCCAAAAAGTGCAACCACCTGTTTTTTCTTCTCCTCTGTCACCACCACTTCTACCAGCCCCTCATTCGGTTGCCCATAATAGACAATTGCCCCGAGGGGCGCGTGAATAACGGCGGGCAGGACGAGCAGGTCTTCCTCGCCGTCGATGATAATGGAGTGATGGGTGAATGGGTTGACGGGTGAATGGGTAAAACAATACTCAATTGCCTCTCTCGCCTCTCGGCTGATGTACCCCGGACCGCTTTTAGCCTCGAAGGGTCTCACCCTTCGTGGCTGGAGACGGTCGACGACTTCGGGAAAGGGTTTTCTCCCGACTTTGCCGTCGATGATGGCCAAAAATGGACGGACGCCCGCATCCAGAAACGTTTTTGTGGCAATGTCACCAACGGTGACTATAAAGGTTTCACCCCGCTGAGCGGGGTGAAACCTTTTTAAAACTCTCCCCAACGGCTTTCTAAGAACCGTCCGCATGGATTCGGGCATGATCAAACGTCCATTTCCGTCAATCTCCATGTTCCGCAGGCGCGTGGAGGAGATGGGCTTGCCGTCAGCCGCCGCCACCATCGGCACCTCGATAAGGGTAAGTTGTGGCAGGGTTGCACCCTGCCGGAGAGCGTTGATACGCTCTCCCCGCGCGCGGTTCTCCGAGGTCACAATGATGGCATCCACGTCTTTCATACTCGCCGCCGGCTCGTAGGGATCATTGATTGGGATGATGGCGGTCCGATCATTCCAACCGTTCTGTTTCAAAAATTGTATGAGTCGTTGTTTCCTCGTTTGAAAATTTGAAATTTGAAATTTGAAAATTTTAAACTTGTTAACAAAAGAATCAGTCGTCAGTCCAATAGTAACCCGCTCCCCTTTCTCAAACGCCCGGGTCAGGACGGCCCGGTGCCCCGCATGAAGCCCATCAAACGTGCCGGCGACGAAGAGATGAAGATAACGAAACCTATGATGATTTGCCTCTTGCATTTTGCAGAAAAACGACTATACTACGTCCAACGAGTTACCAGCGACAAATTCCCAGGATGGGAAAAGCCATTGGCTAGCTGACTGACTGACCTCGCTTCACGGCGGGGTTTTTTCTGTACGTCTGCTTGGACTACCAGAACAGTCTCTTTCTCACTGCCATGTGGACATTTTTCCGCCATGGCTGAAAAATGTCCACCCGGATTCGTCGATATAGATCACCATTGCAGTTGTATCGTATCACGGATGCTACCGGCAGAACAATCGGATCCCGTCAAACGCCGGCAACGAAGAGGTGGGGATGGCGCATACGATACATATCCTATCATATTCTGCTACAATACATGCCACCGTGAAACCAGAACTTATTAAAGTACCCAAACACTTCCCCGGATGTGCCACCTGCGAATTTGCGCTCGCTGCGCTGGAAGCTGCACAGAAGGGCAACCAACCCAAAAACGTCATAAGAACGGAGATTGAAATTTCGTGCGTCCCACCTGATGTACATCACAACAGCACAAGAGCCATCCTCACGGCAGACGTCACCCACGTCCATCCATCACTCAGAGGAACTTCAATGGAGGCTCCATTCCACGAAACTGTCCAATGCCCGGTGGCTGTCGAGCGTCTCCTCAATCAGCGCAGAGAAACATAGCATCACCAATGTGGTATACTATATACCCAAATGGGAAAAGAAGAAGAAGAAAATCGTGATTATTGGGCAGCAATACCGCCAGAAATCCGAAGGCTCATCGCAAAAAAACGACGGAGTCCTCGTACCCGATTCGGAAAAACGATACAAGTTGGAGGCATGCGTCTCATAGAAACAGATGGAAGAACCGACGATAAAGCAGCCCCTTATCTCCTGCACAATCTACAAACTCTATTTGGCGAAGGGCCCTGGAGTGAAGGTGAGGAAGAGGAAGAAACATAATCGTCATTTTTTCAATCGCCTTTCTTAGCTGCCTCCTTCCGTCGCGCCCACAATAGCGCTTTTGCTGCAGGAGATAATTCAGGTAGTGGAGACGAGGCAGGAGGATCGTGACGATAGAGCACCGCTCCGCCCTCACCGGATATATGTTCCGTTGTATGATGCCTGCCAACTTTAACTTGATCCACGGCGCCATTGACATTTTCTAATCTGTGGTCACCTACGCCATCTTCCCAATCCCTTAGTGCTTGTTCGTAGGCTAAAACTTCTTGAAATGGCGTTCGGCCCCTTCTTCTTCTTCTTTCTTCTTGACGTCCCACCATCTCATCACCGTCTTGGGGACGTAACCTCATGACACTATCACCTTGACTCAGGAAAAATCCTCGTTGTTTCCCTTCGTGTGGATTCCTAGTGCCCATACGTACGTAAACCTATTGATGCACAATGCTTCGACGTATTATACTACATCATATGCTCCTTTCCTCCATCGCCCCCCACCTGGATCTTGCAAACCATCACGCGGATGCCACGGCCGCGGATATCAAGCGCCTGTGCGCCGATGTGGTGAAGTACAGCTTCAACGCAGGGTTTGTCAATCCCTGCTACATTGCGCTGGCCAAGGAAGAGCTGAAGGGCAAAGCGAAGGTCGGTACGGCGCTTTCATTCCCGCTGGGCCAGGATACGCTCGAGATGAAAGTGTTTGCGGCCCGCGAAGCGATCCGGCTGGGGGCTGATGAGCTTGACGTGGGAGCCAACAACGGCCTCCTTCTTTTTGACGAAACCGCCTATTTGGAAGAAATGAAAGCCATCGTCTCGGCGCTTCGACAGATACAACAGAAAACGATCATAAAATTTATCCTCGAGACGGGGTATCTTCATGAATCAAACATTCGCGCCGGAGCAAAAGCAATTCTGGCAAGCGGCGCGGACTTCGTGAAGATTTGCTCGGGGATGGGGCCGCGGGGCGCAAGCCTTGACGACGTACGGCTCGTGAAGGAAGCCATCGGCACGGCTCCCATCAACATTAAAGTCGCCGGCAGCATTGATACGCTCGAAGAAGCCCGTGCATTTTTATCTGCCGGGGCGCAGCGCATCGGGACATCCAAGGCCGTGGAGATTATGGAACAAGTGTGGTATACTACCCCTATATGAATACCATGACGTATCGGACGATCATTGAAAAAGATGGCAAATACTATCACGGCTACGTGCCGGCGCTCCCCGGATGTCACAGCCAGGGAAAAACCATCGAAGAAACACAAAAACATCTCAAAGAAGCCATGGAGGGCTGGATTCTCTCCAGAAAAGAGTTAGGCTGGCCTGTACCCGAGGACGATCTCATTGAAACCATCCAAACGGTCAGGATACCCAGCGAGTACCCGCGGGCGTATGCCTAATATCCCCACGCTCACCGCACGGAAACTCATCAAAGTACTCAAGAAAAAAGGCTTTGTTCTCCACCGGATCCACGGCAGCCACCATATCTTTATGCGGCAAACGGATCAAACCACGGTCTCTGTGCCTGCCCACGCAGGCCACGACCTTGGTCGCGGCCTCATGATCCGTATTCTCAAAGACGCGGGGATAACACGAGAAGAGCTTCCCCAACTTCTGTAAGCTCCGGCCGAGCCAGCGCCCACCGCATCGGGACCTCCAAGGCGGTGGAGATCATGGAGCACGGCGCTCTACCGGACCACCCATCACTTCAATCGTAGAGTCGAGTGGTCGAAATCCTTCACAGGAATCACTCACAAACCGTTTCCCGCACCCGTCACACCTCGCTATCCGAGGTCCTCCAGTGGGATCGTCAGAAAAGTCAGTAAAATACGGGAATGGACATTCGCTCTCCACCCAACATATACCACCCTCTATCATAACAGATGCATTTTTCACCTTGTGGGAAGGTGCTGGCATTCCGCTAACCGTAACCGTAGTCATTAAAAAGGATGGTACTCTCTCTCTGTGAAAAACGCAAGTATTGTATTTTTCGTCACGACCGTGATGCAATCTACAATTCTTTTTCCCATACGCTTGACGGGAGCTTCATGCCTATGGTACCGTAGTCACGATGAGATCGACGTTTTCTCAATCACAACTCCGAGTGGTTTCAGCGTTCCTCGTAAACATCGCCGCAGGTTGGTTTCTCGCCATATTCGTCACAAAGGACATATTCGTGTTGACAACGGAGTTTCTCTTATCTATCATATCCTTACGCGTTGCGTTTGATCTGGAAGAAGAACTGGACCACCTATGATTGACATTTCTCAAAACATCGCCGTTGCACAGATCGCGTTTGCATTGGGCATTATTGCCTTCGTCATCGTCTGGAAATTCACCGGCAAAAAATCCTCACGCTAACAACTGCATGGCCATCTCATTGTTTTTGTGCCCACCGCATCGGGACATCCAAAGCCGTGGAGATTGTGGAGCAGTATCAACCCCGTTCAAAAAAAGTTTAACCAGTTTCGCACGAAAACTCAGTCAAATATTTCATCGCCCTCTACGTGCAGACCATCTTGTGGCCCATGATAAAACCTTGACCCATTGGGTAACTCAACTTCTTGACCAACGGAAACATGATACACGGTCTCTCCACGCTCCGTCGCAGCTGCCGCTTGAGCATCCGTTATAGGAAAATTTTTCATGGAAGCTCTACGAAGCGCACTGGGTGCTCCTTCCTTATGTTTCGTTGTATTCAATACTCCTGGATGTGCCATTAAACTCACCTCCTCCGGACAAGAACGCTGATTTGAAGATTACTCTCTCTCTCTCTGCAAGAATCAAGTATTGTATTTATCGTCACGGCCGTGATGGTAAATACATTACTTTCTTTGACTGGCGTTTATTTTCCCTGCAGGGATGCAACGGTGGCGGCAGAGACGACCAGGCGGGTGACGCCGACGTCGGCGAGGAGCTGGGCGTTCCACTCGTCAATGTTGCCTTCGGCAGCGATTGCCAGATCCGGAAAGTGGTGACGCAGGCTTCTGATTTTCTCCAGCGATTCCGGCAGAAACGGGCCATTGGGGGCTCCGGCTTCGATCGTCATAATGACGACGAGATCCACCGACTCCAGAAACGGCTCGATCACCTCGACCTCGCTTGCCCCATCAAGCGCCAGCCCCACCTCCACGCTTTCAAGCTGGGCTTCGTCCAGGAACTGCCGTGGGTTGCTGGCTTCCACCTGGGCAATAATTCTTTTGAAACCGGCATCGGCCAGGGGCTTTAAGTATTTTACCGGATTGTCCACCATCAGGTGCGCTTCAAAAAATACTAATTTGTCTAATTTGACTAATTGGGCTAATTTGTCTACGTCAAAAAACGTCTTTGCCGGAACCATCGTGCCGTCGGAGAGATCAATCTGTATCCAGGGGGCATGAGAACGAAGCCGCTGCACCTCCCGGGTCAGCACCGATTCGTCGCTCGTGAAGATTGCAGGGGTTACATCAATCATGATTGCAATGAGGAAGAAAGCGCTGCGTATGTTCCATCCAGCTTTTTGAAGGTTTCATCATCCAACCGTTCCTGCCCCCAGAGAATGGCAAGCTGGGTACGGAGTTTAGCAACAAGCGCCACGGCATTATGGATAAGATCACGGCCAACCCTGCGATCCTCCCGCGTGAGACTATCAGCAATTATTGCGGCAATCTCCTGGCCGGTGGCAATAAGCTCCGGATCCTCCAAATCCATGAGCGCTACATACGCCTCCTGCCAGAGCTTGTGTTCATGAAAGTTGACCATAAAATACGTATAACGGTTATAATCGTTATAATCATTATACATGAAATCCATCCCCTTTTGGAACCCCCTGCCGGAGTATGAGGAAATTGGAAGCGAGATCCATGCGGCCATTGCGCTCGTGCTGTCCTCCAGAACGCTCATCCTGGGGCCCGAGGTTGTCAAGTTTGAAGAATCTTTTGCCCGCTTTGTGGGATGCCGCTACGGCGTGGGCGTGGGTAACGGGACTGATGCCATCAATATAGGACTTAGGACGTTAGACATAAGAAAAGGCGATGAAGTAATAACTGCAGCCAATACGGCGATCCCCACCGTCGCAGCAATTATGGCCGCAGGCGCAACCCCCAAGCTCGTGGATGTACTCCCCGACACCCTCCTCATGGATCCCACGAAACTGCAATCACGAATCACGAAACGTACTCGGTGTATTATTCCCGTCCATCTCTATGGACAGAGTTGCGATATGGATGCAATCATGAAGATAGCCCGCGCAAAAAAGCTCTTCGTTTTGGAAGACTGCGCGCAGGCCGCAGGAGCAACGTACAAGTCAAGAGTCAAGAGTCAAGAGTCAAGAGTCGGCTCGATCGGAGACATCGCAGCTTTTTCCTTCTATCCTACAAAAATCATCGGCGCCTATGGCGACGCGGGCATGATCACGACACATAACGCAGACCTTGCCAAACGAGCACGAAGTTTGCGCATGTATGGAACAAAAGGAAGTTATATAGCCAAAATCGAAGGAGGCGTTAACTCGCGATTAGATGAACTCCACGCCGCCATCCTTTCCGTCAAGTTGCGATACATCAAGAAGTGGATCAAAGAGCGCCGCCGCCTGGCCGAGCGCTACCAGCGGGAAAAGATTGCCAGCGGCCATGTATATCACCTCTATGTTGTCCGGCATAAAAAACGGGACGCGATTGTTAAACATTTGCAAAAACAAGGCATCCACACCGCCATCCACTACCCCGTCCCCATCCACCTGATGCCGGCGTTCAGAAACTTGGGGTATAGAAAAGGAGACTTCCCCGTGACCGAGGAGGCCGCCCGGACTATCCTCTCCCTCCCTCTCTATCCGGGGCTCACGGATAAAGAACAGGATAGAGTAATCAAAGCACTTTCTATGGCGCTTTAGTCTGGATGAGCGTTTTGTATAGTGCCCGATATTCCCGGGCACTCCTTTTCCAACTGAAGTCCTGCCGCATGGCGGCTTTGACCATCTTGCCCCAGGTTTTGGGCTCTTGCCAGACGCGCTTAGCGCGTTCCATGGCTTCCACAAGCGACGAGGCGCGGTACTTCTCAAAGACAAAGCCCGTCACGCCGTCTTCCACTGTGTCTGCAAGCCCGCCGGTCTTTCGTACTAACGGTATCGTCCCATATCGCATCGCGATCATCTGGGTCAAACCGCAGGGCTCATATTTACTGGGCACGAGAAGGATATCCGCTCCGGCATAAATCTTTCGCGCCAATCGTTCATCAAAGGTATGGATAAACGCAAAAGACGCTCCGTACTTTGCCGTGACTTTTTCTATCATCCTGACAACCGACGGAGCGCCGGTCCCAAGCATCACGAACTGGATAGCGCGCTTCTTTAAGAGGTTCTCCACGCTCGGGAGTAAAATATCCAGACCTTTTTGATTTTTGTCCAGTCTCCCCACAAACCCAAACACCGGCACGGTGGTTTCAGGGAGTCGCAGCGCCTGGCGAAGATGCGCTTTGATAGCTAATTTTTCTTTCAGAGCATTTTTGATGCTGTATTCGGGTTTCCAAAGATCCGGATCGAGCCCGTTGAGGATGCCGATCAGCCGATCTTTGCGCTTCCGAAGTACCGCCGTGACGTGCGGGCCGTAGTTTTCTTTCAGCATCTCTTTGGCAAATGTGGGCGAAACGGTCGTGATCACGTCAGCATACTCCAGTCCCTCACGCAAAAGATTGATATACGGCGGCCCCCATTCACGGAGCATATGAAACTGGCGCCGGTCCAGGGCAATTTTCCCTACGAGCGACGCCTCTATCACGCCATGAAACGCCGGGTTATGGATAGTCAGGATGGTTTTTGTGGCTTTTGCTGCAAGCGTTTCTTTTGCACCGATAAATACTTTTGGTGACTCGCCCAGAAGCAATGGGAGAAGGCTCGTGTGCCAGTCGTTGCAGTGGATGATGTCGAAATGTTCGCCATTAACGGCTTCAACCGTGATAAACGTCGCCACGGTCTGGCAAAAAAAAGCAAACCGCGTGGGGCTGTCCATTTCCTTATCCCCGCGGTACTCATTGAGGAAGGGATGGCGAAACAAAAGCAGAGGGACGCGCGTGTTGGCCAGTTTTGCCAGAAAGACAAACACGAGCTCGCGCCTGCCGTCCCAGGACACGGCTAAAGGGCCAATGCACTTTGCCCCTTTGAGCTTGATCCGCGCGTAGTAGGGCAGCGCAATCGTGACATTTACCCCCAGTCTGCGAAGGGCTGCCGGCAAGGCGTAGCTTACGTCCCCCAGCCCTCCGAGCTTATACACCGTAGCCACTTCACTGGTGACGAATAAGACTTTCATATCCGCTAGCCTCGAAGGGTGAGACCCTTCGAGGCTAAACCATATCGAGGACAACATCCTCAATATATGCGATACTTTGCTTCTCAAAGTCGCCGTCTTGCATCTCCACAAAGGCTTTATACGAAAGGAATCCCGTCTTTTCTTTTGAAAAATACGAAAGAATCACCTCTGGCTTTACCCACTCCTGCCGGATTTCTCCGAGGTAATTGGGATACGACGATGGCTGTAGCCTCGAAGGGTGAGACCCTTCGAGGCTAAATGGATTTCGATGGATGTAACGGGAAACATGGAGCAGTTGCGCATCGTTGTCAACCAACACTGCTTTATACGCTCCCTGAAATACCGGCCCAACTCGTTTATGCCGGAGGTTCTCATACATCGTAAAACGAGTCATGACGGCCTGGATAAATGCCGTCATATCCGACTCTCCCCGCTGCTTGAGGAGGAAATGAAAATGATTCGGCATAAGGACGTAGGCCAAAAGGTCTATCCTGTCCATGAAGTTCTTCAACCGAAGCAGTTTCGTTGCATCCTCTCGGTCTTTATACGAACGGCGCTCATCAACAAGAATCGCTCGAAGTTTCTCCTCGTCTTTTGGCGTCAACGCCGTTGCCAGATAGGAAAGAAACACGCCATAATCCTGTTCGTCGAAAAAGATATCTGTTTTATTTACTCCCCGGTTATAGACATGATAATATCCACCAGGAACGTACGGCTTGATAACATTTTTGGCAGGCATACCTCCAGTATGCTTCGCACACCGGAAAAAAGCAATAGTCAAAATAGCCTCGAAGGGTGAGACCCTTCGAGGCTAAAGGCCATCGAGAATTTTTTTATACACCTGTTCGTATCCTTCCACCATCTTCTCCACGGTAAAGTTCTCCTCGACATGCCTGCGGCAGGCGGCGCGGTCGATCTCCCCGATTCGTTTGACCGCTTCGACCAACCCCTCCACCCCCCGCTTTTGAATTTTGAATTTTGAATTTGTTTAGGATTTGGTGCTTGGGATTTGGTGCTTGATTCATCATCAGTCTCGATAATGAAGCCGGTCACTC
>JACQHE010000047.1 GCA_016199185.1 Candidatus Gottesmanbacteria bacterium
GATACCTACCCCACCTGCTTGCAGGTGGGGCTTTATTTGACAAAACGTATTCCCTTTGGTATAGTACCTAAGCAGTCGCGAGACTGCTTCTACTTCCCCCGCCGCAAGGCGGGGTGATTTTTTTCAAGTTTATTCCACGCAACCCTCTGCGACTTTTTCCTCTGCATGTTCCCATTGTACCGGCTCTTGCAAATTCTCGCAATTTGTGGTATAATATATGTTTACAAGTGAATAAAAGCGTTGAAGGAGATAACAGTAGTTGCTGCAAGGTGACACCAGAGAAGGAGCGGGTGGTGCAAGACTCCTCGAACTTGAAGTAACGAATTACTCTCCGGAGCTGAGGAAACGAAAAAATGCAAAGAGCGGTTCTTTACTTTTGACTCCTGACTCTCTTGCTTTTGACTAATTTTCTCCGGGTACGCCCGTAATAGCGAAAACGATTGTGTTGCCCAAAGCAAAGCAATCTATGAGGCGAAGATAAATATCGGTCTCTGACCGATTTTTTAATGGTTTAGACTTCTAAACCACCATTGACAACAAAACGGCGGCCGCCGTTTTGTTGTCAACCAAAATATCTTCGCAAAGCAAGGTGGTACCGTCCACTGCGAAGCAGTGAGCCCTTGTAAATTTCTCTGATCAATCAGGGGAGTTTCCAAGGGCTTTTTTGTGCCCAGAAAGGAGATTTATGAGACCAGAAATCGAATCAGAAGGAGACGCGAAAATACGTAAGGCGTCAAGATTGCCGGAAAGGCCTCCAGAAGCTCAAGGCTGGCGAGAAAAGGTTCGACGTTTTTTCGAAACACCAGATATAGAAACGCTCACCGACCAAAACGGTACAAGCGTTGGGGAAATTATGGGTAAAATTGCGAGTCACGGATGAAGTTATGAGGAGGTGAAAATTATGGAAAATGAAAATCAACTTTGTAGACATCTAACTGGAATAGGTATTGCCGATCGAAGAGACGTTTGCGGAATTGGCTTGGCAGCAAGCCCAAGTAAGAGTGCGGCGTCGAGGATTAACGTACCACTCGATCCATTCTTTACGGGTGGACGGCATAGCATGGAAAAAATCGTGGGGCTTTGCACTGCTGCAAACGATCCCGAAGGACAATTGGCGTGTAATTGTTTCTGTTGGACGTCAGACGAAGCAAGGAAGCGTTGGGAAGCTAAAACACGATCAGAATTTCAGGAGGGATAAGTATGTCAACCGCAAGTGAACAAGAAAGTCATCTTGAAATAGGGGAGCCTCAAACAATCAGGAGCGCGCTTGAAGAAGCGTGCCGCAAGCAGGCAAATAACATTGTGGCGAGTGATATTTCTGCGGAACCAAGAGGCTCAAATATATTTATGGGCATTGGTCTTGTTAGCCAACGAGGAGTATCTCCTGGTCTGGGATTTGGATTCATTCCAATGGCGTGCGTGGCTGCCGAAGTGCAGCGAGCCTTCGGCGAAACGGGTCTATCATCGGAAATCACCGTTTTGATCGCGGACCAGCACGCGCGTACGGCTCGCCCTGACGAGGCGCATAAAATTGAAAGAGCCACAGAGGTCACTGGTCAATCAGCTCGTCGGCTCTTTGATGTTTTAGGGGCTAATGCTCACGTCGTGAATGCTTCTGACAGTGGTTGGCCAAAGATGAACGGACAATCCTATGAATCTTTGGAAGCTACGGACATGCTCCATGCGCACGTAAATTTGCACTGTGGGGTAAAGGTCGGCTGGCAAACGAAGCGCAAATCACTCAAACCAGACGCGGTCATACGAGATGAGCGTTGGTTCGACGAACAAGCAAAAGCGATCATGGGGACAAAACTCGACGGTATGTCATTTTTGAGGGTCCACGAATGGATGAGCAGGCGGTCGCAACTTGATGCTTCCGCGCTTCCGAAGCGTAGTATCAAAACTGTCGAAGTATTTATTCCTAAACCATATGGCCCAACAGAAGTAGTAAGAAGAAAGGTATCAGTAAATACAAGTCCACAGCACTTACCATTACCGCCCTATATTGGCGAAAAGGAATTTTGTTTTGGAGGCAGAATTGATGTAAGAGGTCTTGCAGACACAGGCGCATTCAGCCAGTCAATGCTCAAAAGACTCGCGGAGTTTGATCACACACTAAAAAGGATGCTGGGTATTCGGGAAAGAATGGAGGGTTTTCAGACGCTGCAAGGAGTTATTGATATCTGTGCAAGCAGATAACAAAAGGCGGAGATGCCAGAGAGGCTAATCGGGCCAGACTGTAAATCTGGTGCGCCGTGAGGCGCTTCGGGGGTTCAAATCCCTCTCTCCGCACCCTTCAACGCGCTCAGGGTAAACCTATGAAAACGAAAGAGGACATTATCACGTTTCTCCAAAATGAGCCGCTCATCGAGTGGAAGCTTTCCGTGGACACTATAGATTGGCTGTCTCTCACGCACGCAAAAGGAGGATCTCTCTTTTTCGGCGTGGGACTATGTACCGCAAAGGAGGCGGCAGCCGCTATCCCCTTTGATATCCTCACGTTTTTTCTGGTTGCAGAGAAGTTGAAGAAATTTTTTGAACTCGCACGGGTCATCGTCCTTATCGCGGACCGGCATGCACGTACCAATACGTTTATGACGCAACCGATCGTTGAGCAGCGCACGCGCATAACGCACTCACTCTTTGACCGAGTGATCCAAAACCTCCATCTCCGATCATTTGAGGTTCGACGGGCATCGCACATGCTTTCGGCGGATGAGGCAATGAGCATCGTACCGGAGTCTGTCCGTAGACCCAATCAGTACCTTGCGCAGGAAATCGCCGATGTCATATGGATGACCAAACGCGACCGTCTGACGATCAAACTCGGCTGGACCATTGACAGCGCGGGGTCGGCGAGTGGCCACGACGAGCGGTTCTTCGACCTCGTCATGCGACCACTTCTTCCACACCCCATCTCGTTTGTGTTTACCCAGGCCGGACGGACGTTTGATCGGCACCGGCAAAAGGCGTCGCCGTACATAGCGACGGCCGGCCAACCGCGCCTGCTCTTAGATCTACAAGAAAATGCCGCGATCAAGCTCCGAGAGGCGGAGGCTCTCTGGGGCGATCCACATCTGGGTGGTACCAAAAAACATCTCGGCAATATCGTCCGTCTCTTTGAAGGGCTCTTTGGACATCTCCCCGGTAGGTCGCTTGAACAAAAGATTCAACATGTATTGGATGCGTCGCTCATAGGAGATGCTCTATGAAAACGACACAGACTATCCTTACGCGCGGGATCACAGAGGTCATCGGCGTAGAAAGCATCAAGACAAGGTTTGATTCCGGGCAGAAGCTCCGCATCAAGTACGGCATTGATCCGACGGCGACGTCTTTTCATCTCGGGCATACGGTACCACTTCGAAAACTCCGAGAATTTCAGAAGCTCGGACATGTTGCCGTGTTTATCATCGGCGACTACACGGCTCAAATCGGCGACCCGGTCGGCAAAAGCGATACCCGAACCATGCTCTCGCTCCACGAGACGCAAGAAAACGCGAAGAATTTTACCAAGCTTGCGTCGAAGTTTATTGATATAAACAAAGCGGAAGTGCATCTTCAGAGCACGTGGTACAACGCAATGACGCTTGAACAGACCATTCGCCTTATGGCAACCGTCACCAAAGAGCAGCTCATGCGCCATGACACGTTTCGCATGCGCGAACGCGAGGGCAAGCCGCTTGGGTTTCATGAGATGTTCTACACGCTCCTCATGGCTTTTGACAGTGTCGCGGTTAAGGCGGATATCGAGCTTGGCGGTCCGGACCAGAAGTTTAATTTTCTGGTAACGCGTCAGGTCATGGAGCGCTACGGCCTGCCGGCAGAAGACGCCCTTCTCCTTCGCTACCTGCCGGGCACGGACGGGGCGGAAAAAATGAGCAAAAGTGCCGATAATTTCGTTGGTCTGGACGAAGATCCGCTCGTGCAGTTTGAAAAACTCATGAAAATCAGGGACGAAGACATCCCGACGTTTTTTGACCTGCTCACCGATGAGGCGAGCCGACCAAACGAGCATCCGGTTGCTGCAAAAGGACGGCTCGCAAAACTCGTCGTCTCGGATTGTCATGACCAAAAAGCTGCCCAAAAGGCAGACCGACAATTTTTCGCCGGTCACCCGCAGCTCAAAAATATGCTATAGTTAAGGAAGCTCTATGGATGCAATTGAAGAATTATTGACGAGAGGTGTCGATAAGATTTACCCAAGCCGGGAGGCGTTGGAGAAGGTCTTGCGGAGTGGCAAAAAGCTCAAGCTCTACCAGGGGTTTGATCCCACCGGTACAAAACTTCATATTGGGCACGCCGTCGGGTTTCGCAAACTCCGGCAGTGGCAGGAACTGGGCCACGAGGTCATTTTTTTGATCGGTGACGGTACCGGTCAGGCAGGGGACCCCTCCGGCAAGAAAACGGCGCGCGAGCACTTCTTCACTCGCGAGGAACTGCGGCAAAACGGGAAAGACTACGTCATGCAGTCGGCCAAGATCATTCGGTTTGACGGCCCTAACCCCATCAAGATCCTCTATAACGGCGACTGGCTCAACAAGTTGGGGCTTGTAGAAATTCTGGACATCGCCGGCCACTTTACGCTCCAACAGATGCTCGAGCGGGATCTGTATCAGGAACGTATGAAAAGTGGGACGCCACTATCCCTCCGGGAGTTCATGTACCCACTTCTCCAGGGCTACGATTCCGTAGCGATGGACGTTGACCTCGAGCTTGGAGGATCTGATCAGACGTTTAACATGCTCGCCGGCAGGACGCTTGTTGGTGCCATGCTCCATAAAGAAAAATTTGTCATGACCGTGCCGCTTCTGACTGACGAGCGCGGAACCAAAATCGGCAAGACCGAAGGCAACGTCATCGGGTTGACCGACGCGCCGAATGACTTCTTCGGCAAAACCATGGCGCTTGGTGATGACGCGATCGTCAATTGCTTCACGCTTCTTACAGACACACCAATTGAGGAAATTGATGGTATGAAAAAAAAGATGGAAGCAGGAGAAAATCCGATGGTGTTTAAAAAACTCCTCGCGTTTGAACTCACGAAACAATTTAATTCTACGAGTGTAGCAAAAAACGCCCAAGCAAGTTTCGAACAAACATTCCAAGACCGGGAAACACCGACGGATATAGAGGAGTTTACGACAAATCAAACCGAATGGGATCCTGTGGAGCTTCTCGTGGCGACCAAGCTTGCGTCGAGTAAATCCGACGCCAAGCGGCTTATAGAACAAAAAGCAGTTGAACTCAACTCTTCCCTTATCACTTCTCACTTATCACGTATCACTGTTGCCAATGGTGCTATAATCAAAGTCGGGAAGAAAAAATTTCTCAAGATTCGAACATGAATTTCTTCAGAAAACATGAAATGTTTTGGAAGGTGATCGTGGTCATCGCGAGCCTTGCCCTCATCGCGTCCTCATTTGTACCCCTCCTGTTCGGAGGACTATAACAATTATAACGGTTATAACTGTTATAATCGTTATATGGATCTTTCTCTAACCACGCCCGTCCAATACGTCCCACGTATCGGACCGGCTCGGGCTAAACTTCTCAAAAAGCTCGGAATCGAAACTGTTTACGATCTCCTCTATTACATCCCATTCCGATACGATGACTTTTCGCTCGTGTCACCGATTGGCCGCGTGCAGCCGGGGGAAACCGTCACCGTAGAAGGCACCATCGCGGCGTTTCATAATGCCTTCACCAAATCCGGTAAAAAACTCCAGGAAGTACGGGTGAGTGATGAGACGGGAGCTCTTGACGTCATCTGGTTTAATCAGTCGTACCTCGCCCGCGTCTTGCCCGTCGGAACCCAGATCCGGCTCGCCGGTAAAATCGACTGGTTCGGCCACAAAGTCGTCATGACCTCACCCTCCTACGAAATCGGCTCGACTCTCCATACGGGTCGACTGGTTCCTATTTATTCGGAAACAGAAGGCATAAGCTCAAAATGGCTGCGCGGGAGAATCGCATTTGTTTTGGAACAAATCCTCAAAGACGTCATTGACCCGTTACCGCAACTAATGCAAACCAACCATCATCTCATGCCCCTTGTCCAGGCCATTGGGACAGCGCACTTTCCCGATACGACTACCGATGCCGAATTGGCTCGCCGTAGACTGGGCTTTGATGAATTGTTTTTCCTGCAACTTCGCGCGTGGGAGGAGCGCCGGCTTTGGCAGGAAACGAAAAAGTCTTACCTTTGCCATATTAACGAGGCGAAGGTCACCACCCTCATTCAATCTCTCCCGTTTACCCTGACCGGCGACCAGCAAACCACGGTCAAAGACATCCTCACCGATCTTACTCGGCCGTACCCTATGAACAGACTCCTGGAGGGTGACGTGGGCGCCGGCAAGACGGTCGTCGCCATGATCGCCATGTATGCGGCACACAAAAACGGTCTTCAGTCCGTGCTGATGGCCCCGACGCAAATCCTTGCCGAGCAGCACTTTACAACGATTAAGGGGTTTCTTGAACCGTTTGGGATTAATGTAGGATTGATAACGGGATCCACAAAGAATAACTCCCCCACACCCCCTCTTAAAATAAGAGGGGGCAGGGGGGAGTTACCGGATGCAACGAATATTCTCGTCGGCACGCATGCGCTTCTTTCGGAAAAACTCCAGTTTGATAAACTGGGTCTCGTCGTTGTTGATGAGCAGCAGCGATTCGGCGTGGTGCAACGATCTACCCTTATGGAAACGAGCAAAACGGGCAAAACGCCACACTTACTCACGATGACGGCAACCCCCATCCCGCGGACGATCGCGCGCACCATCATGGGCAACCTGGATCTTTCGGTGCTCGCCACCATTCCCGACGGCAGGAAAAAGGTGAAGACCTGGGTCGTCCCCAACGAGAAGCGGGAAAAAGCCTACGCATGGATCACCACGCAAATCAACCAGACCGGCGGCCAAGCATTCGTCATCTGCCCGCTTATCGAAGAGTCTGAAACGCTCGCCACCGCCAAAGCCGCAACGACAGAATATGAACGCCTCAAAACAGTGTTTGCCGGGCTCCGGATGGGTCTCCTGCACGGCAGGATGAAAGCCCAGGAGAAGCAAACGGTCCTTGATGGCTTTCGGCGCGGGCAGACGCATGTTTTGATCGCGACCCCCGTCGTGGAGGTGGGCATTGACGTTCCCAACGCGACCATCATGCTCATCGAAGCTGCCGAGCGCTTCGGCTTATCCCAGCTCCATCAGCTCCGCGGCCGCGTGGGCAGGGGAGAGCAGCAGTCGTACTGCCTCCTCTTCACCGAAGATACAAACGACCAAACACTCACGCGCCTGAAAGCCATGGAAACGACCCACAGCGGGCCGCTCTTAGCCGAGCTTGACCTCAAACTTCGCGGCCCTGGGGAGCTCTTTGGAACGCGCCAGCACGGGCTACCGGAACTGAAGATTGCACAGTGGACGGATAGTGAGCTCATCGGTGAGACACAGCAGGCAGTAAAAACGCTTATTTCTCAAGATCCTACGCTTCAAGCATTTCCCCTCTTGAGAGAGAAGCTCGGCGAGAGTAAAATAGCGGTAACGCAAGACTGATATGGCTCCCTTACCCAAACGTCGGCATTCAACACGACGCGGCGGCAAACGCCAGGCCGCGTGGCTCAAAGCATTTACGCTCCCCAGCCTCATCTCCTGCCCGCAGTGCGCTAGTCCGCGGCTCCCACACCGAGCCTGCAAAGCATGCGGGTGGTATGATGGGAAGACCGTCATCGTCAAAAGAGAAAAGAAGAAAAAGAAATGAAAACTCCCCACGACCCCCGGCATCAGCAGCGCATTGACCGAATGCAGCAACTCTTCACTGACTCATTTCAGAAAGACGCTGCCTTTGACCCACTGATAGATCGCACGATTACGGAAGCCGCTCCGGAATGGCCGATAGACAAAATCGCCAAAATTGATCTTGCAATTCTGCGCTTGTCTGCCTACGAGCTCATGGTCGAAAAAAAAGAACCGCCGAAGGTGATTATCGATGAAGCCGTAGAGCTTGCGAAGGCATTTGGCAATGACAACAGTGCCAAGTTTGTGAATGGAGTATTGGGAACCATACTAAAATCGCTATGACGTTTGAAGAACTACAACTAACCATCGGCATCACCTTCAAGAATCTCGACCTGTTGAAAGCTGCCTTCATCCACCGTTCGTACCTCAATGAGGATCGCAACGTCCGGCAGTCCAATGAGCGCCTGGAGTTTTTAGGGGACGCGGTCTTGTCGTTTCTCACCTCTCACTTCCTCTATACGACCTACCCGGATTACCCGGAAGGGAAGCTCACCAATATCAGAAGCAGTCTGGTTAAAACCACAAGCCTCGCTGATGCCGCTCGAACACTTAGACTTGGGGAAATGTTGTTTTTAAGCCGCGGCGAGGAAGACTCGGGCGGCCGCACGAACAGCTCGCTTCTTGCCGATACCTTTGAAGCGCTCCTTGGGGCCATATTTCTGGATCAGGGCATAACGGCCGCCAAAACGTTCCTTGAGGGCCATCTGTTTCCCAAAGCGGGCGACATCGTCAGGAATAAATCCTACGTCGACTACAAGAGCCTTCTCCAGGAAATCATCCAGGACCAAACGCGTGTGTCGCCCACCTACCACGTCACCAAGAGTGAAGGTCCGGATCACGCCAAGACCTTTTGGGTAGAAGTCAAAGCGCGGGGGGAAATATTAGGAAACGGCATGGGCAAATC
>JACQHE010000046.1 GCA_016199185.1 Candidatus Gottesmanbacteria bacterium
CTACAACACCTGGTGAACATCGTGTATCGGAGAGCCGGATGCGGGAAATTCGCTTGTCCGGTTCAATCGGGGGTTCCAAATATTTGTTAATATTTAGGAGTCAACCATGAAATCTCCAGATAAAGGCGTTGCTTATGTATGTGTCAATGGGGCACAAAGGAGTGTTGCTGCAAAAGACGCAGCTCGTGATAGGGGTCAAGATGCAATAGCAGCATCGATGAGACGCGTAGTTTCTTTAACTCCCGAGCAACTGGCTGCAGAAATTGGTGGTCGAAATGTTGTTGTGTTTGATGATGGTGGTCCGCCAGAGTGGACAACGTTGCTTGCTAGAACGAAAGCGGCTCTCGATGCAGCGGGTATTCCTTATAATGTGACGGACCTGACAACTGAAATGTTAGCGACCGCTAAAGCTGGACAAGATCCGGCAGATTATTTCAATTTTGGCTAACACAGCGCCATGCGAGAAATTCATATAGAAAGTGAAGGTAGACTGCTTATTTCATTGAGTGGAAGTATTCATAGTTTGCTCCTTGCGACACAAGTTGGTCTTCCACAGCCTTTCGTTGAAAGTGTCGCAGAATCTTGTTGTGATCCAGACGCGCTTACTTCAGGGCAATCGGGTGGCGTGCGTATTCCCGTAGAGGATGTTCCTCTCATACTTCTTGCTCTTGAAGCAGCGTTGGCTCAAGGTGCGCCAGGTATTGAGGGTGGACCATGGCTGTTTACGCGAGAGTCGGGTGTCAGCGCTGTTACCAGCCCAAGTGGCGTCACCGTGTCTGTCATCGAAAATCAGGAATAAGCAAGTCATAGCTTCGCAAGGTAGCACCTTGCGAAGCTAACCTTACTGCCGGTAGGCACGCCTTTAGTAAGAGTTCAGGAGTTGGCAAAATGCGCATCTCGCGAGTCCCGCCGGGCGGGACGTGGCGATCTCTACGATATTATAGAGATTGCTTCGCTTGCGCTCGTAATGACAAAATGCGTATCGGGACTCTGAACTCTTACACCCATCTTACGCCGGTTTGTCCCGCTAAGCGGGATCAAAGCGGCTTAGAGGGGTGGATACTCGGAACAATTCCGATTGTGAAGGGTATAGTATACAATTTGTGCTATGGCAATGCCGAGTCAGGGTGCGTTCTCACGCTGATCGGATACCATAGGGGCGTTGTCAAGTTTTTCCAACCCGTGAACGGTTACTCCTTGAGCAGGGAAAAGGGTGGTATTGTATAGTATGCTTATGAGCATAGAAGATGCTAGGATACCTTTAGATATGGGTGAGGTGATAGAGTTTTATGTTCCTGGAAGTCCTGCCGAGACCCAAGCGTCGTCGTCTAATTCGCGAAGCCTTAGGTGGGAGTGTTGATTTTCAGGCTAGACCTGCGACATCTGCAGGATATCGTCCTGGGGATGAATTTGTTTGTACGGATCACGAAACGATACTTTCCCTAACAGACCAACGGACACCGTCAGGAAGCAAAGTTTTGTGCTGACCTCGCCATAATCGCCGAAGACCCTGTCCTTCTTGCGTTGTATGAAGCGTATGGGCGTGGAGGTTAGTAGAACGTGAATCTTCACCCCTCGGCCTGCTTGCCTGCCTGTCCGTAGCATCCAGCGAAGGAGGGCCATGGCATGAATTTGTCAAACCCTTTCGTCCCCTCGCCATCGACACCCCGCGCCCATGATTTGATATAATACGCTCATATGGATAATGCACAAATGATGGAATTACTTTGCCAATTGAACAATGGAAAAGTTTCGGGTGATGAGTGGAGGAGCAAGCTACGGGAACTTTCTGAGCAAATACCAGATGCTGAGATTCGTTCAGCAATGTCAGTACTGCAACGTATGATTCATAATCCTTCTGACCCCGATTCAATACCCGCCGGGGACGAGCCTCCTGGAGCTCATGGACTCTTGCATGAGTTAGTCGTGAGAGCGATGTCCTCTGTAGAGAGAGAATAAAAGCGCTCTGCGCGCGTTGCACCCGCCGGGTGGGTTACGCCTGCTGCGGCTGGGTTGGTCAGACACTGTGTACGCTGCTGGGACGCGCCTCCCGCCGGCGTGAGACAGCGAATTTTCGCGTAATGCGAGTTCATAAGAGAGTGTCTTTATCATGGAAGGAGTTTCAGCAGGCTTGACAGAGGAGCTACTGTTTGGTTCCGATGCGGCAGAAAAATTTATCCTGGACCAGCAAAGAGAGTGGGAACTTGCGGTAAGCCGTATAGATATACCCCCTGTTGTTGCCCGAGCGCAAATCGATGCTATCCTTCGCGAAGAGTTTCCGGACTACCTGGCCCAAAGAGCTGCGGCGAGAACCTGTGGACTTATGAAAATTATATAAGTTGATTCTTTCAAGGTTACGCCTCCACCCGCCGGGTGAAGTATGCCTTATGTTTTTCAACATGCACGGTTTGATACGTTTTGACTCTATCATCCACGCTTGACAAAATTACGCCATGGTGTAATTTTGTCAAAAAACCATTGACGACTATGCCAAAAATTGACGAGGGTGGTCATATTCCCTCCAACGAGGCCATTTCAGAAGCATCCGTACGAGCAAATCTGGAAGTCTTGCTCGCGTCGTTGAAAGAATCGCCGCAGGATTGCGGTGTCTACCGCGCGGTTATTACGGGAGTGGAGGGATATTATGGTAGTCCGTTTGCCGGTATGGCTGGTGAATTTGTGATCGAAGCCGACCGTATCCACAGGGAAGGCATGGGTGATCTGTGGCAGCACGTCCCCGGATGCCCATTGGGGTAAGAATAGCTTCACAGGATCTCCTCCCGGTCACGCGACCAGTAGCTTTCTCGCCATCGGCACCCACACCGGAGGTGTATTGACGTGTGCTATACTACCCCTATATGTACAACTGGTCTCATATCGACGAGGCGGCCATGAAGAAGGCGGATCCGGAGAAGTACCGCCTCTGGCGGATTGCTGCGATCATAGAAGCTGATTGCACGGATGAAAAACTTGACCGGCAAGAAGTCAAAGCCGCCTGGCCCCATATCAAAGACGAGATTGACCCGTGGACGCGTCGGGCGATAGAATATGTCTTATGGGGTACTACATCCTCACTCCCCGCCAATCTTACCTGGTGGAACAAGCGGCCAAAAACGACGAGCTCACTCGTTGGTACTACCTGACGGGCGGTACGGCACTTTCGGAATTTTATCTTCATCATCGGCTTTCAGAAGATATAGATTTTTTTACGAGAAGTGAAGTGTACCAGGTGAAGTGATCAAGGTTGATTTCAACGAGTATGATTTTCCACAAGTTGAGCAAGGACGTATGTTTGGAATGTTGAACGTGGACAGTGAGTTTGATATAGCCATCAATAAGCTCTATACGCTTTTTTCGCGGCATAAAGCCCGCGATTACGTGGATTTGTATATGCTTTTATCTCAGGAGTATTATTCCATGGAACAGCTTGTCGCACGGATACCGGACAAATTCGGATCCGAGTTGCCCACGGATTTGACCATTATGCGGGCGTATCTTGCGGTTCAGGACCTCACGGATTATCCAACCATGCTCGTGCCGTTTGACAAGGCCGCGATGATTGATTTTTATCTGGGTGAAGCCAAACGCATCGGGCAGCGTCTATTCCGGTAATGAGAGAGTACGCTATAATCCGCTCATGTCCCAGAGTCGCATCAGAAACTTCTGTGTCATCGCCCACATTGATCACGGCAAATCTACGCTTTGTGATCGGCTTCTCGAGCTGACCGGCACCGTCACGAAGCGCGATATGCAGGAGCAAATGCTCGACAGTAATCCCATCGAACGCGAGCGGGGGATTACCATTAAACTGGCACCTGTCCGTATGACGTACAGGGCCAGAATGACAAATGACAAATTTCAAATGACAAATAAAAACATATTTGAAATTGGAAATTTGACATTTGACATTTCAGATTCAGAATTCATTCTGAATCTGATAGATACCCCGGGGCATGTAGATTTTAGTTATGAAGTGAGCCGCAGTCTCGCTGCCTGCGAAGGCGCACTTCTCGTCGTTGATGCTACCCAGGGCGTCCAGGCCCAGACCATCGCCAACCTCGCGGCTGCCCGCAAAGCCGGCCTCACCATCATCCCGGCCATCAATAAAATAGACATGCCGCATGCACGGATAAGTGAATGCGTGAATGAGTTATGCGGGATGGGTTTTAAGAAAGAGGAGATGCTTCAGATTTCAGCAAAAACGGGTCAGAACGTAGAACGCGTACTCGATGCGATTATTGAGGGGATTCCGCCGCCCCATGGTGAGCCTGCCGAACCACTGCGCGCCCTCGTCTTCTCCTCCCACTACGACCCCCACAAAGGAGTGGTCGTGTTTGTACGGGTAGTGGATGGAGAGATTAGCCTCGAAGGGTCTCACCCTTCGAGGCTACGGTTCCTGGCATCTGGCTCCGAGGCGACCCCGATAGAAGTGGGATACTTTAATCCACAAATGCTCCCTTCTGATGGATTACGAACCGGTGAAGTAGGGTATATCGCAACAGGGTTAAAGGATATCCGCCTCGCCAAGGTTGGCGATACCGTCACGTTCCAACCCATTCACCCATTCACCCATTCACCCGTCACTCCGTTGCCCGGCTACCACGAGCCCAAGCCCATGGTGTTTTTAGGATTGTTTCCGATCGATGCTTCCGAGTATCAGGGGAGCCGCGAGGCTATGGAAAAGTTGCGCCTTTCTGACAGTGCATTCACATTCCGTCCTATATCATCGGCGGCCTTGGGCAACGGCTTTCACTGCGGATTCTTAGGCCTCTTGCACGCGGAAATCGTTGCTGAGCGCTTGAGTCGTGAATTTGATTTAAACATGATTGCAACCGCCCCGAGCGTGGAATATCAAATTAGCCTCAAAAGGTCTCACCTTGCGAGGCAAGGTGAGACCTTTCAAGTCATTCAGTCAGCCACCGAGTTTCCCGACCCGTCGGTGATTGAAGAAGTCAAAGAGCCGATTATGCAGGTCAAAATTTTTACACCGAAAAAATACATCGGGGCCGTCATGCAGCTTGCCCAGGAGAAGAGGGGAGAGTATGTTGATATGAAATATTTCAATAACGCCCCCCAACCCCCTCTTTCGCAAAGAGGGGGAGAGGGGGAGTTATCCTCTCTTGTCGAGCTTACCTATCTCATGCCTCTTGCCGATATGATCATTGATTTTTTTGACCGGCTTAAAAGCGTGTCGGAGGGCTATGCAAGTTTGGACTATGAGTTCTTTGAGTTTCAGGCCGTCGATGTGGTTAAAATCGATATCCTTGTCAATCATGAAAAAGTCGATGCGCTGTCGCTTCTTTCGGTTGAAGACCAAGCCCAGCGCCGCGGGAGAGAAATCGTCGAGCGCTTAGCAGAAGTGATACCACGGCAGCAATTTACCATTCCCCTCCAAGCCGCTATAGGAGGACACATCATCGCCCGTGCTGATGTGAAAGCCTTCCGTAAAGACGTCACCCAAAAGCTCTACGGCGGCGATAGGACGCGCAAAGACAAGCTCCTCAAAAAGCAGAAGAAAGGTAAGGAGCGTATGAAAATGGTAGGAAATGTCCAAATACCGCAGACGGCCTTCTTTGAAGTACTCAAACGAACGTAAGTTATCGCTTTTGTATCACTCCCAACAGCATGCTTGCCAGAATTAGGCCGATGAGATTGACTGCCAAAACAATCCCCAGGCTCCGGACGAGGGTTTGGATGAGAGAAAGTATCTTCTCCAAAAGTTCTCCGGTTAGACCAACGCGAAATCCGGCGAAATACGCTGCAGCTGCAAACAGGCCCACGGTGATGGCAAACGGGATGACGCCCTTCATATCTTCTTTAGAAGAAAACATGCTATTGGAAACGGCAAATATGATATAGAAAATTATAATAGGTATAACGTTTATAACCGTTATATTTTGAGAGAGGAAGTACGAGAGTGCCGCCAGTACCGCGATCCCCACGTACACCGGCGCCAGGCCGATGAGCGTGCGGCGAAGAGGGTCCGTCTGGGCAATCATCACGCCTCCGGCTTTTATCTCTGTGTCTTCCAGCCCTTCCGGCACAAGCGTCAGTTTTCCCGTCCGGACCCGGAGCACTTCCGCCACAAACAAGTGCGCAAGCTCATGAACCACCGTACCGGGAAAAAGGAGGATGACCAGGATCGTCATAGAGACGGTTTTGTTTCGAAAGATGCGGAAGAACAGGACATACAGCGATTGCGTGAGCTTTCGGGACAGGAGTGATAAAAGGCAAAGTTCGCTCGTGAGAAGAAAAGCAGAAAGCGCAAGGGTCATGGGGATAGTATACTACGCTTCATTGCTACGAGAAACGGGATTGGCAGCAAGATAAATCCAAACAATTCTAATAGTTGAGGAAGAAAGAAAATTACGATTTCATTTTGGTGGGATTGAAGTTTCCACCCATTTTCCCAGTTATTCACGAGGACGTGATCCTTGATAACAGTAAAGAAAGGAAAGGTATTGGTTCTTACAAACGCCATCCAACCATTGTCAAACGATTGAGAGAGAATAAGGGTTTGATTTTTACTTATCACTTCTCGCTTATCGCTTATCTCTATCTTATAGTACGCTGGATTGGGATGGTCCACGGAAATGGGTTGTAGGTTGTAGGTTGTAGGTTGTAGGAGTGAGGAGGATGTGCGCAGATGCACGAGTTCGCCGTAGGGAACGCGGTACACCTTTATGGACACCAAGTCATTGACCGTTTCTTGTTTCCCTATAGCATCGTTGGAAAGATACACGGTATACCCCAGCCCGTCGGCTGCAAGCGGGGGGAGGATGAAGTAGTCCGTTTGCCCTTCCAAATATGTTTCCAGCTCCACGTGTCTTGCTGTCTCGTTAATGAGCGAGAAAAGAAGCGGTCTTCCCGCGATATGCCGATTTTCTACCGCAACAAGGTATCCGTCGCGATGAGGAAGGTTGCCGATGCTAAAACTTAAGCACCCCCGTTGATTGTAGCTCCTGAAGCGCAGGAACTGATCAACATTTTGGGCGGTTGCCTCACCTTTCCGTAACACTCCACACGGTTTTACATTCTCTGCTATCAGATCCGCACTCCCCGTGCTGTCATAGACGATTTCCTCCGTCTTGAGGATGCTTGCGTTGACAATAGTTTTCCCCTCTGATACGCTCGTCGTGATGTCCAAACGACTGAAAAAGTCCTGCTTTCGCGTAGTTTCCGGCTTATTGACCAATTTATCGGCTGCCTGGCTGGGATCCGTGTTTCTATTTCCAAATATATTTTTTTCCGATGTGTCAGGTAATCTATTGCCGTTGACAATCAATGTGTCGGCCGGTATAGTATCGTTAGTGCTCGCAGTTTCTTTTGAAAGGAGGTCGGTATGATCAATTGGATGGATATTAACGTCAAGGTTGGGATTTATTATGCCCTTTTTCTTATCGTTCTTTTGCTTCTCTACATCGCCTTTTTCAAGGATGAGCGGAAATCCGGCAAGCGCGCGGGAGCGAAGGAGTAAGCGTTCCTCGGTTTCTTCAACGTCAAACTCCCGCTCACCCACGGTCCGCTTCGTAAACAGCAAGCGGAACGGATAGGTAATTGTGTTATTGTCTGATAGCTGACGACTGAAAGCTGACGACTCCGTTATATAATCCCCCAGTTCCCCAAACGCCACATCATTATCCGTCCAGCCGTATGCAGGTGAGACGGTGGGGAGGTTGGATTTGAGGGAAATAAACGATTGCTCGTTTGCCTTGTCATTCCCGCGCAGGCGGGAATCCAGTCCTCTTTCATACACCGTGAGAGTGCCAAACCTCGCTATCTCCTTGACCTCCGGCACCCCCGCAAGCATCGCCTTGATTTCCTCGGTGAAAAGGGCCCGGTTGTGGCTGGGAGAGACGATGTGTTCGTCAAGGAGGAGATAGCGCACGTCGTATTTATCCAGAACGGCAGAGAGCGATTGAACGTCTTTGCTATAGATCGACCGGGAAATTTCCCAGTAGTAATTCTCGTTATACCCGCTCCACGGGTCAAACGCCCGGTCCAGGATCGGCTGGGTCAGTCCATACCAGAGAAAGCCAGAGCCGCGGTAGCCCCAGTCGTAGTACTTCCAGCTCCAGTACTGGTGCTGCGGCAGGTAGGCCACCCGGCCCGCGGGCTGCCCTTTCATAAACGCGAAAAGTTGGAGGTAATCATTTGGCAGTGGAACACGCAAGCGTTGGGAAAAGAAGTTGCCTCGGAAGGCAGGTACTGCAAGGATGACGATAATTCCAACAACAATGATTGGAACAATGCGGATTTTTGCGATTCTAGCGACGCCAAACGCAAAAAGAATTGATGATGAGAGCGCAAACAAGAGACTAAATTTGGTAAAAGGTAACCGGTACGCTTCCGCAAACCACGGCGCTGTCATCCGTATCAGCTGTGTAACCTCTTTGATGACGGGCGTGTTGTTTGCAAGGAATATGAAACTCGCCAGGAAGAGCAGCGTAAACGGCGATGCGATACCCGGGACGAGACCGGCAACAGGCAGCCATGAAAGAGCAGATATTACCGGGATAGTCAGGAACTCCCGCCACGGGGCCATGAGGTAGGTGGTTGCCCCGGCCGCGTCGGTATCTTCAAAATCCAAAGGAAAACCCCGCAGTCGAAGGACACTTCCCAGATCTCCAAACGCTTGGTTTCTCGCAAACACTTCCTCCGAGCTCATCTGGTTTATCTTTGCCGCTTGGATAACCGGCGCGTTTTGCGGGAGGCCGTAGACGTAGGGCAGGAGCCAAAAGGCATTGATGAGGAAAAACCCGCAAGCCGCCACACAGATGCGTTTTATGTTTGCAAGCGAGGTGATGCTTATTGAGACGAGTAAGAGAGCAACTGGCAAAAGGAGCGTCGGGATGAAAAATTGTGGGGTGGAGAGAAGAGAAATCAGGAGAAATACCAGGAAGCGTTTTCGTGATCCTTCGTGAAGATAGGTGACGAGGCTCCACGCAAGCCACGGAAGAGCGGCAAAATGGACGGAAAACGCCTCAAGCGGCGTGTAAAACATCTGGATGGTCGCCAGATTGAGCATATAGAAAAGGCTGCCAGCAAGCGCTATCCATCGTTCGATTGACAATCTTCTCGCGGTCGCGATATGATTGTCAATGAAGTGGTGAAGAAGGATATATGCTCCGATCCCTCCCAAGAGATGCATGAGGAAGTGGAAGCTATAGCGCAGAAGATTCGTTGGCAGGGCAAACGAGAGAAGCCAGAGAAAGATCGTGTGAATGAGGTTTGCCGCATGTCCCATCCCGTCGTAAAGTCCCAAGCCCCGATGTTCTTGCCAGACGCCGAAGATATTGGTTACGAGGGCTTGGCGAAAGTTAAACTCCGGCATCATATTGTCCCAGCCCATGAGGAAGGTGCCGGGTTTATAATTGGCGCCGACCAGGACGCCTTCCAGAAGCATGAGGAGGCCGAGGGGCCAGTGCCGTTTTATGACCTCTTGACAGCGATGGAGAAGCTGTGGTATAGTCATAGCAAATCGTAGCCGAAGACCGGTCGTACAGGCGGGCTGTCAGATAGAAATCATCTGAATAGGCTATTCCCCCTACCCACGGGGGTTTTTTTTGGTGAAAGCTCGACCAGTACGCCGGATGTTTTTGCTTTGCGAAAAAGACGGATAAACCGTTCCTCGGTAATCTCGTCGGTTTGTATATCCCGCACGAACCCACAGATGCTATCTGCCAGACGTATAAGCGCGTCATTTTCGTCTTTTTTGATGCCGCGTACTTTCTTGGATGGGATCCCCTGATGGCGCAGCGCATATCCGTAGTACCGCTGATCTTTCTCGTTTAAGCCATCCACGAGTATGGTGAACGCACAGTTTTTGAAGTCATCCACGGTATGGATGGAAGCTGAAATCGTTTGGATCGTCGCCTCTTTATACGCATCCGTGCGTTCGTGGATCGCGTAGCATGCTGTAAACGGGTACGTTTTTTGGGTGAACAGTTCATGCAGATACCGGTACCGATAGTCCGGCTCCACTCGGCCCCATTTGAACTTTCCCTTTCCGCTCACGTGCTCCACGTGCGTCACGTAGGCCTTAAGCTCATCTCGTTTTTCCGGTAGGATGACCGTCACGATAAAAAGCTCTCCCTTCGTATCCTGTCCGGTTTCATCCACGTAGCAGTAGAGCTTTCTTCTCATTGATCCAGTATAGCAAATCCCGGGCGGGGAGGTTGGCGGGCAAGCGTATTTTGGGCAACCGCACTCGCTTGATCCCGCGCAGGTAAAAAAACAGTTCACGCAGGATGGTTTCGGGTAGAAGAAGCACGATGAGTGTGTGGTACACTAAAGGGATGAAGATCGAGATTGATCAATCGGGGAAAGTGGAGGAGACGGCCAGACGAACGGCAATCGGCGACTCATTAGGAAACGTCGTCGTGATGAGCGCAGCCGATAAAAAAGCGATTCAGGCTCTCTACCGCTCTATTGGGCAACCTCGATCGTTCGTCATTCAACTCTTTTCGCTCCTTGTAACATTTGTCATTGCCCGTTCGGTGTCAGAGACACACACATACACAATCGATCCAGAGTATCCGGGGAAAGAGGAAGAGATTTTGACATGGATCAGCTACTTTGCTCATAAGCTTTCGCTTCCCTTTGTACCGGATCACGTAGTGTTTCATCGGGTTGGAAAGTCGTCACTGGCCCACGGGGTCGCCCATAAAGCGTTTAAGAAGAAACAAACGCCCGCGACAGTGAGCGCTCTCGAGGCTATCCGGTATCTGTTACCACAAAAAATGGACCGAGCCTTGTGAGTATTTAAGCGCCGACTGGTTACGACGGGTCGATACCCACCTCGATCCGAGGTCTTTTATACCACACGGAACTTCTGCGGTCAAGGTATCAAAAAACCAGGAGCGCTTCGTCCTACCGGTACGCGAGAGGCAGGCGGGGGAGGCGGGCGGGCAAGCGTATCTTGGGCAGCCGTACCCGCTTGAGCCCGCGCAGATAAAAGAACAGCTCGCGAAGGATCGCTTCCGGGAGGATGCTCACGAGAAGCGCTTCCAAAAGCGTTACCGCTACACCCGCCAAACTGGGTTGGTAGCCGTGACGCGTTACTGCTTTGAAACGGGATTGTACGGTTTGGCGAAAAGTCTTTTTGATGCTCTGAAGCGAGGTATTGTGTTCGTGCAATCGGTACTTGAGCACCGTGTCGGAGAGATTTTCCACCTTTCCGTACCGGAACAGCTTAAACAGAAGCTCAAGCTCTTCGGCGGTATCCTGGCCGTCCACGTAGAAAGAGAAGGTTTTGGGCAACCGGCGGCGATTGATCATGAGCGTTGGTTGCTGGAGCGGAACGAGACGGAAGATGTAGCGGTACACGTCTTGGTACTGGGTGGGGAATGTCTTGCGGCCGATGATGGTTCCTTTCTCGTTGACTACCGCGCACTGCCCCCCGACGGCTACCGTTTCCGGGTGACGGGTGAGGTAGGCGACCTGTTTTTTAAGGCGTCGCGTATACGCGATATCGTCCGCGTCCATGCGGGCGAGGAAGCTGCCGCGTGCTTTCCGGATCGCTTTTTTCATGCTTTCCGAAATTCCCACGCGCCGATCGTTTTGCAAGAGTCTGACCCGTTTATCCCGGCGGGCGAACCGCTCGAGTATGCCCCACGTGCTATCTGTCGAGGCGTCGTCGATGATGATAAACTCAAACCTTTCGTACGTCTGGTTGAGAATGCTCTCGATGGCTTTTTCCACGAAACAGCTCCCGTTGTACACGGGCATGATGACAGAGACCAATGGCAGTTTAGTTCTCATGTTTTTAAGGTGTCACCTTGCAGTCCTGCAAGGTGACACCTTGAGAGATTGTTTTTTCGCCTCAGCCAACGATTAATTCATCACTGGCTAGGGCGAACACAGTACTGCTTTAATCTTTCATCCTTTCGGATTAAGAACCTTGCTTCGCAAGGCGAGTACTGTGTAACGCACATTCAGAAGGGTGTTTTAAGCCCTTTTTCTAGATCAATTCTGATCTAGGTCTATCCCGTTTTTAGGCGGGATGATGTATTCAGTTGTTGGTTACCCGCAGGCGGTCCAGCCTGGCAGCGGGGCGACGGTCCCGTGGGCCCAGCCGTATTGGGCGGCCTGAGCCAGACGAAAACAAAACTCGTCGCGCGCCCACTCCTTTTTGATCAGGAGCGCGAAGCCGTCCGTAACGGATACGTTCACGGACTGCCCGCCCGGCCAAGCGCGGTAGACCCCGCCGCCGGTGCCATCGATCGACCATCCGCCAGCGATCAACACTTCATCGGGAGCGATGTTGAAGCTCCACGATTTGGTGTTGCCGACACCAGTCTCCAGATACTGGGTCGGGTGCCGCAGCTGGGGCTGTGGCGGCTGCCCAACAGGCTGCGCTGTCGCGGCGGAGGGTGCCTGGGTCGGTGCGACTGTGGGCTGGGACGTCGGGGCACTCGTGGGCGCGCTGGTCGGCGCGGCGGTTGGCGGGACCGGCGTCGCGGTTGCCGCGGCGGGCGCCTGGGTCGGCTGGGCCGTGGCCGTCGGCTGGCCGAACGGGTCGTTCAGGCCGGCGCATGCTGACAGCACAAGCGTGGGAACGATGAGAAACCAAACCTTCGCGTTCATGTTTTTCTCCTTTATGGGTTACGCCGTCGGCGAAGCCAGACGATGATGCACATCACGCTTATAACAGCGCTCAGCGCAATCACCAGGTTCCATGGCCAAGGTGTGGTGCTCACGAGTGCAGCGAGGCACAAGAAGCCGGCGTAGATACCGAGCTTCAAGAACCCCTGCAGCCTCTCGAACCACCAGTCGGACGTGTCGTTGTTGAAGACCCACGTCCATAGGGCGTCATACAAGACGACCAGCACCGCACCGATGATGAGATGCCCTGGGGTCAGGGCGATTCCCAGCACGTTCATCTTTTCCTCCTGCCAGCTTTTCGAGCTGGCTTGTGATTTGAGTCCCAATCAAATTTCTACAGGGTGGACTCGAACCCTGAAGTCCGTCCCGATCTTGCATCGGGAAAGAATTCAGGATTCGGCCACCGTGGACTCAAGCTTGGAGGATTCCCATGATCTCCCCACGCGCCTTTTAAACAACTGAATTTTTTAATGTGCGATTATTGAAGCGATAAGCGAAAAGTGATAAGCGAAAAGTGAGACGCAATCGTTTCACCCTCTCTTATTTTCCCCTATCCTTCTCACCCGGATCCTGCCCCGCACCAGCGCTCTTGCGACGCGTCCCGCTTAGCGGGACGGGAGCAAGTGAGCTTGGTGCTGGGGTTGATTCCGGGAACGAGGCCTTTTTTTTGAAAAAGAGCTCATTTCCGTTATCAAAAAGATATAGTCTGACCGGTTGACAGTCTATTTTTCACGCAGTAGAGTAAAGACATGCTCACGATAAAAGATCTTCTTAAACTGCAAAAGATCATCTCCGATACGCTTGACGAAAAACTCAAGCAATTTTATGACGATCACATCAAGTATCTTCCGACGAAAGACGAATTCTTCACCCGTATGGACAAACTTTCCGGCGAATATAAAAAAATTGATGAAGCAGAAACGCTTCATACCGGCATGATGTCCGAGCACACGGATACGCTTGAAAACCACGACCAACGCATCACTGCGCTAGAGAACCGTAAGGTTTCCTCTCCGGCCCCTATTGCTTTCCCAAATTTGTAATGTGCAAATCCCGAGATTGATTCCGGGAAAGAATCCCGAACGCTCTCCTGCCGTAAAGCGTATCGGGACTCATTTCCGATATCAAAATTTGACCCCGTTTGTTTCTCTTTGGATCTCTTTTGTCATCATTGACTCGTCTTCTTTGGTCAGTTGTATGATAGTTTTCCTATGACGAAATACCTCTGTGATTTATGCAAAAAAGATATGGCAACGGGCAGCGCTGTCATCCTTCGCGCTTTTGATTTTGGGCACTACAAAGAGTATTGCCTATCGTGTTTCCAAGATCCGAAAAATTGGAAAACGATTCATACGATTAAAGAACGAAAGAGCCCTTTATCTTCTAAAGAATCGTAGGTTGTTGATTGTCAAAGAGCAAAAAATTGGTACGTCGCTCGTGCTCCTCACCATCCGTGGCAGTAAGCTTCTCCTTCGACAAGCTCAGGATTGGCAACTGCCACGTAAAAACCGGCTCTCTCTGCCGGTTTATTATTTGTTGAAGCCGGCAGACTCCTATCTGACAGGGTGCAACCCTGCCACCTTACTTCTTTTTCAAAAGTGCCAATCCCCCGATGGCTGTCCCCACAAACGGCAGGATGAGGAGCAGGTCGTCAAATCCGGCAACCGGCAGGGTCGGGGCAACCGTGCTCACACAGATATTCACCGTGTCGCTGTCGCCGTTGGGGCGGGCAGGCGAGGTCACTTTGGCCGTGTTGACAATGTCGCATTTGGTCGGCGTTTTGGGCTCCACTTTGACGAGCACCTCGACGGTTCGCGTTTCGCCCGCGATCACATTTTCCAGGGTGAAGGTGAGATTTCCGCCGGGTTTACCGGGCGTAGAGTACGTGCCGGGACCGCTCACAAACGTATGTTCGGGAGGCAACTGGTCCGTGACGGTCACCGGATTATGGGTCTCGCCGCTTGCATTCCGTATCACCAGCCGGTAGAGGACTTCACTCCCTGGGCTATAGGGCGTGTCGCTCGCGACGATGTTCTCGACGAAGACACCGCCGGTTGGGTGCTTGACCTGTTTGTTGACGGTCAGATCTACCGGCTGGCAGGCCACGGAGGCGCCGTATTGGTTGGTGCAGGATTGGGCGAGCGCCTTCGGCGCAAGTGATAAGCGATACGTGATAAGTGATACGAAAAACAGAGCCGGAACGATATGTTTTGTATTCATACGAGATGGTAAGTATACTATGATAATAGCATTGTGTCAAGTATTATAGGGTAGTACTCTGTTCTTCCACGAGATCGGCAAAGAGCAATAAGCGCTCCGAGGTAGACCCTGGGGGCCAGCAGGTCTGGAGGATGAGCGTACGCACGCCTTTTTGCGGGATGAGGTAGCTGGTTTCGCTCGGTTTCACGATCCGTTTCTCGCGAAGTTTGTAGGTGTATTGCCTTCCTTTATAATAGATGACCACGAGATCCCCTTCAGAAAGATTCTTTAAGAGATAGAAGACCGCATTCAGGTCGCTCACGAACCAGTCGTAGTTGGTGGAGTGGGAGAAGAGGTACACCGTGCCGTCTTCATCGGGAAAGTAGCTCGTGCTGGCGTGGGCGACGCCTTTTTTGAGCGCTTCCAGATACTCTCCGGGATTAGCTGGATTGACGGCAGGAATGACACTCGTGTTAATTCCCACTTTTGGCACGATCAAACTAAATTCCTTATTCACCGGATCAATACTTGCCCCGTCTTCGGTTTTGAGCGGATTAAATACCACCGGCACGGACTTCGGCAGCGGTTTTGGTTCTTTGCTGATAGCTGATAGCTGATAGC
>JACQHE010000051.1 GCA_016199185.1 Candidatus Gottesmanbacteria bacterium
CCGTTAGGCCGGAACGCTACCTTTTTAACAACACAGCGTGGAGTGGCGGCAATTCATTTTTCCCCTTTGACCCCTTTTTTCTTGCCGCCACTTTCGGTTTTTAGGTTTTGTTGATATTATAAGTTCGAGCATAGTCATATATGCTCACCTCTCACTACGTTCGAGGTAAACTGTTCGAGGTAAACTGTTCGAGGTAAACTGTTCGAGGTAAACTGTTTGAGCTCTATGGCATGGTTTGTTTACATTCTTGAATGTGGGGACAAGTCATTTTACGTTGGGTTGACGACCAGTCTAGAGAGAAGAGTAACTCAGCACCAACATGGTGTATTTAATAATTTTACGAAGAGCAGGCGTCCCGTTAAACTTGTTTATTGGGAAGAGTTTCAAGACAAGCATCTAGCGGCATTACGAGAGAAACAAGTAAAAGATTATCGACGGGAGAAAAAGCAAATTTTGATCACAAAGCTTGCTTCGAGCGAAAGCGAGAAGCCGAGGTAGCCAAGGCAGTCACGGCGCCTGTCTGAAAAACAGGATATCTAGGTGCAACTCCTAGTCTCGGCACCAGAAGCGGGTGTAGCTCAATGGTAGAGCGCAACATTGCCAATGTTGATACGAGGGTCCGATTCCCTTCACTCGCTCAAAATTATAGGATATTATTGCCGGGTCGTTCAATGGTAGGACATCGCCCTTTGGAGGCGAGTATTCTAGGTTCGAATCCTAGCCCGGCAGCAGTTCGACTTCGCTCGTAAAACTCGCTTCGCTCACGGCTATAGCCTTGGGATGAATGAGAGGATCAATCTCGGAACTATGGTCGAACGTCCTGAGCGATGGTGAGCGAAGTCGAACCAGAGTCGAAGGATTTCCTATATGTCCTATATTGTCTATATTCTCCGCACATCTTCAAACACGTTATACATAGGTCAGACAAACAACGTAGGGAAAAGACTTGACGAGCATAAAAGCAAGAAGGGCAAGTCGGCAAAATATATTCGCTATTTCTCGTCTTTTGATTTAGCCTATAAAGAATCGTACTCGACTCGAATTGAGGCAATGCGTAGAGAAAAACAACTAAAAGGTTGGACTAGATCGAAAAAAGAAGCGTTAATTTCAGAAAACTTAGAACTACTCAAAAAGTTATAATCTCTCTACCCGCCGCGCCTCCGAATTCTTCGATTTCACTCAGGATAAAACTGTCGGCTCGAACAATCCCGATGAAATCGGGATTAAAAGAAAAACGCAAAAATTTTAAAGAGCTTTTAAACTATTTTTTGTTTATGTGTACCTAAATAATGTTTTTTCACTCTTTTCAAAACTGATATACTTAAATAGTGAATCTACATAAAAACGTAAAACTGTTAATACTGTTTGAATTTTTGGTTGAATTCAGGCTTTATGCTGCAATTCTGGTAATCTATTTTGCCCATGTAACCGGATCATATGCTTTAGCAATGAGCGTACTGTCTATCGTTATGATTTCAGCAGCGCTCTTTGAAATTCCAACAGGAGTATTTTCCGATATGATAGGTAGGAAAAACACCATAGTCTTGGGCTCATTGGCGAGTGTTCTGTTTGTATTATTCTATGCAATTGGTAATTCCTATTGGTTTCTAATTATTGGAGCTATCTTTGAAGGATTATCAAGAGCCTTATGGAGTGGTAATAATGATGCGCTCATGTATGACAGCCTTTTAGATAAAAATATGGAAGAGGAGTTTAGCCAGTATTCGGGAAAATCTTCATCAGCCGGTCAGGCAGCTTTAGCAATATGTGCTGTTCTTGGAGGTATAATCGCTACCTTTTCGTTAGGTTTGGCTATGTGGCTAACATTGATACCTCAAATAATTGCCCTTGGTGTAAGTCTATTTATTTCTGAGCCTAGAGTGCATTCTAAAAAATCAGGAGATGTCTATTCTCATCTAGCTGAATCCTTTAATCAATTTAAAGAGAATTACAAACTACGGCTTATTAGCTTTGCCTCAATTATGAGATTTGCATTTGGGGAAACTGCGTTTCAATTTAAACCTGTTTTCATTAACACCCTTTGGCCACTTTGGGCTGTAGGGTTAGCTCACTCACTAAGTTTCATTGGAGGTTCAATCAGCTTTTATCTAAGTGGACCAATTATTAAAAAGTTTAATGCCCTAAAGGTGTTAGTGGGGGAAATTATAATCAATAGAGTTTTTAACACAATTGCTTTGGTGTTTCCTACTGTAGCATCACCGGCTTTAATGTCGTTAACGTCACTAACCTTTGGGGCTGGACAAGTGGCGAACAATACTTTAATGCAAAATGAATTTACTAATGAACAAAGGGCAACACTTGGATCGATAAATTCTTTGGCTGCAAGTGTAGCATTTGCAGCAGTAGCCTTTTTAATCGGATTGTTCGCTGATGAAATAGGACCAATTAAAGTGTTGTTGATAATTCAAATTATATTACTGTTTCCTCTCTGGATTTATTGGAAAATTTTTAATCATAATAAAACAAATGTCATATAATTTGAAATTTTTAGCTATTAATAGGGAGTAAAAAATTTCCACGCACGGGTGGGCGGGGCAAGGAAAACTATAAATTCTTTCCTTACTCGCCCGAAGGGCGAGAAAATCGCGCGCGGCAAGTCAAACTTGCCAGCCACGTTTGACTGTGGCGCAAAAAATAGCCCTTCGATGGTTCGACTACTTCGACTTCGCTCAGCACAGGTACGCTCACCACTCAGGATAAACTTCGGCGCGGCGGGTGGACTCCTCTACATCAGCTATTTTCTCCTCGTCACGGTGTAGGTTGTGGGGTAGTAGAGGAAGGCGGCGGGGACGTCCTCCACCAGGCGTTTGGTAAAGTCCGCATATATTTTCTTGCGTTTTTCAATATCAAGTTCTTTTCGGCCGTCTTCCAGAAGCTTATCGATTTTAGCATTCACGTACCCCGTCAGGTTGGTTGACGATTGGGTTGAGTGCCAGAGGGGATACTGGTCCGGATCCGGCGGAATCGGTTGAGCGGACAGGAGTACCTGAAACGGACCAAGCTCGTTGACCACCTGGACGGCCGTGGGAACGCCGAGATTGGTCCAGGAGGTGGCGATTTTTTGCGCAACGTCGACAAACTGTGAGAACGTCGTGATGGTAAGATTAGCCGACTGGGAAGCGATTCTGGCCCCGGATAACAGCCGTTTTACCTGCGAGGGATTGTAGTCATACCTTTTTATATCGTCGGCGTATGCCCAGGAAAACTTGGCTATCGGCGAATACGCACGTTCATATCCCAAATCGGGTACGGCGAAGGCAAGCGCTTGACGAACGCCTTTTTCAGAAAGCAGCGACTCTTTTGTGTTGAAGTATAGCGCCACGACGCGGTCGTATCGGGGGCTTGCAGAAACAGACGCTGAGGTTTTGGAGCCGAATATGCCCGGAGATGTCAGGTCTGTAAGAACGTCTACGTCTCCCAGTTGGAAAGCCGTTATCGCGCCGTTTTCCGTCCGATAAAACCGGTATTCCCGATTTGGTGCTTTTTTTTCCGTCACGGGCTCCAGTCGAAGGTACTGCACAGATTCACCTTTGAGCCGTACGTTGGCAACCCTATAGGGACCAAATCCTCTGAGTCCCGTTTGCAGGATGGGTTTGGTGACCAGTGTGAGAAACGGAGCGAAAGGTTCTTTCAGTGTTGCGCGGATAGCATACGGCCCGGTGACGGTAAACGTCACGTCGCGGATATTATAGTTGATGTCGTTTGCCTGTACGGGCCTGCCGCTATGCCAGGTGGCATTCTCGCGGATGGTAAACGCATAGGTCCGTCCGCTGTCGGTAGCCTCCCATTTGGTCGCAAGCTCTGGTTGGGGCACCCCGTCCGGATCGAGTTTGGTCAGACCGGCGCCGAGAAGCCGCTGAATATCAAGCGGCAGGGATGCCGGTCCGACCTCTCCTACCATGCCGATCCGTATGGTCGGCTCAAAAATCTGATGGGCGATGCGAGGGAGTACGCCGCGAAATGCCACCATGCCCACAAGCCCGACCAAAAATCCCAGTGCCAACGGAAACGTGTATTTTCGCGTGAGTTCTCGCGTCACCAGAATGAGGAATCTGCTTCTTCGAAAAAGAGCCATACCGTATCATCGTATCAAAAATGTCGTGACCGAGGTGATAAGAAAGAGAACTGCTATGATGATGGTGCCGATAAAGACGACGCGCTCGGCGCCGCGTTTGGTGCGGTACGTTTCTCCCCCGCCGAAGGCGCTTCCTAAGCCCCCCTGGCTGGATTGGAGGAGGATGAGGCTGATAAGGCCGACGGAAACGAGGAGGTGGATGATAAGAATGATGGACTTCATGATGATGAGCGTAGCATGTGCATGAGTGCGTTGGCAAGTTTCCCGTTGTCGTGACGGATGAGGCTTCGCACTAGCGCATCGCTTTTGGATTTCGTGACGAGCCGATCACTGACAAGATCGGTCCTTACAACCCGGTACGGTTTCCCGTTGGTTATATCGTCTGCAACGGGCACTTCGTGTGATTTGGCGTACACGGCAAGCGCGCGTTTTGGGATGGTGCCGGTATTGACGAGCACGGCATTGATGCGTTTATCTATGTATCCCTCAAGGGCACGCAGATGGTCAGCGGCACTATATTGGTACGTCTGGCCGTATTTGGTCATGAGGTTTAAAACGTACACGATCGTGGCTTTCGTGCTGGCAAGCGCGTCCGGTATACCCTCGACGAGCAGGTTCGGGATAAGGCTTGTGTAGAGGTCTCCGGGCCCCAGGACGACCAGATCCGCCTGCTTGATCGCATCGATTGCCTCCGGTGAGGCCTTCGCTTTGGGCGTGAGAAACACGTCGGTGATTTTGAGCGTTCCGTCGTGTTCCGGCTCGTCTATGAGGTGCTCCTCGGCTACGACGTGGCCGTCTTCATAGCGCGCGGAAAGGTTGGTGTCGGTGTAGGAAACCGGTATGACTTTTCCTTTGATGCGAAGCACCTTCCTCGTTTGACGAATAGCCTCGGCCTGTGAGCCTAAAATTTCGGCGAGCGCGGCCATGAAGAGATTGCCAAACGTCATGCCGGCTATCCCCCGGCCTTTTTCAAACCGGTACATGAAAAGGCTTCGCATGAGGCCAAGGCCGCCGTTTTCGTCGGCAAGTGCCACAAAGCACTGCCGGATGTCGCTCGTCGGCAACAAGCCAAACTCATCACGAATCCGTTTGTTGCTGCCACCGCTATCTGCCATCGTGACGATAGCGGTAAGATCCACGGGGTGCTCTTTGAGACCCTTAAGCGCCACGAAGGTGCCGGTGCCGCCACCGACGACGACGACTTTTGGTAATGGAAGTTTACTATTCATCTCCCAGCCGCCAAAGGGCAGTGACGATAAACGTGATGACGAGTGATACAACGATAAGCGTCCACGTATACGGTAACGCAACGTCCGGCACCACAAAGCCGCCTGCCAAGATGCCCGGAAATATCCACGGCACGAGACTCACGTTGGGCACGAATACGGTCCACAGGTACAAGACCGCCACATTGACCAGCCACCCAAGAAGGCCGAGCGTGAGGATGTTGATAGGAAGGAAGATAAGGGAAAGGAGCGGCTTAAGGAGCATCATCATGATCGTGAGCATAAATCCGGCCGAGAGCATGCCCCAGAGGTTTCCGGAGATCGACAGTGCCGGGATCATAGTACTCGTCAGCCATAATGCAAAGACGTGGTAAACGACCGAGCGCAGAAGACGTTTCATACGTATTTGGATCGTAGCATTGTGTGGTATCGTTTGGCAAATCGGTGGGCTTCATCGCGGATGTGTTCTACAAGTTGTAGCGCTCCGCTTGCCGCTTGAAGTCGAAGAACGGTAAAACCTTCGTCCTTGGGAATGACAATTTCCTCAAACCGCTTCGCAAGTCCAATGACGGGAATGTCCTTTGCTAGGTGCATGGCGGTAGCAACTTGAGGTTTTCCTCCGTCGACGATAAGCAGATCCGGCTTAGGCCATTCCCAATGGGCAAATCTTCGCTTGATCACTTCTGCCATCATGCCCACGTCGTTGGGTCTTGGTGGGGTTGCTTTTATACGGAATCTCCGATAGTGATCCGTGTCCGGTATTCCATCAGTGAACACGACTAGAGAACCGGTTGACCATTTTCCTTGCAGTGTAGAGATATCGATGCACTCTATTCGTTTAAGGGATGACAAATGGAGAATTCGGGAAAGATCCGTAATTCGTTGGGTTGCCTTATCTGCATACACATCCGGTTCAAACGTGTGCGTGAGAAGACTCCGTAAGGCATCCAGCTGTTTTTTATATTCTCCTGCTTGTTCATAATCCATTCTGTCTGCACACAGCGTCATAGATTGTTCAAGTTGACTTCGCACACGTGCTGCTTTTCCGGATAATAGGAGTGCAATGCGCTTGAGGTTTTTTCGATACACACGGGCAAGTTCTGGAGTGTGTATCGTACTTGGGCAGGGGCGGCAAAGCCCGAGGTGCGTATAAAAACAAGGCTTTCCGTCGCGGCGTTTCTGGGTGCAGTAGGGAATTATGTGACGAACGGACTGCATGAGCTTTCGCGCGATCCTACCTGATTGGAACGGGCCAAACACGGTTTTATCGTGTGAACGATCTAATGCTTGTTTTCTCGCAAAAAGTATTCGAGGAAGCTTTTCATTGAGTGTTATCGCAATATATAAAGGGCTTTTGTCGTCACGGGCGGCGGCATTGTACTTGGGGAGGTATGTGCGTATGAGGTTTGCCTCGAGAAGCAAAGCGTCAAACTCGCTATCCGTCGGGATGGTTTTGATGGAGGTGATTTGCGAAACAAGAAGAGGCGTTTTGGCGCCCACGGCATCATCACGGGAAAAATATTGCCGGACGCGATTTCGTAAATTTTTGGCTTTCCCGACGTAGAGAACCGTGCCCTCCCGATCGTAATAGAGATACACGCCCGGTCTCGCCGTCAGTGTTTGCGGTGTTTTTTGAAAGGTTTGGCCAAAAATATCCATAGCAGTACGCCCAGGCTTCCGATGATACCGGAAACGGACAGATAAAGCCATGATATGGGCTGGATGTTGAAGGAGCGAGTGACGGTGCGCTCCCCGGCCGTAAGCGTGATCGTCCCCCTGCCTTTGGGGGTAGAAGCCGGTACAGCAATGCTGATGGGAATCGTGAGCGTGGAGAATGGGCCAATGCTTTGGTTGTCTTTTGAGATCGTGTAGGGAAACGGCTCGGCGTCCACGCGGAGGGCCACGCCGGAAGCGGCAACGCCGCTCGTGTTTTCCACCGTCACGGTCCCAGAGGCACGAAAGCCTGCGGTGACAACATTGGGAAACTCGATGCGCGGGATGATGGTAACTTGCGGCGTGGGGTTTGCTGACTCCAGAAACTCCACAATCACGTCTTTGCCCTCCTTACCCGACTCGCGATAAAACCCGGCAGAAAGCGGCTGGGAGCTGGACACTCCGTGGACGGCAAACACGATGTGGTTAAAATCAAACGTTGTGAAGTAATCCACGCCCCCCGTCGTGTTGCCCCACGTGGGATCAACGGGAATCCACAGTCCCTTCTTCTGATCATAGTACTCCGGCCAGGCATGGAGCACATCGGAAACCAGGGACAACGGTCGGAGTTTGGCATTGGTTGTATGGGCGTAGCCGACGAGCTCCCGCGCCGGGATTCCGGCGGCACGGGCGATCGCTATAAACAAGTCCGTAAACTCCATGCAGATGGCATTTTTCGGGGTTTTGAGCGTTTCCACGGAGCCTTTACGTTTGGGCTTGGTTTTGACGCGCTCATAGTCGTAGTCAAGCGTCGCAACGACGTAGTCGTAGATGGCTTTTGGGGTCGTGTACGTCGCGGCAAGCGCTTTGATCGCCGGATCCTCGGTTTCCCAATATGGGAGGGGTTTGAGATACATTGATAGATCATCTTGCGTTGTTGTGATATCAGGAGGTGAGAGGCTGATCGTCACGGACACGATCGCCTCAATGGAGAGCTTCTGTCCGGCGGCTACGGTATAGCGTGCCAGCCAGTTGCCGTCTTCGTCTTTGATGACCCCGGTTGGTTTAGGATTGAGCTGGTCGATGGAAACGCGCTGAAACCCGGTATCCGGGGGCAGGGCGATCTCTTGCGTTATGGCCGTCACGCCGGGATTTTCCAGATAGTATCGTAGGGTAAGTTTGGCATATTGTTTGTCCCCGTACGCTGCGCTGATGCCCCCACGCGTCATCTGGTCGCGATTCCAGCGCGTTCCGTCAGCAGGCGGTGGTTTGAGGTAGCTCATAGGACCAAAGGATGGCGGAGTCTGGACGGTAACGCTATACGTTCCCAAATCCGCGTCTTCGGTGATACCCGGAATGTTGACTTCCCAGATGCTGCCGTTTTTGGCGGCGATGTCGAGGTTTTCGTAGCGAAGAGTAAACGTGGTTTGCTTGCCCAGGCCTACCACCTGCTTATTAAATGCAAGGAGTATCTCGGTTTTTCCGTCGTTTTGCGTGATCGTGGGAGTAATGGTGCCGCCGTCATCGCGGGCGATGATGTTTTTGACATTGAGCGTATCAAGAAGAATCGTGTACTGTTTGGGGTACAGGTTGGTCTGGCGATTGATGAGGCTCACCGTCTGGGTGACGATGGTTGCGCCCGTTGGGGCGATCGCGTATGAGACATCGTAGTTGGCAGTAAACTCACCGGCCGCCCACGCCACATGGCGGGGCGGAATAATCCAATAACCCAATAAACAAATAATCAAATAAACAAATGTATGTAAAAGAGTATTTTTCATTTGCCTATTGGTAGTATTGGTAGTATTGGTAGTATTTGTAATTGGTAGTATTTGATTATTGTAGTATCTTCTTCAAAAATTGTCCCGTATACGATTCCTTCACTCGCGTGATCTCCCTGGGCGTGCCAGCGGCGATTAGCTGCCCACCGTCGTCTCCTCCCTCCGGACCCAGGTCGATCACCCAGTCGGCGTTTTTGATGATATCGAGGTTATGCTCAATGACGATGACGGTATTGCCCAAGGCCGTCAGCCGATGAAGGACGGTGAGGAGCTTCTGGAGATCCTCAAAATGCAGTCCTGTCGTTGGTTCATCTAATATATACACGGTTTTACCCGTTGCCCGTTTGGAAAGTTCCGTCGCAAGTTTTACGCGCTGGGCCTCGCCTCCGGAGAGCGTGGGGGCAGGCTGGCCCATCCGGATGTAAGAGAGACCCACGTCTACGATCGTTTGAAGTTTGGTAACGAGCGCCCCGTGGTGCCGGAAAAGCGCGAGCCCCTCTTCCACGGTCATGGCTAAAACGTCGGCCACGGACTTGCCGTGGAAGGCGACCTCGAGCGTCTCGGGGTTATAGCGGCTGCCGTGGCAGACCTCACACGTCACGTAGACGTCGGAAAGGAATTGCATCTCAATTTTTTTCTGCCCCTCTCCTTCGCATGCTTCGCATCTGCCCCCTTTTACATTGAAGGAGAATCTGCCCGGTTGGTAGCCGCGAAGCCGTGACTCGGAAAGCGACGCATAGAGTTCACGGATATAGGTGAAGGCGCCGGTGTACGTCGCCGGATTACTCCTCGGAGTTCTGCCGATGGGAGATTGGTCTATGAGAATGGCTTTATCCACGAGCTCCGGGCCTTCGAGTCTGTCATGGGAGCCTACATCAAGACGTGTCAACGGATTGAAACGGTTAGCGAGGGTTGGATACAGCGTTTCAACCACGAGACTTGACTTGCCGCTTCCGGAGACGCCGGTGATGCAAATGAAGCGGCCTAAGGGGAACGAAACGTTGATTGATTTAAGATTATTGTGAGTGGCACCACGGATGACCAATTGGCCCGGTTCTGTCATTGCGAGCGAAAATGACAAACGAGAAATCTCCTTTTTTCCCGTCAAATACTGTGCCGTGAGTGAGTGTTTGTTTCGCTTCACTTCTGCGACCGTCCCTTGAGCGACAACCTCTCCGCCGTGCTCTCCTGCGCCGGGTCCAAAGTCCACGAGCCAGTCAGATTCTTCCATAGTTTCCCGATCGTGTTCGACCACGATGACGGTATTGCCCAGGTCCCGTAGTTTCTGGAGCGTATGAATGAGCTTCTTGTTGTCGCGCTGATGGAGCCCGATGGAGGGTTCATCCAGCACATAGAGGACTCCGGAGAGTCCCGAGCCGATCTGGGAGGCAAGACGAATACGTTGGGCTTCGCCGCCGGAGAGCGTGGTGGCAGTTCGAGCAAGCGTGAGATATTCAAGACCCACCGCAATAAGGAACTGGAGGCGACTCCCTATTTCCTTAACGATCGGAGTTGCGATGATTCGTTCTGTATTGCTCGTTACACCCTCCAAGAGATGGGTTATCCACTCGTGGCCGCGATCAATGGACAACGCGGTTACCTCGGCAATGGATCGACCCATAATGCTCACGGTAAGCGCTTCCTTCTTTAATCTCGCACCATTGCAAGGTGAACATAGTTCCTCGCGCATGTATTTTTGGATTTCATCGCGGACATAATCGGATGATGATTCCTTAAACCGGCGCTTGAGTTCTCCGACGATGCCGTGAAACTGCTCGGAGATGCTGGTTTGGTCTCCGAAGCGATTTTTGCCTCGAACATGGTACCACCGATCACCAGTACCATTGAGGAGGGCGTCGCGCTGGGTTTCGGTAAGTTTAGCCAGAGGAGCGCGCGGGTCAATGCCGTATTCTCGACAAACGGTGGTGATCACGCGAGAAAACCACGTATCGTGGAAAAACATTTTGGCAAACGGCAGGATCCCGCCCTCGGAGATGGAAAGAATCGGGTTGATCACGCGGTCGGGATCGACGCTTAAAATCTTGCCTAAACCCGTGCATGCAGGGCATGCGCCGTGGGGAGAATTAAAAGAGAATGACCGAGGTTCAATCTCCGGCATGGAGATGCCGCAAGCCGGGCAGCTGAACGCCTCGGAGTAGAGGTGGTCGCGCGTTTCGGTCGGCTTATCCGGCAGGTTAAATCCTTTATCTCGGATTTCGGAGACGATGACGTAGCCATCGGAGAGGATCAGTGCCTGTTCGACCGCATCGGCAATTCTGGATCGGATTTTTGTGTCTTGCAGGGTTGCACCCTGCTTGGCAGGGTGCAACCCTGCCGGAAACACCAGTTTATCTACCACCACGTCTATCGTATGCTGATTGGTTTTAATGAGGCTGATATCTTCATCAACGCCGATAAACTGCCCGTCCACGCGCAGCTGCCGGTAGCC
>JACQHE010000050.1 GCA_016199185.1 Candidatus Gottesmanbacteria bacterium
AAAAAAATCACCCCGCCTTGCGGCGGGGGAAGTAGAAGCAGTCTCGCGACTGCTTAGGTACTATACCAAAGGGAATACGTTTTGTCAAATAAAGCCCCACCTGCAAGCAGGTGGGGTAGGTATCGTCTATTATACCACTATGTGGCGGGAGGCGCATTGGGAGAGGCAGTGGAAACGGAAATTTGGGCCGGGGCGCTGGAAGATGCGGACGTGGTCAACGCTCGCCATGCTCGCGTTTTTCCTGTTTGCCGCGGGCGTGCTTTCTACCGGCATGCTCTTTGCCTGGTATGCCAAGGATCTGCCGCGGCCGGATAAGGTGAAACGAAGCGAGGGACTCTCGACGGTTGTTTTAGATAGAAACGGCGAGAAGCTCTACGACATATTTGAGGATGAAAACCGGATTCTCGTCAAATGGGAAGACATCCCCCAAACCTTAAAAGATGCGACGGTGGCCATAGAAGACAAGGAGTTTTATAAACACCAGGGATTGTCGCGGACCGGTATCATTCGGGCGATGGTCAACATTTTCATCTTTCGTAATCTTCAGGGCGGTTCGACGCTTACCCAGCAGTTGGTCAAAAACGTCCTCCTTACCAAGGAGCGCACCCTGCCGCGAAAAATCAAGGAAGCGATTCTTGCGATTCAAATCGAACGGAAATATACCAAAGATGATATTTTGCGCATGTACCTCAACGAAGCGCCGTATGGCGGCACGGCAGTCGGGGTAGAAGCAGCCAGTGAGTACTATTTCGGCAAACCGGCACGGCAACTTACTCTTGTTGAGTCGGCCATCATCGCAGGGCTGCCCCAGTCGCCCAGCCGATATTCGCCCTTTACCGGAGATCCCAAGGCGTACGTCGGAAGAAGTCAGCAGGTCCTGCGGCGCATGCGGCAGGACGGGTACATATCAGCAATACAAGAAACACAAGCAAGAGAGCAACTCGAGAAAATCACGTTTTCTCAAGGAGATCAGGGGCTTCGGGCGCCGCACTTTGTCGCCTACGTGCGGCAACTTCTTAATGAAAAATTCGGGGAGAAGCTCGTTGATGCCGGAGGGTTGACGGTCACGACGACCATGGACTGGAAGCTCCAGGAAAAAGCCCAAGCAGCGGTGTTTGAAGAAGTGGAGAAAGCCAAAAAGCTCAAAGTGGGCAATGGGGCTGCAGTCGTTTCGGATCCAAAGACCGGCGAGATCCTCGCCATGGTGGGCTCCAAAGACTATACGGCCACGGACTCGGGCGGGTATAAGTTTAACGTCGTGACCCAGGGCCTCCGGCAGCCCGGGTCGGCCATCAAGCCCATCACCTACGCGGCGGCGTTTAAAAAGGGCTACACGCCGTCTACCTTGCTTCTGGATGTAGACACGAAGTATCCCTCCGGTGATCCGGCTAAACCCGAGTACAATCCCAAAAACTATGACAGCAAATTCCGTGGCCCCATACAACTGCGGTTTGCCCTGGGCAATTCGATCAACACGATCGCCGTTAAAGTGAGCGCGCTTGTGGGCGTGCGCGATACCCTGCGGCTTGCCTATGACATGGGGCTCACGAGTTTGGAACCTACGGATGAAAACCTCAAGCGCATCGGACTCTCTCTCACCTTAGGAGGTGGAGAGGTAAAACTTCTGGAGCTATCGCAGGCGTTCGGTGTATTTGCAACTGGCGGAGAGCGACAAGATACTGTTGCGCTGTTAAAGGTGGTGGATAGTAAAGGGAAAACAATTTTTGAACACAAACAAACATCCGGGCGGCGGGTGATGAGTCCGGAAATAGCCTATCTCGTGAGCGACATCCTTTCCGATAACGACGCGCGCAAGGAAATATTTGGTTTGCGTTCCTACCTCTTCATTCCCGGCAAGTCTGTCGCAGCCAAGACCGGAACTACGGATGATAAGCGTGATAATTGGACCGTGGGATACACACAGTCTGTCGTTGTCGGAACGTGGGTCGGGAATAATGATAATTCTCCCATGCACCCGTCACTCGCCTCGGGAGCGACTGGTGCCGCCCCTATTTGGAATCGGATCATAAGGGAGGCTTTGAAAGATAAGCCTGATGAGCCGTTTGTGCGTCCCGGCGGCGTAGTGGAAGTGGAGGTAGATGCCTACGGTGGCGGCACACCCAAAGAGGGCTATCCCACGCGGAAGGAACGGTTTGTGCGCGGAACCGAGCCCACTGCTCCAGCTGCTATCTACAAGGACGTTAAAGTAAGTAAAAGCGATGCGAACAAACTGGCAAGTGCCGTGCAGATAGCCAAGGGCGAGTATGAGACGCGCGCGTTTGTCGTATTTACTGAAGACGATCCGGTCTCAACCGATGGGAAAAATCGGTGGCAGGAGGGCATCAACGCGTGGTTGTCCGGTCAGGGAGATGCCAAACTTCATCCGCCAACGGAAACGGCGTCCTCAAACGATGCGATCGCAGTCTCCATCAAAGAGCCCGGCGACCAGCAACAGATCAATACAAACGACGTGAAGGTGCGCGTAGAAGCCGGTGCGGGTCAGGGCGTGGACAAAATAGAGATTTTCGTTGACGGCACTCGGCAGCGGGAAGTGTCCGGAAGTCAAGCGTCAGAAACTATTAACGTGATCGACGGCGTACGTACCATAAAAGCCAAAGCGATTGACACCAAAGGAAATGTTGCCGAGCGGGAGATCAAAATTAGTGTGAATATGCCCTTCCCGACGGCTACCCCGACCCCGACGCAAACACCCACTCCATCACCGACGTCAACTCCGTGATTTCAATTTACTATATTAAAGGTGCACGTACACCACCGATAAAGTAATTTCTGGGAGAGTCATCCGGTGGTTTTGAGGCGAGCGCCGAACTTCTGTTGCGCCAGGGCGATGAGCTTGTCGCGAATGGGGCGGATATCCTCAGTGGTTAAGTTCTTTTCCGGTGAGAGATAGATGATGTGAAACGTGGTTGTGGTTTCGTATTGATCCAAAATTGAGACGTCAGCAACCAGCGGATGGGCTGCTTTGAGCGTTTCGATCATGGGGCCGACGGGGGTTTGCGGCGGCAGGATAAATGCGAGATCCTCGTAGCTTGGCGGATATTTGGGGATTGGTTTGTACTGTTTTTGAGGTTTAGCGTCTGCGACGAGTTTTGCTATATCAAGTTCCAGAATAGTCACCGTCTGCTCCATACTGACTGATCCATAACTTTCAAGTTGTGTCAATGAAATACCAAAGAGTTGGAAAATGGCTTCGGCGAGTCCTTTTGCTTCGTAAAAATGCTCTCCTGTCCATGCTACCAAAAGTATAGGTTTCTCATTGGGAAGATTGCCCGGTCTATACTCATAGATCATACTGAGTTCAAACAATTTAAGTTCATCGCGGATATGTACATTTTGTTTGATTGTCGTAAGCATGCTTGGTCGCAAACTTGGCCGCATGTAGACCCACTCATTGGAGAGCGGATTGCTGATTTTGTAGGCTTTCGTTTTATCCAGAGCGAAAATATCCATGAGTTCCTCCGAGATCATGGAGTAGGTGTAGGTTTCCGTATAGCCCCAGTCGCGTAAGCGGATTTTTATCTCTTCTTCCCAAGTTAGCATGGGGTCGGGCACGACGACTGGTGGCGCAGTATCGGGGAGAGTCGACGTGATGTTGTGGTAGCCATAGATTCGGGCAAGTTCCTCGATGATATCCACGTCAATCGTGATGTCGCGCCGGAAGCTGGGAACGGCAACCGAAATTGCGTCCTTGGTGACCTTTGTTTGAAACCCGAGCGGCGTGAGGATGTCAGTAATCTCTTCATCTTCAAGGTGTTTGCCTACGTAGGCATCGGCTTTTGTACGAGCAAGCGATACGGTATATGGTTTGTACGGCTTGGGATAGATATCGTAGAGGCGGCTTGCTACTCGCGCGCCTGCAAGCTCGGTGATAAGCTCAATTCCTTTTGTGAACGCAGGCAGAACGAGCTCGGGGTCCGTCCCTTTTTCAAACAGCCCGCCGGCTTCGGTGCGGTGGGCAAGCGCCATCATGGTCCGGCGGATACGGGCAGGATCGTAGGTCTGGAGAAACAGGATGACGGTTTTCGTCGTATCGTTGATCGCGGAGTTTTGCGCGCCCATCACACCGCACAGGTCAATGAGTCTCCCCTGCCCGTTTTCAATGACGATGTCACCACCGGGCAGGGTGTGGGATTTGCCGTCGAGTGTAATAAGCTTTTCTCCTTTTTTGGATGCGCGAAGGATCATGGTCGCGTGGTCAGGCTTGTCTGCAATCGCGTCAAAATCAAAGGCGTGCGCGGGCTGGCCGTAGGCACGCATAAGGTAATTGGTTATGTCGATGATGTTATTTAGGCTCCGGATGCCGGTTGCTTCGATTTTCTTTTTGAGCCAGTCTGGTGAGGGTTTGACCGTCACGTTGTCAAATACGATCGACGTCCAGCGGGGGTTGAGTATGGCATCGGTTTTGATCGTGAGCGATTTTGTCTGTAAAGGTCTCACCCTGCCTCGCAGGGTGAGACCTTTTAAGGCGTAAGGATCGTTGGTAAATTTAGTAGCGATGCCGAAGCGCGGCAGGATCGCCGCTGCCTCGCGCGCCACTCCAACGACGCTCATGGAGTCGGGCCGGTTGGTGGTGATTTCCACATCGTAGACCACTTCCCCGCTCTCCTCATGGATGCGCTCGACCGACGGGCCGCAAAGAGAGAGATACTCCTTGATTTGTTTGGGCGTGGCTTTGGTTTCAAGATACTCCCGAAGCCAACTGTCTGGAATTAAGATGTTCATGTTTTCTTAAGGTACTTCCTTGCGTACGCAAGGAAGTACCTTATAAAGCTAAAATTGTTCCAAAAATCTCACATCATTACTGTAGAGCAGTCGGATATCGTCGAGTTGAGTGCCGGATTTCATCATAGCAACGCGTTCTATCCCCCATCCAAACGCAAAACCGTTGTAGACCTGAGGATCTAAACCACCGTTTTTGATCACGGTGGGATGCACCATACCGGCACCCGCCAGCTCTACCCATCCTTCTTTACAAAACTTGCATCCGCGTCCCAAACAGACACCACAATTGATATCGACCTCAAACGACGGCTCTGTAAATTGAAAGTGGAAAGGTCGAAGCCTCGATTTTCGCTCCGGGCCGTAATACTGTTTGAAAAAATAATCTATGACCCCCTTGAGATCTCCGATGGAAACATTTTTATCGATGTAGAGTCCCTCAAACTGATGAAGCATAGGCACATGCGAAACGTCCGATTGACGGCGGTAGCACTTGGCGATGTTGATCATGCGGATTGGCAGTTTCCCCTTCTCCATCTCTCGCACCTGCCCGTTGCTCGTGTGGGGAGTCAGGACCATTTGACCGGTCTTACGGTCATCCTGGAGCCCCGCATTTGGCGGGGCGATAGGATCCCCACGAGATTCTATCGGCCTTCGGCCTCCAGAATGACGTTCTTTGGGTTTCCCCGGATATTGGATAAAAAATGTCTCCCACTCGTCCCGTGCCGGTGACTCCGGCGGCATGTTGAGCGATTCAAACGCGTACCAATCCCAGTCGACTTCCGGGTGCCGCACCCGCGTGAAGCCGATCCGCTCGAAGATCCGTGTAATTTCCATAATCGCTTGGCTCACGATATGAAGGTGGCCTTCGGGAGGCCTGTTTCCGGGGAGCGTCACATCAATCCATGAATCGGATGACGGGTGAATGGGTGAATGGGTGAATGGGTTATTACATATCGCTTGCTCTATTGATTGTTTGACTTGATTGACGACGACGCCCACGTTGGCCCGATCTGCCGCGGGCACCTGGCGGATTTGCTTGGTGAGCCGCCCCAGTTCGCTTTTGGGTCCCAGGAGCATGATCCGCAATTCCTCGGCGGACTTGTCCGATTCTGCAACCAACTCCTTGGCCTCGCGCTCGGCATCCAGAAGGAGTCCGATGAACTGTGGTGCGGCGATGCTTTGATCCGCTGTTGCGTCTTTATTTTCAGTCTCGGAAGCTACAGTATAATAAACACGGACCTGATCAACTGTATTATCTATTGAAGGGATGGTTATCTCACCGATCTCGTTTGTTGTCTTTACCTGCGTCCCCCCATCAGGAATCGGCGGATATTCACCGATGGAAAGAATCCGAAGCGGTTTGTGTTTGGGAAGGTGTTCCGGAATGTAGGACGCTCTGGCTTTGAGTTCGTCGAGTGTCACAAACTCGGTTTTGAGGTGAAGATTTTGATTGATAAGGTCGTTGGCCTGCTGTTCGATGCGTGTTTTTTTGTCTATGGGGAGCGATCCTTGGTATTGGATATAGGCTGTCTTGCCGTGTTCGCCTTTGATAGGATCAAGGTATGGTGCCACGAGTCGAACCGCTTCATGGACGACGTGGCCTGCGCTGTGGACGCGCATGTTTTGGTAGCGGGTATTCCAATCGATAGTGCATTCGACAAATTTACCGATCTCAATCGTGCCTTCAATTGAGCATTCGTGGACAACCTCGTCGTCTTGCATCCTGACATGTTTGACGGTCGCGGTACCGTGTTTGCCCTTGATAGTCCCTTTATCCGACGGTTGACCCCCACCCTGCGGGTAGAAGATCGTTTTATCCAGTACAATCTCCCACCAGTTCCCCTTTTGGACACACGACACCACCCGAGCCATGAGTTCCTGTTTGTAGCTATCGGTCATGTAAATAAGTTCTGTCATGTTATTTTATTGTACGTATTGTGCTATTATCCCGCAAGAAGAGAGGTAGGCAACGAACTATGGAAAGGTAGACGTGCCTACCTCTCTTCTTTTGTGTTACCAAGACATTTCTTGAACATAATCATCTTCAGGCGGTTGACCGAGTCTGTGTCTTGCATTGGCAATAGCCTCCTGGATTAAATGTTGTCCCTGCTCAGGAGCACGATTGTCAATGTAAGCTTTGCTTGCGGCACGTCGGGCTTTACCCATAGATTGTGCGCTTGCGATTCCTACTAATGCTGGAATAACCCCGTTAGGTAATTCTGTCAAATCTAGTGATAACATAATTTTATTCACCTCCTCACTCCACTAAAAAACCTCCTTTCGGAGGTTCTTATGGGAAAAATTTAGTAAATTAATTTATCGTACGACACCCAAAGAACCTCCTTGTTTGGAGGCAAAAAAGAATGCAAAAAATGCTCTTTGGGATGCCATGATGAGTATATTTTAGTGTATGGACGTGACGTTGTCAACGATTGCCCCAAACACGTCGGGATTCTCCGTGACGAGATTTGCAAGGATCTTGCGGTCCAAATCAATTTTTGCTTCTTTGAGTTTATGAATGAAGAAGCTGTAAGAAAGGCCGCGGAGTTTGACCGCTTCGGATATTCGTGTGATCCAAAGTCTTCTAAAGTCTCGCTTTCTGTTTTTACGCCCAGCAAAGGCATATTCTCCTGCGTGGAGGTACGCTTCTTTGGCGACTCTAATAAGCCGGCGCTTGGTCATCCGATAGCCTTTGTTGGATAGAAAGACCTTTTTGTGTTTAGCGTGACTGGTGACGCCCCGTTTAACTCTCATAGGGATAAAAACCGTTTTATAACCCGCGTGAATCGCACGGTCGTAAGCTGCGCAGGCCTGTCCTGGCGGCGCTGGCGGGATTTGCTCTTATTCCTCCGGATGTGGCGGCCTCCTTGCACGCGGTGCATCACCTTGCCGGTTTTGGTAACTTTGAAGCGTTTCCTCGCGATTTTTTTGGTTTTCATTAGTCTCCTTTTTTGTTGTTGACGACCATTGCTTCCAGTACACGACCCAGCATTTTGGGCTCGCGCACCACTTTGACGGTCTCAAGCGACTCGATGAATCGCTTGATGACGGCAAAGCCGAACTCCTTCCTGGTAATCTCGCGGCCCTTGAAGGCAAGCGAGAGCTTCACTTGATTGCCTTCATCTAAAAACCCCCTGGCCTGTGCAAGTCTCGTCTCAAAATCATGTTCACCAATAAACGGCCGGAGCCGGATCTCTTTGACCCCCACGTTCTTTTGACTTCTCCTTGACTCGCGTTCCTTTTTGGCTTCCTGGTACTTGAACTTTTTATAATCAATGAGCTTTGCCACAGGTGGCATAGCGTTTGGTGCAATTTCCACCACGTCAAGCCCCTGCTCTTTTGCTTTCTGGAGCGCCTCAAGTTTCGTCACGACGCCGATCTGTTTGCCTTCTTCATCAAGAAGCCGCAACTGGGGCGCCGTGATCTGATAATTGAGGCGATAGAACTTTCGGTTATACTTTGCGTTCAATCTCGTCTTTTACTTTGCGGACAAATTGCTCAAGAGGCATGCTCTTGAGATCCTCGCCGCTTCTTGTCCGGGCAGATACTGTTCCGCCCTGGACCTCGCGATCTCCCATTATAGCCATGTAGGGCACTTTTTGCAACGTGGCATCGCGGATCTTGGCCTGCATGGATTCATTGCGGTCGTCCAGCTCGACGCGCAGTCCGGCGTTTCGTAAAACCTCCAATGCATTTCGAGCCGCTTCATTATGCCGTTCGGCAATAGGAATAACAGCCACTTGCACCGGCGCAAGCCACACGGGGAACGCGCCGGCATAGTGCTCGATGAGAATGCCTAAGAATCGGTCAAACGAGCCGAGGATGGCGATGTGCAATACCGCTGGTCGATCCAACACGCCTTTTTCATTGATGTAGTTCATGTCAAAGTTCTCCGGCTGGTTAAAATCGAGCTGGACCGTGGTCAATTGCCATTCTCGGCCGATGGCGTCTTTGACCATAATGTCTATTTTGGGCCCATAAAATGCAGCTTCGCCCATCCCGATGACGTACTCCATCGAATGACGTTTGACCGCGGCTTCGAGCGCTTTTTCTGCTTTATCCCACGATGTTGGGTCTCCTAAATATTTTTCCGGAATTTTTGGATCGCGAGTAGAAATTCTGGCCCGATAGCTTGTGAATCCAAATGTTTTGAATACGAACGTCGTCAATTCCAAAATCCGGTCAATTTCTTCCGGGATTTGATTGTGGCGGACGAACGTATGGGTATCATCTTGCGTGAGCGCTCGTACGCGGAAAAGCCCGTTGAGTTCTCCTGTTTTTTCGTACCGATAGACCGTTGCGTTTTCTGCAAGCCGGAGCGGCAGATCGCGATAGCTGCGCGGACGCTCCAGATAGATCTGAAAGTGGTGCGGACAGTTCATGGGTTTGACGACATAGTCCTCACCCTCAATAGACATGGGGTTCATCATGGCGTCGTATTTTTGCCAGTGTTGGGATTGTCTATAGAGATCGCTTTTGGCTATGTGTGGCGTCCAGACGAATTGGTAGCCACGTTTTTCTTTTTCCAAGGTAAGCCATTGTTCCAGGCTGCGACGCAAAAGAAATCCCTTTGGCATGTAAAGCGGCAACCCAGAGCCGACGCTCGGACTTATGAGAAAAAGCTCACGTTCTTTCCCCAGTTTTCTGTGGTCGCGTTTTTTGGCTTCCTCCTGCTGCCAGAGGTACTGATCGAGTTCTTTTTTCGTCGGAAAGCAGGTGCCGTAGATACGCGTCAGCATTTTATTTTTCTCACTCCCCCGCCAGTAGGCCCCGGCGACGGAAAGGAGTTTGAAGTGCCGGAGTTCCTTATCCGGATGTTCCACATGACCCATCTTGCAAAGGTCCAAAAAGTCGCCCGGATCATTCGTCATGAGCTTTTTCCCTCCCTTGGCAAGCTCTATGGCCATTTCAACTTTATATTTATTATCTTTAAACAGACTTTTTGCTTCTACAAGCGTTACTTCCGCAAACGAGAATTTTTGCCACCTTGGGAGAATCTGGCGCATTTTTGCTTCGATGTTGGGAAAATCTTCCTCGGAAATTTTGATCGCTTGCCCTGAGCTTGTCGAAGGGCCCATGTCAAAATCCTGATAGAAGCCGTTCTCTATCGCCGGTCCGATCGCATTGAGCGCTCCCGGATACAGCAGTTTCACCGCGTGGGCAAGCAAATGCGCGCAGCTATGGCGCAAATTATTAAGATAGTCTTGATCGTTGTTTTTCATACTGATCTCCTTTCATTGTATACAATATACTTTCTCTATGTAAGGGTGGAGCGTGGGCGGGGCTAGCTCCCGCCAACGCTCATACCAATCAATCATCCATCATCGTCTGCTTTCGGTTCCTCAACTGGTGGCACTGCGTCTGCCCATTTAGGCGGCGGAACCTGTTCTTTAGGTAATGGTGGCCATTTTCTCGCTAAAATATCCATCTGACATAGCTCTGGCTCGTTCATACATCTCACCTCCTTTCCGTAAAAATTAACCTCCCAATGTTGGGAGGTTGTCTGGTGATTCTTTGGAAAAGAGGTTTCTAAACCACCACACTACCTCCCAACTCGCGTTGGGTGGTCGTCGTAGTGGTCTGGTTTATGATCTGTTTCATAAAACAACAAAACCGTCCTTTTCTTGCGAGCCCCGCCGGCTGGCGGGACGGTTCCATCGCAATTGTCGAACGGTTCTTCATTCTCTTCTTTTCGCCGAAGTGGCGCTTCTCTGGTGCGGGTGGTGAGTCCGCGTCATCGGGAAGTAGAGGTAGTATAGCATCGCAACGTTGGAAGTCAAGAGCCTCTTTGCCCGCGGGGTTTGGGGATGAAGGGTTTGAAGTCTGATAGCGCCTGCGGGGTCTGCTTGGAGGTAAAGAGGATTTTATCAATGTAGTTGGCGATGTCTTCAAAATAGGCAACATTGGGGATCACCACGTCTTCGTGCTGGTCCATGTGGGGAGAAACTTCCACGGTACCAATCCCTAGGATCCGGGAGAGGAGGTTGGGTGCCCAGCCTTTGGCTTTGAGCGCTTCGTTCCAAAACAGCGACCGCTTGGTCTGGTAAAACGGCGAGACTACGTCGAAGCGCATCACCCGTCTATCTGTGATATACGTTTTAGACTGCCCGTACACTTTGTTGTTCCACCACACGGAGGCGGCGATAAGCATAAGTCCCGCAGTGACTCCGAGGGCGGTAAGGGTGCCTGCGCCGGAGGGTACGACAAAAGCGATGATGAGAAGAACCAGGACGAGCCCGAGGGCAAGAAGCGTACCCCGTGCAATCGCCAGGTATTTGGCGATGGGGTGCGGTCGGAGTTCGTAGAGGATCCGCTCCCCTTCCTGCTGCCCGTCAAAGACAATGGTGCTCATGCTCCTTATTATACTCTAAAGCTATACACGTGCGCTTTTTCGTCAGTTTCTACCCGTTTGAGCGTTGGGAAGATAAAACTGTTGGAGACGATGAGGGTGCCTTTTTTGCAGCGTTTTTTGAGAAAGGTTTCAAGCGTTTCCATCCTCCACGGGAGGAGATAGACAAACACCACGTCCGCATCAGAAAAATCTGCTTTCCAAAAATTACGCCATAGCGCAAAAATGTGATTTTGCTGTCTTGACACGATGATTCTAATCCTCGTCCACAACACGAGGAACGGATTTATTTCAAGCCCGATCGCCGTCGCTCCTTGTTTTGCCGCAAGAAACAGAAGGCCGCCATCGCCCGAGCCCAGATCGTAGACGTTCATGCCGGGTTTTATGCGTGCGAGCCGGATCATGGCATCGGCGGCTTTGCGGTTTGAGCGCACAAACGGCGCACCGGTGACGAAGGCAAGGGTGAGAAAGAGGATAAAGAGGGCAAAAGAGATATTGAGCAGCAGAAAAACGATGGATATCATGTCCCTTCCTGCCAGCTATTAAGGTAGTGCTTTTGCTCGCGGGTCAGGCGGTCGATTTTAATAC
>JACQHE010000048.1 GCA_016199185.1 Candidatus Gottesmanbacteria bacterium
CAAGTCAAGAAGATCTCATGTCCACCACAAGTATTTTTTGGAAATGAAAAAGGTGAAGCTAAAAAACCATCACAACAACACTGTTGAGGCTAAAACAAAAAGGAAAACTGGCGAAGTTGGGTTAAACACCTGGGAAAAATAATCCCCAAGCATCTCCAGGAGCAGCTATTTTAGCATCTCGTCAATGGCGGTTTTGAAACTTGCAAGCGGCACCGCGCCTGGGATGAGGCGCGTCTTGCCGCTCTTGGTATCCAGTAAGATATTGCCCGGCGTACCGGTGACTCCTGCTTTTGAACCGCCGGCTATGTCCTCTGTCACATGCTTTTCATACTTGCCGCTGTCTAAGCATTCCTTAAACTTCGCTTCAGGGAGCCCCAGTTCCCCTGCCAGCGGAACCAGCTTATCAAGAGCAAATCCGGTACCATTGGACGTCGTGCGTTCAAAAATGGCATCGACGTACTTCCAAAACGCGTCATCGCCTCCCAGTTCACCTGCGCACTCCGCGGCTTCGGCTTCCTTCTGGGCATTGGCATGGAACGAAAGCGGGTAGTGCCGATACACCCACGACACCCGCCCGTTGTACGCATCAAGCACCTGCGTAATCGTCGGATGGACGCTTTTACAAAACGGACATTCCAAATCCGAATACTCGATAAGGGCTATCCGGGCGCTGCGATCTCCCCGTACGTGATCGTCATTGGTGACTTTGGGCACGTCCTTGGCCTCCTGGGTGGGCGGCTGGGCAGCCTGGGGGGGAGCAGCGGATGGCTGCCCCGTCCCTCCCCTCTCTAAAATCTGCACTTTGGTCCACAGTGACCCAAGGAGAAACGCGCATACAACAAGAAGAATGACTATGGCGGCCTGAACGATGCCTCCGGTCTGTGGATACTTGGTGATCTTCTCCATTGTTTGGTCATTGTAGTCGAGTAATAACGATAAGCACAAGAGGTTCAAACTATATCACGACGGTTTTGCCGCTCCCGCCCCGGGCAATGCCGATGGCGATGTAGTGAACCTCATCGTCCGTAAGGTTTTTCATAACGTGAACGGCGCATTCCGGAATCACTACCACATCGCCTTTTCCAAGCAGTTTTGTTTCCTTTCTAACGGTAATTTCCACTTCACCATCCAGGATAATAAAGACCTCATCCATCGCCTCATGGTAGTGCGGACGGAATGATTTACCGGGGAGAAGCGTGGACCAGTTGATCATCTGAATCCTACCCGGAGTTAAATCATCACGCCAAAGAAGAATCTGCTTAACGACCCCCGGATCCGCCGGATCCTCATGCGACGCCGGCACTTTCGGAATTGTTTTTCTACGAATGATCCTCATAATGGGTCTACCTCTGATAGTGATCGTTTATGTCGACAATTTCCGCTTCATCGGGCGTCTTCAGGATAAATATGGCACGATATTTCCTGTCTATGCGAAATGAATACAACCGCAGCTTCTTCGGCTCAAGAATCTCCGTATTGAGTGAAGGATGGCGGGGGTTGTCGATAAACAGGGTCAGTTGTTTGGAGAATTTTTTGGTCAGACCACGTTTCTTTATGTAGCGGAGCAGATCCTTCCGCAACGGTTCAACGTGCATACGGAGAAGATTTTGAAAGGCCCAAAACGACACTGTCGATAAACTTCTCACCGTATTTTCCGGTCCCGGTCAAATCCGATTTTATCTCTTCCAGAGGTTTCGGAATGAACGGCTCAAGAGAAAGCTCACCGATAAAATAGCGGCGCAAGAGGCTCCGTATAAACTCTGAGCGCGTGCTAAACCCGAGTTTACGCGTGTGTACATCAACCTGTCGAGCGATCTGATCCGGTAAGGAAATCGTAAATGTGGACATATATGAAATATTAACAAAAATTAAGCAACTTTTCAACTACTTTCTCCCTGTCTCCAATTTTCTCGTCACTTCGCGCACGGCAATGCGCGGAAGCGTTGAGGCGTTTTTCTTAAGGTATCGGGCAACTTCTACTTTATGATATTTGATAAGCGCACGCAGGAGCCACGAAATAGCCTTGGTGATCATCACGTGCTTTTCTCCATTCCGTGCGTCGATCAGGGCGAAAGAGAGATCACGGAGCCTCTTGCTGTCATCGCTGCGAACGCTGCTGCATAAAACCACGAGACTTGCCCGCCTTTTTTCGATCTGAGGGTCCGTATTCCATCGCATTACCATGGTCATACGCTTCGCTACATCAGCCCGGAGCCATACGTCAATCTCATCGCAGATGGCGTCCACTTCCGCCCATCCCAATAGTTCTCCCAACCAACGATCCCAATAATGTTCAGGAAGTGCCGTCAGGTATTTGGGGAAACGGCCGAGGATCATCGAAGCGAGTCCTTTCTCCTCATGAGATTTCCCGCGTATCAGGGAGTCTACAAGCTCGATACACTCTTTCTGGGTAATAGCCTTGTGATTCTTGGACCAGCCTAGGGCGATGCTGCGGCGCCGGGGCACCGGGACGTTATAGACAACGTGATCAGACCCCAAGTACGCGCCGAGGTTGAACCGGCCGGCGCGACGGGCATGGCGTTTGAGCTGCGTCAAGAAAAAATCATACTCCGATTTGACGTTCATGGCCTTCATTGTATCATGAGGCTCTATATGAACAAACGAATTTGTGGCGTTGATGAGGCGGGGCGGGGGGCTCTTGCGGGTCCGCTTGTGGCAGCAGCAGTTACTATCCCCTTCTCTATTAAGAAACTTCGCCGTTTGACTAAAACGCCTATCCGCGACGGAAAAACGTTAAAAAAACATCAGCGAGAACGTATCTATCAGACGCTCAAGGGATTACATGCGGAAATACACGTCGAAATCGTTTCAACAAGACGCATTAATAATCGCGGCATACAGCGCGCTAACCGCGAAGCAATCCGCAGTCTCATCAAGCGTGTTGATGCTGATCGCTACATTGTGGATGGGAGAATTCGCCTCGGAAGAATCAAAGGAAAAACCGAAAAGGTTCAAACGATGGTTGACGCCGATGCCACCATCCCCGAGGTCATCCTCGCCGGCATCGTCGCAAAAGTAGAACGGGACCAACTCATGCAAAAACTTGACCAAAAGTATCCACAATATCATTGGAAATCCAATGCGGGGTACGGAACACGGCAACATTGTGAGGCTATCGTTCAGTACGGCGCTGTCCACTACCATCGGTCAATGTTTGTTGCAACAGCGTTGCGCTCAAGTCAAATTTAGCGGCAATTTGCATAACGTCACCTCTTAAGGTTCTAACGTTACTTTTGAGAGACGATTAATATTCCAACCATCTCGCGTACCAGAGTAGGAAAAATCAACCGTATACGTTTTACCAGCGTAAAGAAATTTGACTCGGGCTTTGTGGAATTCCAGATCAATAGGGGTTAGATCAAGAAAGCTGGGTTTCTGATTATAACCTTCGGGTAGATAATAAGAAAGGTTCTCACTCATTTCTTTTGCAAAGGCCCGTTCTTCCCATAACGTATTACTGATCTCTTCAATTTCATCAATTTTACTTTCAGTTTTCGAATCCTCCCATCTCAGATCTCTAACCTTTTCGTAAAGAAGAGCAACATTAACCGTAAAAATTAGCCAGGAAAAAACAATCACAGCGGAATAAACAGTTAAGGTCTGATGGGGTTTTCTTTTCAACCACAAAAGAAAAGAACTCAGGTAAGCTAAGATTAAATAGAAAAAAAGAGAGAAGTAAATTAAAATGCTCAAGGCTATCGTCCAATCTGATTGGCTATTTTTACCTTTAAAAGCCAGGCCAAAAAGCAATAACAGAAGAAGGGTTAAAAGAAGTTTACTCGAAGTGGCCTGCTTAAATTTACCCGGAGGTGATTTTTTAAAAGTTAAGAAACTATTAAAAAAGGAAAACAGAGAAAAAAGAAAAAAAGAACCCACCCATAAATAGAACCTTACCGAAGAATAGATTTCGTAAACCCTATCGTTAACAAAAAACGTAAAAGGTTCGGCAAAAATCAAAATGAGAGGCGAAAGAATCGCTAAAAGCAAAAAAAGAAACTCTAATTTCTGGTACGTTGTCTCAGCAAAAATACTCATGTTACCAAAGGGTATTTCCTTCTAAATCCACACCCTTTTCATACACGGAAAAGACTTCGGAAACGTATTCTTCTCCAATCTCCGGATTAGCATTATAGGCTCTAACCGCTTCCCTCCAACTGCGCCACTTACGCACATAAGGCTTAACCAAGCCTTTCTCATCTTCCAAAAGATATTGGGATTTATAGTAAAGCCAACGGACGCCCCAAAAAAGACTCTCCTGCTGATTATTAACTTTGGGTACTCTGGCAAAGTCTGGATAACTGTAGCTAATGTGACCAATTTGCGAAGGAGAGATAAATTCGTTGGCAACTGTTTTGCCTAACAGAGCGTCTTTAGCCGGGTTTTGCGGATCCCAAACTTGCATGACGTCAACGATTTGATTATCTGGATAATAACCCAAACGCGATTCACGGTAAACGATGGCCTTAACTAAACTTGGATCAAGCCGAAGCGGAGGCGCGTCTTTTTCTCGTGCGAAAAAGTCGTTCCAGAAGGAAACAGCTTCTAAGATAAACTGATCCAAGTGGCTATAGTCTCGGCCGGGTAGGTTTTTGTAGAGAGTAATCTCCGGCTTTTTAAAATTACCTAAAACCAACTGAATTTTTTCCAGCGTAGGTTTACGATCAGCCCAAAATTCTAAATAATGAAGACCGGGTGAAGCATTGACGGTGAAGGTTTCTTTTTCTGTTCTGCTTGAATCAGGCAGCAAAAACCCGGCGAAACGCCAAAGAAAATACTTAAGGGTTTTCAGAAAATTGGAATACGTTTTACCATCAAAAATAATTTTGATATCATCGCTATCAAAGAGGCGGCGGCTATAAGTAAGAGTGGGGGTAAAAGATTCAAGAGCCAATTGGTCAAAAACGAAGGTTATCCAAGGACGGCGGTCACCATCTTCCGCTTGTTGCTCCAGCACTAAAGTTAATTCCCGCCCCAAAGTTAAAGCATAAACCCTCAAGCTTTCCAGAGTAGCGATGTTTGGCAGCTTATCAGTTATTAATTCTAATGTATGATCTTTTCCTTTCAGGAACGTGAGGAAGTAAATTATTTTACTAAGACCGTGAAGCGTCCCGCCGGAGAAGGCCGCCGGCGAGTCAATGAGTCTTTCGGGGCGAGACAACTTAGGAAAAGTTTTATCGTCGATCTTGATTGTCAAGTCCTCATCATCCGTGGCGCTGTCAGAAATTTGTCGTTTGCCTTTGGCTCTGGCGGTAATGACAATAAGATGGAAGGAGGAAAAACTGGAAAAATTTATCCTTTCCCGGTCTTTTATAACCTTTTTCTTTCTGTCTTCATAAACCAAAACCATGTTTTTAATCTAGCACGTAAGGCAAATAATCACAATACTTAGCATACTCGGCATGGTCTGCTACCACCGATCGGTGTTTGTTACGACTGCACTGCGTTCAAGAATTCACGATTGACAACAATAACGCGGCCGCGTTATTGTTGTCAATCAAAGCACTCTCCGTATTCCATCAAATATCACTCTATTAGCAATGCACGTGCATGCCTAATAGAGTAAAATTAACTACGTTTCCTTGATGGGAAGAAATATATACACATCACGTTCACTACGGTAAAACTCTATCGTCGGCCGATTGGAATCGTGTGGGTAGGCATCAAAAAGCAAACCGAATCCTTTTCCAATACACGAGACGTCCGGATACCAAGAGCGAATTTTTCTTCGCGAGCGCGGATCATCGCGCGGCTCTAATTTTATGCAAGCAAAATATTCTCCTTTATCCGGTTCGCCATACAAAAGTCCATAAAATTTTCTTCCCCTCATCGTGTCCAGATTCGACTCAACGTCGTTGAATGTTTTTTCAGAATTTTTCACTCCTACTGTCGCTTTTCCCATCACAGGAATGGCTTCCAATGTAACAATCGATCCAACCGATTGAATAGTTGCATGAGTCATACGAGTATAATACTGGATTCCCGCGTTCGCGGGAATGACAAAAAACAGATCTACTCATACCTCAAAGCTTCGATGGGATCGAGGCGACTCGCACGGATGGCGGGGGCGACGCCAAAAATGATACCGATGAGTGCCGAGAATCCGGAAGCCAGGAGCACCGACCAGATCGTCACTTCTGTTTGTATAAACGCCCGCAGCGCAAGCGACCCGGCTCCCCCAAGAAGTATCCCGATGATGCCGCCGGCAAGACTTAAAATCACGGATTCAATCAGAAATTGGACAAGAATATCCCGTCCCGTAGCTCCGACTGACTTCCGGAGCCCAATCTCACGGGTCCGTTCAGTAACGGATACAAGCATAATATTCATGATGCCGATGCCGCCTACCAGAAGCGATATCGCCGCTATCCCCCCAAGGGCGACGGTAATAACGCTAATAAATTGGGTAATTGTGCTCAATAGTTCTTTCTGCTGTAGTATGGTAAAGTCATCTTCCTTCAGTCGCTTCAAAAGCGTCCGACGCACGTCGTTTTCTGCCTGTTCCACCGTATCCTGACTACGGGCCTCAACCAAAAGCATGGAGGGGCGACTCTGGTTATACTGCCGCAGCGCCGTCGTAAGTGGTATGATCACTCTCTTGTCTATATCATTCCCCAGCGCTCCTCCGCCGCCTTTTGATACGAGAACTCCCTTTACCTGATAACGAATGTCACCGATGGCAACTGTTTTCCCTATGGGATCAGTATCGCCAAAAAGCTCCACGGCAGGTTTAGAACCCAAAACGATAACCTTGCGTGTGCGCTCCACGTCATTTTGCGTGATGATACTCCCTCTCTGCGTTACCCAATTTGCGATACCAAAATAATTTTCCCATGCACCCACGACATCGACGGAGGCGACCTCTCCCCGAAAGGAAACCGTGCCGGTCTGGACAGTCACTGGTGTTACTTCTGAAATAGCATCACTTGACCGGAGAATATCGCCGACGTCACCAAGCTCAAACTTGCTCACCGGTGTGAAGGGTCGGCCTCCTATGCGTTTCAGATCCGTTTCTCCGGGAAAAACAAAAATTTTATTTGACCCCAGCGAGGAGAACTGGCTCGTGACAAACGCCTGGAGACCAGATCCTATGGATACGAGAAGGATGACGGAGGCAACGCCAATGATGATCCCCAGCATCGTGAGGATTGAGCGGATGTTATTGGTCCGCAAAGCCCGCAACGCGAGCCGTATGTATTCAAACGTATTCATGATCGTTTTACTTTCTTGTCTTCTATGATCCGGCCATCGGCAATGCGGATAACTCGCCGTGCGTGCCGCGCAACGTCCGCTTCGTGAGTAACCACAACGATAGTCCGTCCACTATTATGCAGACTATCAAACAAGGAAAGGATTTCCGCACCTGACTTGCTGTCCAGATTTCCCGTCGGCTCGTCGGCCAGAAGTATCTGCGGGTCGGTGACGAGCGCCCGGGCAATGGCTACCCGCTGCTGCTCCCCGCCGGAAAGCTGCGAAGGAAGATTGTGAAGCTTTTCTCCAAGCCCCACGCTGACCAACAGCTCCTTTGCCTTTTCCCTGCGCTGCCCCGTGCCGATCCCGCGATAGATAAGCGGAAGCTCGACGTTAGCTACGGCTGACGTCCTGCGCAGAAGATTAAACTGCTGGAAAACAAATCCGATGGCCGTATTGCGAATACGCGCAAGTTCCCGGTCTGACGCGTGCGATATATCTTTCCCGTTTACTTCTACACTGCCGCTCGTCGGCCGGTCCAGACACCCGATGATGTGCATGAGGGTGGACTTGCCGCTCCCTGACGGTCCCGTGATCGCTACGTACTCGCCGGCGGCAACGTCAAGCGACACGCCGTCAAGGGCAGTGAACGTGACGCCGTCCATTTTGTATACCTTGAATACGTTGGCAACGCGGAGTATTTCATCTTTCATTTCGGAAGATCCTTAAATCCTTTCACTACCACTTCGTCTCCTTCGGTGAGTCCTGATTGGACAACCACTTCCTCATCGTTTCGCGCGCCCACCTCAATGGGGGTTTTCTTGTACGTTTTGCCTTCTTTTCTGTAGACAAAGGATCCTTTTTCTGCTTCCTGCACTGCTTCTGCCGGAATGACGAGAGCATCACCCTGGGTGTCTACGGTTATAGCAACGTCCCCATTCATGCCGACGCGAACGGCCGACGAGGTGGCTATGGCCACTTCTACCGGAAATACCGTCGCTCCCCCGCTTGACGTTTTGGCAGCAAATGCGATTTTGGTCACACTTCCCGTAAAAGGATCACTTGGATAAGCATCCAGGGTAACTGTGGTTTTTCTGCCGATAGCAATAGTTGCCACATCTACTTCATCGACACTCGCCTCAAATACAAGTGAGTCCGGATCAACGATCTCAAATACAGCCGTGGCGGGCGTAATATTGACGCCGGCGACGGGCATGTCCACCCTTGTTACGATACCGGCAATCGGAGAAACAAGTGTGGCAAATTCCACGGATAGATGTTCAATCTCCACATCCAGTACCGCTTTTTCCAGGTCCCATTGATTTTTTTCCAAAATGCGCTTGACCGTATCCGTAAGTGCGTCACTCGGGTCTTTGATGCCTTTGTAGGTCACGCGCCACATCTCTTCAAAATCGTTGCGCTGCTTGGCATAGTCGCGAAGTTCATTTTCGAGATTTTTCTGAACCTCTCGTACATCCAGCTTGGCTATAGCTTGGTACTGCTGCACGGTATCGCCTTCTTTGACGCCTACCCAGGTGAGCCTCCCTGACGTTTGAAACTTAAGTTCTACAGACTTTTTGGCTTTCGTTTTCCCGGAAGAGGTAATAGTTTTCTCAAACATAGTCCTGCGGACGACTGCAGTTTTAACGGATGATTTCGTTACATTGGCCTGTTGCTTTTGATATGCAATCCCGCCACCCCCGGCAGCTAACGCTCCGGCAAGGGCAAGGGCAGCAATGCGTCGTTTAGTCGTCATGGAATACTGGGGTAATGACATTTCTTCCATTTTTTTCCGCTGTTACAGGGGCATGGGTCGTTGCGGCCGAGCTTTTTGGGGGTGATGGGGGATGGGTGAATGGGTGAATGGGTTATATTGGTCGGATTTATCGCTGGCGGCCTGCCCCCCGAAGCTTCAGCGAAGGGGGGCGCCAGTTGTACCTGAACTTTAAAAATCCGGTGGACGATTTCGCTGTCAATGGTGGCCATCAACCGTTCGAACATGCCGAATGCTTCGTTTTTATACTCAACCAGCGGATCGCGCTGGCCGTAGCCGCGCAGGCCAATCCCCTCCCGCAGGTCATCTATGGCATCCAGGTGATCCATCCAAAGGCTATCAATGACCTGAAGGCTCACCCACCGCTCGATCTGCCGGCAGACCAACGGCGTCATCTGCGTTTCCCGTGCCTCGTACATCTGCTTAACCAAACCGGAGAGAAACTCGCTTATTTCCGCCGAAGTATGATACTGTTCAAGTTGCTTGCCCAACTGCTGTGCCGACGCCCCATCAAAGGGAACAATAGAAACAAATTCTGAAACGATTCTTTCCCGCTCTGTCCCGCCGTCACCGGCATACATGCCGACGACTGTCTCGATCTCACGGGAGATTTTTTCGAGAATGCTTTCCCGTTGACTCTCTCCTTCCAGAATTTTCCTGCGTCTCCGGTACACAATCTCGCGCTGTTTATTGAGGACATCGTCGTACTCCACGAGGTGCTTGCGCGAATCAAAATGGAAGCCTTCAACTTTGACCTGCGCCTGCTCGATGGCGCGGCTGACCATGCCGTGCTCAAGCGGCACGTCTTCCGGAAGCTTAAATACGGTCATGAGACGGGCCACCTGATCGCCGCCAAAGAGCCTCATGATGTCATCTTCAAGCGACACGTAGAAGCGGCTGCTGCCCGGGTCGCCCTGCCGGCCGGAGCGGCCACGCAGCTGATTGTCAATCCGACGGGATTCATGACGCTCGCTGCCGATGACATGAAGCCCTCCAAGCTTCACTACTTCCTGGTGATTTTTCTCCCATTCTTTATTGAGTTTCTCAAACTCTTCTTTTTGATATTTGATATTTGATATTTGATATTCACTCAGCGGAAACCCGCCGAGTACGATGTCCACGCCGCGGCCGGCCATGTTGGTCGCCACCGTAACCGCGCCCTTTTTGCCCGCGTCGGCGATGATCATCGCCTCCCGAAGATGATTTTTTGCGTTTAAAACATTATGGGGGATGCCTTTGCGTTTGAGGAAATCGCTGATGATTTCGTTTTTATCAATCGCGGTCGTGCCCACTAAAACGGGCTGGCCGCGTCTGTGATGTTCGATAATATCCGTCACAATTGCGGCGTATTTTGCTCGCGGCGTTTTATACACGCTATCGGTGAAATCGTCTCTAACCATGGGCTGGTGGGTCGGAATCATCACGACGTCCAGTCCATAAATCTTTTTAAATTCCTCTGCTTCGGTGGCAGCCGTCCCGGTCATGCCGGCAAGCTTCTGGTACATGCGGAAGTAATTTTGAAGCGACACGGTCGCAAGCGTCCGGCTTTCCTGCTGGATAGACACCCCTTCTTTGGCCTCTATCGCCTGATGGATGCCTTCGCTAAACCGGCGGCCCACCAGGAGCCGGCCGGTAAACTCATCGACGATGATGACCTGCCCGTCTTTGACTACATAGTCGCGGTCGCGGGTAAACAGCGCCCGGGATTTCAGCGCCGCTTCAATGTGATGGACCGTCTCAAAATCCGTCTCGTAGATGTTACCCAACCCCGACATTTTTTCAACCTTAAGGATGCCGTGGTCCGTAAGATGTGCCGTCCGCAGCTTCTCATCAATAACGTAATCAGTTTCCCTTGTGAGTTTCTCAACGAGCTTGGCGTAGTCGTAGTATTTGTGCGTCGCCTCTGCCGCAGGCGCGGAGATGATATGCGGAGTCCTGGCTTCATCAATGAGGACGGAGTCAACTTCATCAACGATTGCGTAATGAAAATCCCGTTGAGACAACTGGGAGGACTCGGACACCATGTTATCACGCAGATAATCAAACCCGAACTCACTGTTGACACCGTAGGTGATGTCCGCCGCGTACGCCTCCTTTCTGGTCACGGGCCGCAGATGCTTCAAGCGCCAGTCTGTGGCAGTGGCTTCTTCGTACGCCGGATCGTATATAAACGACTGCTCGCTGATGATTGCCGAAACAGAAAGCCCAAGAATATGATAAATCGGCCCCATCCAGCCTGCATCGCGGCGGGCGAGATAATCGTTAACCGTCACGAGGTGAACTCCACGTCCAGAAAGGGCATTCAGGACAAGCGCGGGAGTAGCGGAGAGCGTTTTGCCTTCACCGGTCTTCTGCTCCGCGACTTTTCCCTCATGAAGAGCGATAGCAGCCATGAGCTGCACATCGAAATGCCGGAGGTTGAGGCTCCTGCGCGCTGCTTCGCGAACAAGGGCATAAACCTGCGGGAGCGTGTCATCAAGCTGCGTGCCACCCGTGAGCCGCTCCCGAAACTGGTAGGCACGTTTGGCAAAATCGCCGTCTTTGAGCTTTTTCGTTTCTCCTTCAAGCGCATTGATGCGCTCAACGAACGTACGCAGTCTCCTGATCTCCTTTTCGTTACTGTCAAGAAGCTTTCCGAGGAACTTAAACATGGGGGTATTGTATCACCTTTTTTCCAAGGTAACCCTGAAGGACTTTGGGCACGCGCACCGATCCGTCCTTCTGCTGATAGTTTTCCAAAATCGCGATCAGAATCCGCGGTGAGGCAAGCGCGGTGTTATTGAGCGTGTGGCAGTAGAGCGTCTTGCCGTCTTTTGTTTTGTACCGAATTTTCAGCCGCCGTGACTGAAAATCTCCCATGACGGAGTTGCTCATCGTCTCTCCGTACGCACTTCTTCCCGGCATCCACGTTTCTATGTCATACTTTTTGACTTGCGGCTCACCCATGTCTCCAGTACACATGAGGAGCACGCGGTACGGCAATACTAAATCCTGAAGAATTTCCTCTGCGTTGGCCAACAACTCCTCATGAAGAGTAAAAGAATTGTTCAAATTATTCGTTGAGATAATAACTTGTTCAATTTTATTAAATTGGTGCAACCGATAGACCCCTTTGGTATCTTTTCCATAACTACCGGCTTCTCTTCGGAAACAGGGAGAGAACGCCACAAACTTTTTGGGTAAATCTTTCTCCTCCAGCACTTCACCGCTAAAATACGCCGTCACCGGCACTTCTGCAGTGCCTGCAAGATACACGTCGTCTTTTTCCAGTGCGTAGACCTCTTCCCTGCCCCACGGGAACTGGCCGTTACCGACCAGCGTAAACTCCTTCACCAGCGATGGGGCAACCAGCGGCGTGTAGCCCTTGGCAGCGAGCTTGTTTAACGTATACCACATGAGCGCAAGCTCCATCTGCGCTGCTTCATTTTTGAGGAAATACATCCTTCTCCCGCCAACTTTGGCTCCCCGCTCAAAGTCTATAAGGTCCAAGGCCTTGGCAAGCTCAATGTGATCCTTCGGTTCAAAGTCAAACGCAGCAGGTTCTCCCCACTTCTTCACTTCTTTGTTGCCGCTACTGTCTTTCCCGACCGGAACGCTTTTATCCGGCACATTGGGAACGGTGAGCATGAGCGCGTCGAACTCCTCTTCGACAGCCTTCAATTCTTTTTCCAATGCTTTGAGCTCCTGCTTGAGCGCTCGCCCTACTTGTTTCTCCACTTCTGTTGTGGCTTTTTTCGCTTTATTTCGCTTCGCCCGAATAGCCTCCGCCTTTCCGATCAGCTCCCTGCGTTTGTCGTCAAGAGCAAGCAAGCGATCCCACTCGACCTGACGGTTTTTGTTCTTCGCCGCTTCCTGTACGAGAGCAAGATTATCTCGTATGAATTTAATGTCTAACATAACCCTTACCTTCCATCATAGACACAATCTCCTTGGTTGTCATTCCCGCGAAAGCGGGAA
>JACQHE010000049.1 GCA_016199185.1 Candidatus Gottesmanbacteria bacterium
CACAAAAGGTACTATCAGGGAAATCGATTCATAGACGAAATCGAGGAGCTGGCGATAGCGCGCGCCAAGAAGCTCTTTGGTGTACCGCATGCCAATGTACAACCGTACTCCGGCTCGCCGGCAAACTCCGCCGTATACATGGCGCTTCTTAAACGCGGCGACACCATCATGGGCCTTAAGCTCACCGCCGGCGGGCATCTGACGCACGGCCATCCGCAGGTAACGTTTTCCGGCACGTTTTACCGATCCGTCCAGTACGACGTAGAAGAGGATGGGAGAATCGACATGGACACGGTGACACGTCTTGCAAAACAGGAAAAACCCAAGATGATTGTCGTTGGCACCACGGCGTACCCGCGGGTGTTTGACTGGAAGGGTTGGAGAGCTATTGCTGATAGTGTAGGAGCCTATTTCCTCGCTGACATTTCTCACATCGCCGGCCTCATTGTGGGCGGCGTGCACCCCAGCCCGGCTCTCTACGCCGACGTGCTCATGGCCACGACTCACAAGACACTCCGCGGCCCCCGCGGCGCCCTCCTCATGGTGACAGGGCCAGGCCTTGTCAAAGATCCTACGATGGGAGAGAAAATAGATAAAGCCGTATTCCCAGGACTCCAGGGCGGGCCGCACGACAACGTGACGGCTGCCATCGCCGTTTGCCTGTATGAGGCGGCGCAACCAAGCTTCAAGCGCTACGCCAAGCAAGTCGTGACCAACGCCAAAGTCCTTGCTGATACGCTCCAGCGGCAGGGTTGCACCCTGTCAACCGGAGGGACGGATAATCACTTGATGGTCGTGGACCTCCGGCCCCAGGGCGTGATCGGCAACATTGCCGCGGAAGCATTGGAAGTCGCCGGTATCGTCGTCAACCGCAACAGCGTTCCGCACGATCCCAACCCGCCCTTTTACCCCTCCGGCATCCGCCTCGGGACGCCGGCGATTACCACCCGCGGCATGAAGGAAAAAGAAATGCGGCAGATTGGTGATTGGATCGTGACGGTTATCAATGAAGTCTCCCACTACCGCCTCCCCGAAGCCAAAGAGGAACGAGTCGCATTTCTCAAAAAGGTTCGCGTAGAGCTTCAGAAAAACAAGCAATTGCAATCCATCCACGCTTCTGTTACTATGCTCACGAAGAAGTTTCCCGTCCCCTAGGGGACAAATACTCACACTCAACAGTATCTTCTTCCCGCCAAGCGGGACAGTTGAGTGGAAGGATAAGAAGATACGACTTTGGAACACCAAAGAAGTATCTTTGGTGTTTTTTGTTAAGTATATTGTCATGCTGGAGGAGCGATAGCGACGATAGCATCTCAAAAAGATCCTATCGCTTCGCTCCAGGATGACACGACTATGGAAGACATCACTCTTCAACAACTTCTGGAAGCCGGGTGCCATTTTGGGCATAAGGCCGAGCGGTGGCACCCGAAAGCCGCAGAGTTTATCTACACCAAAAAAGATGGCATCCATATTATTGATCTTGCCAAGACCAAAGCGGGTTTAGACCGTGCGTGTGCATTCGTCAAAGACCTTATCGCAGGAGGGGGAGAACTCCTCTTCATCGCGACCAAACGCCAGGCCATGGGGGTCGTGAAAGAAGCTGTCGAGAAAGCAGCGGCTCCCTATCTGGTCGAACGCTGGATCGGCGGATTCCTCACCAACTGGGAAGAGGTCAAAAAGAATATAGACAAGATCATTAATCTTGAAAATGATCGTGCCGCGGGCAGATGGAAAAAGATGCCGAAACACGAACAAGGCAAGCTCGGCCGCTACATCGATCGGCTCAAAATCTTCTACGGCGGCGTCCTCACGCTCAAGGAGAAACCCAATGCGCTCTTTATCGTGGACGTCAAGCGCGAGCATGCTGCAGTGCGCGAAGCGCAGCGGGTAGGCATTCCCGTGGTAGCCATCGTGGACACCAACTCCGATCCCACAGGTATCCACTACGTCATCCCGGCAAACGACGACGCCGTGGGTTCCATCCAGCTCATCGCGGGCGCCATCGCCGCTGCCTATCGTGAGGGCAAGGATGCACGAGAAAAAGAATCTCCTTCACCTGAGCCCACCGTGGTATCATCAGAAGAGGAACCGCCCAAGAAAAAGCGCGGTCGGCCCAAGAAAATCATATGACCATCTCTCTTGATACTCTCAAAAAACTCCGAGCCGAAACTCAGGCTGGCGTTGCCGACTGCAGACAGGCCTTAGAAGACGCGCTCGGCGACTACAAAAAAGCCAAACGACTCCTCACGGATCGGGGACTTGAAAAAGCCGCCAAGAAAGAAGGGAAAGAAACCTCCCAGGGTATCGTCGAATCGTATGTCCACAATGGCCGCGTTGGAGTGCTTGTCGAACTGCGCTCGGAGACGGACTTTGTCGCGCGCACCGACGAATTTAAAAATCTCGCCCATGAAGTCTCCCTCCAGGTTTGCTCCATGAACCCCAAAAACACGCGAGAGCTTCTTGCCGAACCCTACATCCGCGACCCGAATCTGACGATTGAAGGACTCATGAAGCAAACTATTGCCAAAGTAGGGGAGAACATCACCGTTGCCAGATTTACAAGAATGCAATTGGGTGATACGATAGTGAACGAATGATTGACGCCCTCCTTAATCAAACCCGTGACCGGATGAAAAAAGCCGTCGAGGTCACGCAGACTGATCTCTCCTCTATCCGCTCCGGCAGAGCTAGCCCCGCGCTCGTCGAGCACATCGTCATCCCCGCATACGGCGGCAGCCAACGGCTCAAAGTCATGGAACTGGCAACGATCACCACAATGGATACCAAAACCATTGTGATTTCCCCCTATGACCCCTCCATCATCGGCGAGATAGAAAAGGGAATACAGGAGGCCAATACCGGCCTCACTCCGGTTATAGACGGCGAGATCATCCGGATCACCATTCCTCCTTTGTCCGAGGAACGCCGGGGCGAATACACGAAGCTTGCCCGCGCCAAAGTCGAAGGCGGTCGCATCATGGTGCGTCAAGTCCGCGGCGACGCCATGCGCCAGGTTAAAAAACTTCAAGAGGAAAACCGGATTTCTGAAGATGATAAAAAACATGCTGAAAAACTCATTCAGGAGCTCACCGATGAGATGGTTGCCGACCTGGATGGACTGTTAGAGCGAAAGGAAACGGAATTATTACAGGTGTAATATGCTTACAACTGCCCTCGTCTTTTTCGCAATTTTAAGCATCCTTGTCCTCATCCATGAACTCGGGCACTACACCGTGGCGCGATGGATTGGCGTAAAAGTCGAGGAATTTGGCTTAGGGCTCCCACCGAGGATTTTCGGTAAAAAAATCGGCGGCACCGTCTACTCGCTCAATTGGCTTCCGATTGGAGGATTCGTCCGGCTTGCGGGTGAAGACGAAGAGGACCATATTCTGAAAAGGTCTCACCCCGCTAAGCGGGGAGAGACCTTAAGAAAATTTTTCTGGGCCAGGTCGAAGAAAGAGCGAGCGGCCATTCTTGTCGCCGGAGTCTTCATGAACATTCTCTTGGCGCTGGGCCTCACCGCGTATCTGCTTACCCAAGGGGTGCTCGAACCCAGCGGCCGCGTGCGCGTGGAAAAAGTCCAACCCGGAAGTCCAGCCGAGACCATTGGCCTTCAAGAGAATGATGTCGTTACGTTTATTGGCACGAAGCCAGTATCTGTCCCCAAAGATCTCATCGATGCCACCCGCGCGCATCTGGGTGAAAACGTAACTCTCACTATCGTTCGCGATGAGAATGAAACAAAAATGACCGTCATACCGAGGAAAGATCCTCCTGCAGGCCAAGGGCCGCTGGGCGTCGTGATCACCGATCTTACGCTTCGCACGTTTACCTGGGCTGAAATTCCGGCCGAAGCAGTCCGCATCAATGTACTTCGCGCACGAGACATGTTCACCGGCATTGCCGGCACCCTCTGGCGTTTGGTGACGCTGAAGCCTCCGACCGCCGATGTTGCCGGCCCCATCGGCATCGCCCGCGTCACGGGAGAAGCCGTCAAGTTCGGCTGGAAGGCGGTCCTGGAGTTTATGAGCATTCTCTCGCTTAACTTGGCGGTCCTCAATATCCTCCCGATTCCGGCGCTGGACGGTGGCCGGCTCGCATTCGTATTCTTAGAAAAGTTAATCGGCAAGAAACTCCGTCCGGCCTTTGAGCGTTCGGCCCACCAGATGGGCATGATCATCCTCATTGCCCTTATTTTCCTTGTATCTGTCAATGATATACTGCGTCTGACAAAGGGACTTTAGATATGCGAAACATTGTGGACAAACTCCTTTGGGGAACGCTCCTTATTCTTTTCGGCCCGTCAGTCATGATCATTGCCTCCTGGAACGCGCTCCCTGGGGACAATCTCTACGGTGTCAAGTTGGCACTCGAGCGCACCGCGCTCGCGCTGGCCAGCCCCTCCTACGCGACGACCGGTAACCTTCAGATCAAATATACCGAAAGGCGCTTCGCAGAGGCAAAACAACTTATGGCATCCAAACAATCTATCCAAGGCCTGCCATACCTCCAGCAACAAATCGCCGAAACGAAAAAAGCGATAGAAAATGCACCAAGTCAAGAAACCCAAGTGGCGCTTGCCAAACAGTATATAAATACCCTCACAACCGTTTCCGCAAAGCTTGAAGAGCAAAAGACGGCCCTAACGACCAGCCCCCAGCCCATCGCCTACGCGCCGTCCACCGTCCCTCCGCCCACGCAGCAACAGGCAACGGCGACGCCGACACCAAGCCCAACATCCGGCCTCAGAAGTATCACGCCTATTCCTACACCTTCACCCTCACCCAGTCCAACACAAATGGCCCAAGTCACGACCACTATGCCCATCCCCGCCCAGCAGGCCGTCGTCGCCCTACAGATTAATCAAACCCAACAGAACGTAAACCAGACCATCGCCAACCTCCAAGAACTGGTAGATAAAGTTGACCGTGATCAAAAAGACAATCGCCCCAAACAAGAAGAAGAAAAAGGCAAAAAAGACGAGAGAAATGAAAGGAAAAGCAATAACGATGACAAGACGCGCTAAGTGTTCTGTCCACCTGCCAGGTGGATTAGCTTGACACCTCTCCTTTTTACCTCTAAACTAATTCCATGTCATCGAACAGAAATGTCGTTTTGGCCACTGAAGAAATGTATCACATCTTTAATAGGGGAGTAGAACGCCGCCCAATTTTTACTGATAAATGGGAATATCGACGAGCTCTGGATACTATTCGCTACTATCGCTTCTCGGAGCCTCCTATTCGATATTCTAAATACATTATTCTGGAGGAAAAAAAGCGTGTTCAATTACTCAAAGCACTTTTAACCAGCCAACTCCAGGTGGATATCCTGGCTTTTTGCCTCATGCCCAATCATTTTCACCTTTTACTCAAACAAACCGCCAATTCAGGCATTTCCCGCTTTGTCTCCAAATTTTGTGACAGTTACAGTAAGTATTTCAATATCAAGCATGATCGGATCGGACCTTTATTCCAAGGCCCATTCAAATCAGTACGGGTAGAATCCGAAGAACAACTTATCCATTTGTCCCGTTATATTCACCTGAATCCGACCTCATCGTTTTTAATCAAAGAATCAGAACTTGATTCATACCCTTGGTCATCCCTGCCTGAATACCTAGCTTCTCAAGGAAACACATTATCCAACCCAAAACTTATTGGCGAATTATTCAAATCCCCGAGCAAATATAGAGATTTTGTGCATAACCAAGTTGACTACGCCCAAAAAATGGAACATATAAAACACCTGGCATTTGACGAAGAAGAATAGGTGCCAATCTAGTCCACCTGGCAGGTGGACAATCTAGAACCTGACGCAGTGCTGGAAAAAAGGGTATACTAATTCTATGAAACAACCATTTGAGAAAAGGGAACTGAAGAAAAAGAGTGAGAATCTTTCGGATTGGTATACCGATGTGATTTTGAAGAGCGAGCTTGCTGACTATGCGCCGGTGAAAGGGTGCATGGTGATCCGGCCCTACGGGTTTTCCATTTGGGAAAAGGTACAGGAGATCTTTAATGGACTCATGAAGACAAAAGGCGTGCAGAATGCTTATTTTCCGCTCTTCATCCCGCTTTCACTTCTGGAAAAAGAAAAAGAACACGTGCAGGGATTTTCTCCCGAATTAGCCATAGTAACCATCGGCGGCAGGGAAAAACTCAAAGACCCGCTTGTCGTGCGGCCCACAAGTGAAACGATTATATACGCTATGTACGCCAAGTGGATTCACAGCTGGCGCGATTTACCTATGCTCATAAACCAATGGAACAACGTCGTAAGGTGGGAAAAACGAACTTATTTATTTTTGCGGACGACCGAGTTTCTTTGGCAGGAGGGGCACACCGCCCATGAGACGGAAAAGGAAGCGATGGAGATGGTGCTGACCGCTCTTGATTGGTATCGACAGGTGTATGAAGACTACTTTGCATTGCCGGTAGTCTATGGCATAAAGAGTCAAAGCGAGAAGTTTGCAGGAGCCAAAGCAACGTATGCCATTGAGGCATTAATGCCTGATGGAAAAGCACTTCAAGCAGCAACATCTCATAATTTAGGCCAAAATTTTTCTAAGCCCTTTGATATTCACTTTCAAAACAGAGAAGGTAAAGAAGATTTTGTTTGGCAAACGTCGTGGGGAATTTCCACACGGAGTCTGGGTGGATTATTCATGGCGCACGGAGATGATAACGGACTCATCTTGCCTCCCAAGATTGCACCGATACAGGTCGTCATCATGCCCATTTTTCAAAAAGATAGAGAGTCTGTTATTTCCTACTGTGGGCAGCTCAAAGAAGTTTTGACTAATGGTGGTATTCGCGTCCATATTGACAACAGAGAAGAGCCCAGCGTCGGCAGGAGATTTAATGAATGGGAAATAAAAGGCGTACCGCTTCGATTTGAAGTTGGACAAAGAGAAACAACTGATCGTTCGGTGACGGTTGCACGAAGAGACACAGGCCAAAAAGTGACTCTCACGCGCGATCAGATGCTCATTGAAACGGAAAAATTATTGGTCACCATACAAGGCCAACTATTCACGAAACAAAAGGAATTTTTGACTAAAAACACCCATGACGTAGACAGCTACGAAGGGTTTAAGAAGATTATGGAAACCTCGCGCGGGTACCTGCGAGCGCTTTGGTGTGAAGATGCAGTGTGCGAAGCTGCAATAAAAAAAGAAACGAAAGCAAGCACGCGATGCCTGCTGCTTGAAACGAAAAATGAACAGGGTGCCTGTATCCATTGCGGCAAAGCCGCGACCCACCGCTGGCTCTTTGCTCAAGCGTACTGAATATGAAAACGATTGTCACCCACATTGGGCCGGATTTGGATGCCATCACGGCCATTTGGCTCGTCAAAAAGTTTTTTCCCGGTTGGGAAGAGGCAAGCATTGCCTTCGTGCCGGCAGGTAAAACTCTCAACAATCTTCCTCCCGATGATAACCCTGAAATTATCCACGTTGATACCGGCTTTGGAAAATTTGATCACCATCAGGACGATCGCGATACGTGCGCGGCAAAACTCGTCTATGAACAGCTGCAAGGCAGCGATGATGCACTCGCTCGGATGGTAGCGGTCGTCAATGAGATTGATCACTTTCGGGAAGTTTTTTATCCTAACCCCACGGCGGACTTCTGGGACTACTCGCTTGTCGCCGCAATCGACGGCTGGCGTCTCCTCTATCCGGATAACCCCATCAAAATCGTGAGCCTTGGCATGGAGGCGCTCGATGGTATGTATAAGACGTTTCAAAACAAAGTCTGGGCAGAGAAAGAAATGAAGGAAAAAGCAGTTGCATTTGAAACAAAATGGGGGAAAGCATTTGGCATAGAAACCACCAATGACGAGGTCGTCCATCTGGGACAGAAAATGGGGTACGCCGTCGTTATCCGCCGCGACCCGCGCAAGGGCTACGTGCGCATTAAGTCTCTCCCAAAAGATGACATTGATCTGACCCCGGTTTATAATACGCTCAAAGAAAAAGATCAGAAAGCGACCTGGTTTCTCCACGCCAGCCGCCACATGATCCTTAACGGCAGTGCCAAAAACCCGGACATGAAACCCACGACATTGACGCTGAAACAGATTGTGGACGTTCTATGCAAATA
>JACQHE010000055.1 GCA_016199185.1 Candidatus Gottesmanbacteria bacterium
ATCATGCCCGAATCCATGCGGACGGTTCTTAGAAAGCCGTTGGGGAGAGTTTTAAAAAGGTTTCACCCCGCTAAGCGGGGTGAAACCTTTATAGTCACCGTGGGTGACGTGGCGACCAAAACCTTTCTTGATGCCGGCATCACCCCGACGCTTTCCATCATCGATGGCAAAGTCGGGAGAAAACCCTTTCCCGAAGTCGTCGACCGTCTCCAGCCTCGAAGGGTGAGACCCTTCGAGGCTGGAGCGAAAGAGCTCGTGGGTGGATAGCTCCGTCACCGGCATACGGAAAAACGGCACGACGTTTTCGGAGTGGAGCTCGCAGGTCATCACTGCGTCAAAGCCGGCTACTTCAATAACCTTGGCAACCAGCTGCGCCGACACGGCCTCGCCGCGACGAAACGCTTTGTCCTGCTTGCTGTAGCCCATCCACGGGATAACCGCCGTCACGCGCTGGGAACCGAGTGATTTAGCAGCCTGTCCGATGAGGCAAAGCTCGACCAGGTGCTGGTCGGCCACTGCGGAAAGCGACTGGAGAATAAACACGTCCTTGCCCTTGATCTCTTCGGTGATGTACACGCGACATTCATTGTCAATAAACCGGGTGATTTCAATCGCCCCAAGCGACGTGTTAAGGGCGGAGGCAACAGCCGCGGCAAGAGACGGATTGCTCGTGCCGGAAAGAAGAACCGTCGGAGTGCTCATTAACCCAATCCTAACAAACCCAAGACCTGTTCGTCCATGAGGGAATCATACTGTTTACCCTATAACCCTGGAGGAAGCCCGAGATTTTTTTGTAAACTTTTGCGATGCCTTCCAACAGCAGATCTGGAAATACCAAACATCTCTGCGATGAGTGTATTACTGGGAGAATCACCCGGGTATGCTTCTCCATACGCAACCAAAACAACCAATAACTCAAGTTCCCGTGACCCCAAACTGCTTGCATCGCATGCTTTCAATGTATCAAGGAGCCGAAACCGTCCACGACTCATAAGAATGTAACGCTTGTTTAAGAATCTCAACGCAGCGTTTAAGTTTGGGGACGGAGAGGACGTAGGCGATGCGGACTTCATTTTTTCCTTTTCCCGGTGTGGCATAAAAACCGGCGGCCGGAGCAAGCATAATTGTTTCGTTTCTATCGCGAAAATCCGTGAGAAGCCACCGGCAAAAATGCTCGGCGTCGGCAACCGGTAATCCGACGATTGCATAAAACGCGCCCTCCGGCTTGGGAATCGTGACACCGGGGATCTTACGGAGCCCTTCGTACAACACATCGCGGCGCTTGACATATTCTTTTTGGACGTTACGCAAATAGACGGCGGGAACTTTCGTCAATTCGGCCGCCATGGCCTGATCTACAAAACCTGCTGAAAGCCTGCCTTGGACCATGCGAAGGACGCCGGCCATGATGTCCGTATTGAGGGAAACGAGCCCGCCTAGGCGGGCGCCGCAGAGAGAATAGCGTTTGGACATGCTGTCCAAAACAATCGCCTGCTCGGGCAACTCTTGCATAGAGGAAAACAGCGACACGTGATGCTTCCCGTCATAGCAATACTCGCGGTACACTTCGTCAGAAAGAAGGAACAGCTTATATTTTTTTGCGACGGCGACCAGCATCCCAACCTCATTTTTTGTATACACCGTACCCGTGGGATTATTGGGATTGCAATAGAGTATCGCTTTGGTTTTTTTGGTGATCTTCTTTTCTATCTCCTTTTGATCAGGTAAATGAAATCCGGTTTTGATGTCGTCGCAACAGAGACGAGACGGACGCCGTTTATCGCTGCGTAGGAATTGTAATTGGTATACAGCGGCTCAAAGGTGAGAATTTCCTCCCCCGCGTCAGCCACCGCAAACATGGCCATGGCAATCGCCTCCGACCCGCCGCTGGTTGTCTGGAGGTTATCTATGTTGAGAAAAGCAAATCCCAAATCGTGATAATAGGATAGCAAAGCCTCAAGAAATGCCGGCTCTCCCTGCGACTGGCCGTAGCGGATGGGATTTTCATGCCAATTGCGCAGCACATCAATCATCACTTTCGGCGTCTCTATATCCGGGTCTCCGATGTTGAGGTGATACACCTTGACCCCCGCCTTCTTTGCCACCGCAGCATACGGCACGAGTTTACGGATGGGTGATGCAGGAACTGCCGCCAGTCGCTTGGATGCCATATCCGTGTATCATACCACAACACCGATGGAGTGATATCTTAACTCCCGGTATCGAGCGTGAGTTTACAACTTGAGGCTCTTGAGGTACTCTCGGAAGTCACCGAACTCATAGACTTCATCTCTTCACCACACACTCATTTTTCCCGTCAAGACAAACTAAACATGAAGCGATTGACAATAATACCGCGGCCGCGTTATTGTTGTCAATGAAAAAACCGTAGTATTTTAGGACAACGGCCGGGGGTCGAAAATACTACTTCAACTTTTCGTATCTGACTCACTCCGGGAGTGTCGGACACATTCACTCAAAGGACAATAAGGCAACGGGAAGCTTCGTATGGTATACTCCATATGAAAAACTCTTAAATAAACATACCGTATGATAGATGCAAGAGAATCCGGTATCATCGTCTATTGGAGGCCATTGTGTGCTGACTGTAATCGATCCAAAGCGGTCCTTGATGGCTACGGGGTAATTTATAGTGCAGTGAATATACTCGAGGACAGAACTGCTCAGGTGGCAATGATGGAAGTTAACGGTGGCGTAGAGAGTGTTCCAACTATTGTATTTCCTGACGGTAGTGTCCTTATCGAGCCCAGTGATAAAGCATTGGGAGCAAAACTACAAGAACTAGAATTCATGTCTGCAGCTGCATCCGACTTTATAGGTCTTACTCCTGATTCATAGACAACCGGCACGTCACAAACGATAGGTATTACAACTTGAGACTCTTAAGGTACTGCCAGAAGTCGCCGAACCAATAGACTTCATCATGACTTCCGATATCAAAAAGGAGAATTCCATCTTCAACATGCGAAAACAGCATTCTTATTTTCAAATCGATGCTTATGCTCCAAACCGTTTCTCCTGCCACCTCAATCTTATGCAGTCTCAAACTCGGATAATTGCGATTGACGAGAAATAATTGGAGTTTGCGATCAACTTTTTTTCCTAAATCAGGATCGTGTTTGACGAGTTTCTCAAACTTCCGGGAGTAATTACTGGCTTCGTGGATGATCATACTGACCCAATATGCGTGTCTTTGTGTTTCCTTTCCTATATTCCTCTCGTCCCTTCCGTATGATCCTCTCTATGTTGGCAGAAGCCTTATGTGTAGGAATTGCGGTCAATTGCTCTATCGCCTTTTGAGCGAGAACAAACTTGGCATACTTCGTCACATCATACCCCAAGAGCATCGCTTGCTCTGACAACAAAGCGCCTTCTTCATCAGTTAAGGTAATCTGTAATTTCGTCATACAGCTATAGTAATGCAAAATCAATGATTTGTCAATGCATAAGCATTTACAACTTCAAACTTTTGAGGTAGCTTCGGAAATCGCCGTTGAGGTCGGTGTGGGAGAGGGCAAACTCGACGACAGTTTTGAGGTACTCGAGCTTGTTGCCTGTGTCGTAGTAGCGGCCGCCCACGATCTCGCAGGCGTAGACCGGCCGTTTTTTAAGAAGTCCGCGTATTGCATCCGGAAGCCAAATCTCCCCGTCTTTGCCCGGGGCGAGATTTTCAAGTATCGGGAATATGTCAGGAGTCAGGACGTAGCAGCCGTGGGCGGCCAAGTTGCTCGGGGCTTCCTCACGCGTGGGCTTTTCCATCATGCGTTTAATCTGCCAGATGTTTTTTTCTATATTTTTCGCTTCTACGATGCCGTATCGTGTGACGTTTTCCTTAGGAACCCGGACTGCAGATATCACCGGATCACCGTACTTTTCAAAGACGTTGATGCACTGGAGCGCCCGCGGGGGCGTCGCATAGATAAACTCATCACCCCAGATAGCAACAAACGGCTCCTCCCCGATGACGGATTTGGCACAAAGGACCGGAGTTCCGTTGCCGTAGGGTCCTTTTTGCCGAATATAAATGAAGTTGGCGAGTTCCGCCGTACGTTTAACCTCTTCAAGAAGCTTCTCTTTCTTCTGCATCTCCAGCATCTTGATGAGCTCAAAGGGATAATCAAAGTGATCCTCAATGGCGCGTTTGTGCCAGCCGGTGACGATGACGATATCCGTAATCCCGCTTGCCACCAACTCCTCGACCACGTACTGGATGACGGGTTTGTCCACAATCGGCAGCATTTCCTTGGGCATGGCCTTGGTCTGGGGAAGAAACCGCGTGCCAAAACCAGCGGCCGGTATCACAGCTTTCCTGATTTTAGAAGCCATACCGTTCATTCTATCCGTGCTGCATTGTCTTTGTCAATTTGGTACTATGGATGGAGCCATGAAACGATGGATAGTTCTTTTTGGTATAATTTCTTTACTACTCTTCGTTGCACCGAAGCCGTTCGCTCGTACCTACGCAATTAACCATGTCCCAAATGCAGGTGCCGCGACGCCGCAATCGCCAGATGCACACTTTGGGACGGAAGACGGACCAGACACCAAAATCGTCATGACACCGGGGAAAAATCCGGGTCAATCTATTCCGATCGACTCCAGGACGGTACAGATTTTTGCTGGAACTGGGCTTATCAATATCATTCCCATTTACAATTTTTTCGCTCGAATCTATTACAATCAAAATCAACATCGCTTTGATGATCTACGGGAACTGGGGATGACAGTCGAACACGCCATGAAATATCCCCTACTACCTTACGTAAAACAAAAAGAGTATCGCCCTCCTTACTGGGGAGAAAAACTCCCCACAAATCAAGCACCGTGGGATACGGGATACCGTTTCTGCGCACCGGACGGAAAAATAGCGCGAAGCGACGGGACGGATAAAGACAACATTCCGTTGGAAGGACTTGCGAAGTCTCGTCTCTTCATCGGTGAGGGCGATCCTGTCGATGACAAGTTTTACTATAAAGCACTGACTGGATTGCGCTTCCTGACTGCCGTTAATACCACATCGCAGGCGACGCTCCCGAGTACAGACTTTTTTACCCCAACGAGAGATATCGTCCCCATCAAAGGCACGCAGTGCTTGGATAAAGATTGCACGCAGGTCAAATACCTGGTGGAAGAGGCCGATCTGGAAAATGCATTGTATAGCTGTGGCAGCCAGTCCGACGGAACTGCTCTTTTTCCTACAAAAACCCGTGCTGCGGGGGTGGCAGAAAAAGGAAGTCCCGGAGGTGCGCTTGGCAACTTTATCGTGAACATCATCGGAGAAAAGCTTATCGGTCGGCGAAAAGCTTGTAATGAAAAAGACACAAATGACGAGTGCGCCGATACATCTCTCTATCTCCAACCAACCGATAGTCAGGCGGGCGGCGTATGGCTTGGGTGCGCGGGTAACGGGTGCACGAGCGGCGAACTTGCCGATGCATCATCAGGAGAAATCCAACAACTGCTCAGGGATAGTGGGGCCGACCCCACAAATCCACAAAGCAAAGGCGGCGCATGGAACGCCTACTGGCCGATGGCGCTTAATCCGCTCTCGGACAAATTTCATGGTAAACGTGATCAGAACGAAGTACTCAATAATAGATCGGATGAAAGAAAATCTTTTCCTTTCTGGACCGCAAGCGCGGTCGCTGCCTTTGACTGCGTCGTCAAAGGCATGATCATGCCCAAATCCATCCAGGATGCAAGAGGATACTCATGCTACTATACGGAAAGTGCTGCGAGCAAACAGCACGGCTCGTTAGACGTGCCGAAGGAAATATCTACTGCCGTATCGGCGCTATGGCCGCAAGATACTCCGGAAGGAATTTTAGGCATTGACTTCCTCATGAAACAATACGAAGGGCGCCTCAACCTCATTACGACGCCGCTTACCGAACAGGAGCGCGCGCTCCTTATGACAAAAATCCAATCGCTGATCAATACATATGTGATCAACGGGAGCTGGCCCAACTCCGGGCTTGGCAATACAGATTATCAACGGCAGATTCATGACACAGCCGCTAAATACGGACTCAACGAGGCGTTTCTCTACTCCCTGTGGATTGAGGAAACGCACGCCAGTAGTGTGGGCGACTATCCATTCGGTTGCGGGGGATATACTGACTTCGGCGCAAGTCTCAACTGTATCGTGACTGACCCCACGGTACAAACCTACCTACGTGATCCCCTGCCGGAGGCGCTATGCATGTACGCCGATGGGCACCGCGGCTGCACGTTTGAATCCCACCCGGTATTTGTCCGTAATCTCATGTATTACTATGACTACCTTACCAACCCATGATGCTCTTTACTTTTCCCTCCCGCTTTGATAGGATTATCCCATGACCCCGGGAGGGGTATTATTATGGAAATAGCCAAACCTGCCATACCCAAGATTGCCTCACCCGTGCAATTTGTCCGCGAGGTGATTGCGGAGCTCAAAAAGGTCACCTGGCCGACGAGGGCGGAAACGATCAAGCTGACGCTCGTCGTCATCATACTCTCGGTCCTCGTCGGCGCATTCGTGGGAGTCCTGGATATCACGTTTCTGAAAATAACGACATTATTGTTTCGAAAATAAAATCCAAAATCCTAATTTCTAAATCCTAAACAATATCAAAATCCAAAGTTTAAATGTTCAAAATTGTTTTGAATTTGGCATTTTGATATTTGAATTTGTTTAGAATTTAGGATTTAGTACTTGGGATTTATTCTATGGATACAGAACAAAATACGACACAAACCGAGTCTTCGGTGACTAATGTGATACCACCGACCAACGCAAAATGGTACGTCGTCCACACTTACTCCGGCCACGAAAATAAAGTGGCCACCAACCTCAAGCAGCGCATCGAAACGATGAAGCTCGAGAGCAAAATCTTCGACATCATCGTGCCGACCCGCAATACGGTCGTCGTGCGGCACGGCAAGAAGGAAGAGATCAAGGAAAAAATCTTCCCCGGCTACATCATCGTCCGGATGGTGCTGGATGACGAGAGTTGGCTGGCGGTGCGCACCACCCAGGGAGTCACGGCCTTCGTGGGCGCCGGCAACAAACCAACGCCCATATCAGAGAAAGAGGTGGAGACCATTAAAAAGTTCATGGCCTTGGAAGCGCCCACGTACAAAGCGAGTTTCAGCGTGGGCGAGGCGGTCAAAATCGTCGACGGCCCCTTCGCCGATTTCCTGGGATCAATCGACACGATCGACGAAGCCAAGGGCAAGGTAAAAGTGCTCGTCTCCATCTTCGGCCGAGAAACCCCGGTAGAACTGGATTTTCTGCAGGTGAGTAAGTTATAAAGGCAATGCTTCCGAGCGCTTCATGCTCGTGGGGGGCGGTGTTCCTCGTAATGATCATATTGCAAACCTTCCGCTATAAGGTGTACACTACCAGCGTGTCTGCTCCACGACAGGTTCACCATGATGCTTCCGGACCGATTCGTTGAGACGACAAGCGAACAGACGAAGTTTGCCCTCCGATCGATACGTCAACAATTCGCAAACGCGCTGCGCCAATCGGGCGACGGACAATCAAGAAATGAAATCCGGGCGGTTGCGATGATGGCGCAGAATTGCCGCCGTGCGATGCAAGAAGCAGGGCTACCCGATCAGGAAGGCATCAAAGATTTCACGATCGGAAGCATTGACTGGAAAACATTTGCGGAAGATCCCGATCTGGGAGTTGTATTGGGGCTGGACCCGAAGGGCGATCCGTTCCAAGCTGTTGCCTCCAAAATCTACAGCATACACGACGCGCATCGGCTGCCAGGGACAGAATCGCTTGAGAGCTACCAACCGGAAGCCATCGGCTTTTGGGAAACAAGGGCGGCATTTGCTGATTTTCTCAACCAATGGGGAACCCGCTATACCCCAGAGCAAACGATCCTGTGTTACGGGAGTCTATCCGGTATAGACAATATACTCGGGGCTCTCGCGTATAGCGCACAACGGAGGAACGTTGAGACGGTCTTGTTATTCCCCGCACCGGGTTTTAGCGTCGTAGCCGCACAAGCCAAACGAAGGAACATCCGCGTCGAAACGGTCCCAACACATCCCGAGGAAGTGTACTGCCCCACGACACGAGAGCTTGAAACGGTGCTCGGCGAGCCGTCGGATGACATGGCCATCCTCTACCTCACCCCAATGACGAATCCCACATCAACCATCTATGACGATAAAACGTTGACGGAGACGGTACAAACGTTCCAGCGCCTACGATCCGAGGGCTATCTACTTGTTGATCTCGCGTATATAGAAATGGTCGACAAAGAACGAGTGAAAGCAATGATCCGAACACTCACGACGCCCGAAACCATTGACCGCGTGATCATGGTGACGAGCATGTCCAAGCTTTTTGGCGATCCCAGACTGCGAGCCGGCGCCATCCACACAACCAATGCGGAGCTTCTGAAAGAGCTGCAAACGCACTGGCAAACCGTGTTTGCCTCGCTGTCGCGACCCATGGAGCTTGAAGCGCTTGCCAAGCTGAGTCTCATCAGCCCAATAGCACGGGAACGCTTGTTTGTGTGCCTCCGAGACCGGCAGGAAGATGTAATCGCGCTTCTTGACCGCATCAATAGAGAAAGGGCCACACGAAGCCAACCGCCCCTTGTTGATATGACACGCATTCACCGCGACGTGCCGCTGTACGTGAATATCACACTGACAGACGGCCATGATTTTCTCGATTTGTTCGTCGAAACGGGAATTTTGGGAGTGCCGGGAGAAGTCTTCGGCGACCGGCCCGAGAACAACCGGGTGCGCTTAGCCCTGGGAATGAGCATCTGACGATCCCCCAACGGAAAATGCTAGTGAAACTGAACTTTTTCCGAGTAGCCAAACTCTTCCTCTATCCTCTTGACATCATGTACATACCGAATCAAAATTGTTTTATGGAGAAAGTGCAAATTTTGACGCCATGGCGTAAGAATTTCCACCCTGACTGATCTCCATACTGCTATGCAGCAAAGGCAGCCATTGTCGAAAACTATTCCCCTCCCGACTGATGCCGAGACAAATTTTCTACACGGATACCTAACTCCTGAACCGTTGGCATAATTGCTTTAATGACTTAACAGGACTTACGCAGAGAGAGTCATGCTGGAGCCCTGCCAGGGCA
>JACQHE010000053.1 GCA_016199185.1 Candidatus Gottesmanbacteria bacterium
GGTATATTTTGGAATACAAAAATGCAGAGGGAAAGGAGGCGTTGTCTATAGATGCACGTTTTCCACCAGCCTTGTTTACCATTGCTTGGGAAGATGATGCGTGGCGGATTTGGGAGTACAAAAAAGCATTGCCCCGCGCGTGGTTCTCAACAGACGGAAAAGTTGGGATTGCCCGGTACGAACCGTCCCTCGTAGAGCTTGACGTGAACAGTTCCGAGCGGGGTATGGTTGTACTTTCAGATACCTACTATCCTGGGTGGGTAGCGCGTGTAGACGGACGCAACGCTTCCGTTGAGCGTATCCACGATGCGCTACGCGGGATACCGGTTGAAGCAGGTGGGCACACTATAGAACTTCGATATGACCCGTTATCATTTCGTTTGGGCGTGATTGTTTCCCTGGTGGGGCTTATAATAAGCGTTGCCGTAGCAGCGCTCCTAATACAAATGTCAGGCCGGACACAACGAGTCCCGCGATGAACGATCCCGGAAGGTAGGTAAACTCCACCCGGTGCGTTCCTGCGGGGACGAGTACTCCTCGGAATGCCCAATTGGCTCGTAGTATTGGTGAAGTCATGCCATCAACAGAAGCACGCCAATTGCCATCATCGGCGTCGGAAAGATAGAGAAGTTGCGGTGTTTTCGTTTTCGCTTCAAGGGTAACTCTTGTAGGTTCATAGCGTAGTAGCTTGATTTCCTTTGACGGATCAGATTGCATGGGAGGAAGTTGATTTTGAGAAAGTATGAGGACAGTGTCGGATGGATTGAAATCGGGGGAGAAAAACGTTCGCTCAAACTCCTCCATAGTAGCGTAGGAAATGAATTGGTGCGTGAGAAAGTATCGCGGGGCTGCCTTTGTGTTTTCAAAGACTGTCCAGCCAGTATCTTTCCAAACCGGCGTGAAGCGATCAGGAGGAAACGTGATTGCGGTAGCGCCATTTTCAACGCGGTCGATGATATAGCGCACGCCAAGCGCGTCAAGCACCCGTAGCCTCGTCTGGTTTTGTGGAAGATCGTTTTTTCCGTACCCCGGAGCGACAAAGGCGTCGGACCGCGTGGTACGGGTAAACTCCCTTGCGAGCGTTCCCTGGTGACTCATTTGAATGAATTGGTTATACGTTTTCAGGTTTAGTGGGTCGATGCCGTCCGGAGACTGGACACGATAGAGCGTGGAAATGTTGGTTGGGATCTGTGCGGTGCCGTATCCCCAAAACCGATCGATCTGTGATCTTAAACCCAGAAACTCCCACAACGGATGTGGCGGAAACACAAACGTACGCGGGACAAACGGATTAAATTTGAGGAAAGCAAAAGCCAGCTCCGTCACAAGAACCATCGTCATCACTGGAGCCTGGAGTTTTTTCGGTACAAAAATAATTGCCAGGAGCCCGACTACAAAAACAGCGGTAGCAAGGAACATTGAGCGCTCCGACGTCTGGGAAGATAGCAAAAGCGCGGCTACCCACCCGGCGATAAGGATACATGCTCCTATTCCTGCTGCGCGCAAAAAGGTTTTAGGGTTTTTCGATAGAGTGTCCCAACCTAGACCCGTAAGAACCGCAAGACTAATAGCCAAGAGTGACAGCATCCGGCTTGGCGATCCGGTGGAAAGGATGGGAATTGGATAACGATAAAAAAGTTCCGTCAATGGAGTTCGTACGGTCAAAAGGAGAA
>JACQHE010000052.1 GCA_016199185.1 Candidatus Gottesmanbacteria bacterium
ATTCTTTTCGGCAAGTGGATCCGGCACGGGCTTTGGTGGCCGGATAAGCAGCTCCGGTTCTTCAAGCGCGGTTTCGGAAGATTCCCATGCAAACACATCCATGAATACCTTTCCGTCGATGGTCCTACGAGCGAGCTAAGCACGCCCATGATGCACTACAACTATGAGCGTGTATCGCAGTTTATCCGGAAGATGGATGAGATCTATACGGAGAGCGAAGTAGGCAATCACGTGGCAGCTGGATATCGAGTCGTCTGGTACGACGCGATCCGATTTCCCATAAGCGATTTCGTCAAAACGTATTTTGCCCAAAGAGGCTATAAAGACGGCTTGCACGGCCTGGTTCTTTCTATACTTCAGGCGTTTTACTCCTTTGCCGTTTTTGCCAAGTTATGGGAGCAGGAAAAGTTTATAGAGCGTGAGCTTCCGATTGAAGTGGTTGAACAGGCATTGGTCCGTGCGCAGAGAGAAATAAAATATTGGCTTTTCAGTGCAAAGATCATGCAAGCGTCGAGTTTTATAAGAAAGATTTGGTATCGGGTCATCAGAAAATATGCCACACAACGTTAAAATTGGTCTTATCGCATCATTTTTACTGCTCCTTGCGGTCAATGTTGTGATGCTTGATCTTGTGGTATTTTTCTGGCGAACTACACGCCCAAGCGAAATAGCAGCGACAACCATACGAGTGACGCCGTCACCAGTGCCAACCGTGGCATGCCCCGTATCCTGTGAAGCGCAAATCGATGCGTTGACTCAAAAAGTTGAGGCGTTGGGAGGTTCTTCGGATTTAGTATCCAGCGGCGCCGCAAAGGAGTACTATATTGCCCTCGGCTCCGGCACGACGAAGAGTAACATTTGGCAGGATATATCAGGAGCTGAAGCGGCCATAGATACGGCCAATTATTCTGCTATCAAATCCGTCACATTCGAGGTGTTTCTCAGGATTCCGACTGCCAACGGCACAGTGTACGCTAAGCTCTACAATGTGACGGATAAACACGACGTCTGGTTTAGCGAGGTGAACTCAGAAGGTCCGACACTTACCAAAAAAGAAGCAAGCATCACGTTGGAGAGCGGCGCAAAAACATACCGCGTGATGGGACTATCGACGCTCAAATATGACGCGAACATCGAAAATGCGAGACTTCGGATTGTCACCTACTGATATGACCAGCGTCGCTATCATCCTCGTTAATTGGAACGGCAAAAATGATACGCTTGCGTGTCTCGCTTCGCTTCGACAAGTCAAAAGTCAAAAGTCAAAAGTCAAAAGTATTATTGTTGATAATGGGTCATCGGATAATTCCGTGGAGGCTATCAGAAAGAATTTTCCCGATGTGGAAGTAATTGAGACCTGTCGGAATCTTGGGTTCTCCGGTGGCAACAACGTCGGCATCCGCCATGCGCTTGAGAAGCGTGCCGACTTCGTGTGGCTTCTGAATAATGACACGATGGTAGATAAGATGGCCCTGGGTGCGCTTACTGATGTATTTAAGGATTCTGCTGTGAGTGTCGCCGGGTCCAAAATTTATTTTGCACCGGGACACGAATTTCATAAAGAAAGATACCAAAAGACGGAACTGGGAAAAGTGATTTGGTACGCAGGAGGTCTCATCGATTGGGAGAATATGTATGCCTCCCACCGTGGCGTTGATGAGGTGGATAAAGGACAATATGACCGGGTGGAGGAAACGCCGTTTGTCACCGGATGCTCCATGATGGTGAAAAAAGAAGTGTTTGAGAAGATCGGACTCTTAGACGAAAAGTTTTTTGCGTACCTGGAGGATCTGGATTTTTGTCTACGCGCTAAATGCGCCGGCTATAAACTCCTGTATGTGCCGCAGTCCGTTGTCTGGCACGAAAATGCGGGTTCAAGCGGTGTCGGAAGCGACACGCATCAGTACTATATGACGAGAAACCGTTTCCTTGTAGGATTTCGCTATGCGCGGC
>JACQHE010000054.1 GCA_016199185.1 Candidatus Gottesmanbacteria bacterium
AATCGACCGGGTAGACCGAGGAAAGATCGTGCGTCACGCTGGCAGCTCCGGCTCCTTGAGGCGCAACCAACACATCAGTAACAGTCAAAGATATGGTGGCCACAAACTACCACTTTAGCCTCGAAGACTGGCGAAGTTGGGCCTGGAGTGTGTCACCTCATGGAAGGGCGCAACCGAAACGATTGTTATAAATGACGGATCAAGCGACGCATCAGGAATCGTGCTGAAACGTTTCTCATCATCAATTCGGCTCATCACACATAAAACCAACAAGGGGAAAGGTCATGCGATGGCCAAGGGCATCCAAAAAAGCCAAGGCGACATCCTCATGTTCCTTGACGGGGATATCAAAGGACTTACGTATGCGGATTTAGACGCCCTTATCCAGCCGATCATCCGATTTGAGACAGACATGACATTGGGCATCGTGCGGTTTCACCGCTTGAAGCGTTTCTCCATAGCTTCTTCGATAACCGGCCAACGGGCTGTATGGAAAAAGAACATCACCCCGCATCTCCAGCGACTCGCCTCTAGTGGATTCGGTGCTGAAATAGTACTCAACGACATCCACAAACAATTACGGGTCGTTACCGTGCAACTGTCGACGGTAACGATTGTAGATAAATTCAAAAAACATCCGCTGCATATGGCAATTATCTCGTATATTCGTGAATGGTTCGAGGTAGCGAGTGAATGGTTATCCGTATGGAAAGTGTATACTTAGCCAATATGCTCGATAAACCGTCCATCTCCGTCATCATCCCGGTCTACAACGAAGAGCGCACGATTCCCATGATCCTGGAAGTCTTCCGCAGCTGGGGGATGGCAAGCGAAATCATCGTCGTGGATGACGGGTCATCGGATCATACCAAAAAAGCAATCGCCCAATTTCTCCCCGGTATGCAATTGATTTCCTATAAACAAAACAAAGGAAAGGGCTATGCACTCGCCCGTGGCATAGAAGCAAGCCGGGGGGAAATCCTTGTATTGTTTGACGGCGATATCTTCGGCCTGACGCATCGGGATTTGGACCTTTTAGTCCGCCCGATCATCCGGGGAAAAAGCGATATGGTCATCGGGCTTGCCAGATTTTGGTCTATGGGTGACTACTCCCCGTTTGATAATCTCTCCGGCCAACGCGTCGTATTGCGCAGAGACGTCATCACCCATACCCGAGCGATGCAACGCGTAGGGTACGGCGTCGAACTATACCTCAATAATCTTTACAAGAATAAACGGGTGACCCGGGTGAAACTTCCGTTCGTATCCTTGTTGCGTAAAATCGATAAGCAGTCCATACCCCAGGCGGTCCAATCATTCTTACGTGAATCCATGGAACTCATGACCCAATATGTCAAGCAGCAGACGAGCGACGTATCTCCGCAGGCAACGCAACTGTACCGATCCATACTATCCTATCTCAAACGTGCCCTTGACTACTTTCCATCATGACGGAGGAACAATCGTATTGGGTGGCATTCTCGGCATTCCCCGGCATCGGGCCGGTACGGTTTGCCCTGCTTCGGCGCTACTTCGGGTCGGCAAAAGATGCGTGGCAGGCAGACGTCGCAGCCATCCGAGAGACGCATCTGGGCGAGAAGCTTGTTGAGCAATTTATCGCTTTTCGACGCAGGTTTTCGCTCGATGACTATCTTGCGAGGCTTGAAAAACTGGGCGTCCACGTCTTGACGCTTGAGGATCCTCGCTACCCCAAGCGGCTCGCCCAAATCCCCGATGCGCCGTTTGTCCTCTCCGTGAAGGCCAAGCCGACCAAGGAAAAACTCAATCTCGACCGGGCAATCGCCATCGTCGGCACGCGCAATATAACCCGCTATGGAGAAGAAGTTACGCGAACAATTGTAAAAGGATTGGTCAGTCATGGCTTTACCATCGTCTCGGGCATGGCCTACGGTGTCGATGCGGCGGCCCACCAGGCGGCCATTGACGCCGGCGGCAAAACCATTGCCGTCCTCGGTTGCGGTATTGACATTATCGCTCCCCCAAGCAATGCTAGATTGTACCGGGCAATGGGTGAACAGGGGTATGGTGCTATCGTGTCGGAAATGCCTGTTGGTATCAAGCCCACGAAACAACTCTTTGTGCTCAGAAATAGGATCATCAGCGGCCTGTCCATGGGCGTCGTGGTCACCGAAGGGGCAGACGATAGCGGGGCGCTCATTACGGCGAGGAACGCGGCAGAGCAAGGCAGAGAGGTGTTTGCCGTACCCGGTCCGATTACGAGCCCCTATAGTCGGGGGCCGGCAAAACTCATTAAGGCCGGAGCAAAATTAGTAGAAACAGTGGAGGATATTCTTGATGAACTTAATTATCGTTGAATCACCAACGAAAGCCAGAACCTTGACCCGGTTCCTTGGAAACAAGGAATACCGGATAGAAGCCACGATGGGCCACGTCCGAGACCTACCCAAGGCAGCGCTCGGCGTAGACATCGAACACGATTTTACGCCTTCGTACGTCATTCCCAAGGACCGGCAGAAGCGCGTGGGAGAGCTTAAAGACCTCGCTAAAAAAGCCGACGGCATTATTCTCGCGACCGATCCGGACCGGGAAGGAGAGGCGATCGCATGGCACGCGGCAGAAATAATTAAAAATTCAAAATTTAAAATTCAAAATTTACAACGAATAGTATTTCATGAGATTACCGAGTCGGCAATCAAGGAGGCGATCGCGCATCCGCGGGAAATTGATCTCAAGCTCGTGGATGCCCAGCAGGCGCGCCGTGTCTTAGACCGTCTGGTGGGGTATAAACTTTCCCCATTGCTTTGGCAAAAGTTGTCCCGGCGGTGGCTCTCTGCCGGGCGGGTGCAGTCCGTCGCGGTGCGCTTGATCGTTGAGCGGGAACGGGAAATTGAGAAGTTTGCCAAAGAGGAGTACTGGACGATAGAAGGATGCTTTTTAGCTTCGCAAGGTACTTCCTTGCGAAGCCAAGGAAGTACCTTGGAAAACAATATGGTCGCCCAGCTCGTCTCCAAAGACGGGATCAAATATGAAAAAACACTGACCTACGATCTTTTTGATGGCAAGTACACGACGACTTCTTCAGCTATCAGCAATCAGTCGTCAGCTCTCAGCATTATTACCGATCTCAAGGCCCCCTATACTGTTTCTGCGGTCGATAAAAAGGAAGTCCGAAGAGCTCCGCCGCCACCGTACACCACGAGTACCCTCCAGCAGGATGCCGGACGGCGTTTGGGATTTTCCGCCAAAAAAATCATGCAACTGGCCCAAAAACTTTATGAAGAAGGTATGATCACCTACCACCGAACAGACAGCGTCAACCTGTCCGAAAAATTCCTCATCGAAGCGCGCGACTTCATCGGACACACGTATGGCAGTGGGTATCTCCCGGATAAAGCGCGCCGATACCAGACTAAATCCAAACTTGCCCAGGAAGCCCACGAGGCCATCCGGCCGGCCGACGTACAAGTACAAAGTACACAGTTCACAGTACACACCCAGGAGATAAACCGCGATCATATCCGGCTTTATGACCTCATCTGGAAGCGGGCGCTCTCCAGCCAAGCCCGTGAGGCAGTCTTTGACTCGACGACCATCCGAATAACGAGCGTGAACGCGTACCTTTTTGAAGCACAGGGGTCCGTCATCACCTTTGAAGGCTTCCTCAAAATCATCGGCCGTGACACAGATGGAGACGTGGAGTTGCCGGACGTGGCCGTCGGGCAAACAGCGAGCCTCGACCGGGCAATTCCCACCCAGCGTTTCACGTCTCCGCCGCCGCGCTATACGGAAGCTGCGCTCATTAAGGCGCTCGAGGAAAAAGGCATCGGCAGGCCAAGTACGTATGCGCCGATTATCACCACCATCCAGGAACGCATGTATGTGACGCGTGAAGACAAAAAGCTCATCCCCACCGATCTGGGTTTTACGGTCACGGATTTTCTCGTGCGCTACTTTCCTACCATACTCGAGCTCCCGTTTACCGCGGCTATGGAGGATGAGTTTGACGCCATCGCCGCGGGGCGTAAAGAGTGGCAGCCGGTGATCCGTGAGTTTTACGTGCCGTTTGCCGCTGACCTGGACAAAACCTACGACACCGCCGAGAAGGTAAAGATGCCGGTGGAGATCCTGGAGGAGAAATGTCCCGAGTGCGAAAGTCCCTTGCTGATCCGCACGGGGCGCTACGGCAAGTTTATCGCCTGCAGCACGTTCCCGAAGTGCAAGTACTCGCGCCAGATAGTGGAAAAAATAGACAAGAAGTGCCCGCGCTGCGGCGGGGATATCGTCATCAAAAAAAGCCGCAAGCGCTCCAAGACGTTTTACGGGTGCGGCAACTGGCCGAAATGCGACTTCGCCGCGTGGAAGAAAGAGGATATAAAATAGCTATCAGTCATCAGTCGTCAGCTATCAGATTATTTTTGTCTGAAGACTGAAAGCTGAAGTCTGAAGACTTGAGTGGTATACTCGAAGTATGGATGATCGCCGCAAAACTATCGCTGCCATAACACTCATTGTAGTTTTCTTTTTCGTTGTTGTGTTGATTGCAGGCATCCTCATCACCAGAAAAAAGCCCGTTGTATCCCCGGTGCCGGAGGGGGGGGCGATACGGATTATTTTTGTAAGCCCAACGACGACACCGACGCCCTCAACCACAATCACTCCTACCCCCGCGCCCAAACCGAAGGCGACCGCGACCCCCAAGCCCTCACCCACAAAATCCGCCAGCCCCTCGGCAACGCCGAAACCGTAAATCATGGACATCCCGCTTGCCATCGATCAACAACTCTTTCTTTTCATCAATCACTTGCCGCATACGCCGTGGACAGACGGCACCGCACTTCTCCTTTCCGGCGCGGGAGCTGCAGGCATCATCTGGTTTATCATCGCATTCATTCTGTTCCTCAAGGAAGAAAGGGGTGACCATCGGTTTTTCCTGCCGATCGTTCTTGCCGGCGCGCTCGTGGGCATCCTCGTCAATCTGATTGTCAAGCCTCTCGCTGGGCGCGGCCGCCCCGATCCGCTCATGGGTGCCATCGTCGTGGGAGGAAGCCTAATCCGCGATTATTCTTTCCCTTCCGGACACGCAGCCATGTCGTTTGCCGCCGCCGTTGTCCTGGGGCGCTCGGAGCCGAAATGGCGTGGGTTTTTGTACCTTCTGGCTGTCCTCATTTCCCTCTCACGCATTTATCTTGGAAAACATTATCCGCTGGACGTTCTTGGCGGCGCATTCTTGGGGTGGGGGATTGGTCACGGATCACTTTTAATCGGTAAATTCATTCAGAAACAAAGAGGATAGCAGTAACCGTTATCATGTTCTAGAACATGATAACAAACGAGAAATGGTAAAACTTAATGCCAAAGAATTGCGCACCACACCGGTGGATCCGGAAGTGACGAAAGCAATTAAGAAAAATCCTATTACCATCATCCTGGATAATGTCCTGGATACGTATAACGTGGGCTCCATTTTCCGGCTCGCCGATGCGGTGGCTGCACAAAGGGTGATCCTTTGCGGTGAAACGCTCACCCCGCCCAACTCACGGATCAAAAAAGCTTCGATCAACACCTGGCAGTGGGTAAGTTGGCAACACGCAGAAACTGCGGTTGCCGCCATATCAAATATCAAATATCAAATATCAAATATAAAGATAGTTGCGGTTGAGCAAGACGCAAGGAGTAAGCCATTTTATGAAGTGCGCTACGAGTTTCCCATCGCTATTGTCGTCGGTCATGAAACGCATGGCGTCTCCAGGGAAGTATTGGATATGGCTGATATGATCGTGGAACTGCCGATGTGGGGGATTAATAAAAGTTTGAACGTGATGGTGTCCTTGGGGATTGTGTTATATGATATGATGAAACAAGTATGAAAACCACCCTGACTTCACCGTTTACACTTCTCAAACAAGCCTGGACGCGCGCCTTACAACGATCCAATATCTTTTCCTTCCTCATACTCGGCGCCATTCCACAACTTTTTTCTCTTGTCATTTCGGTACTCATCGCATATTTTTCCAGATTCGATTTACTTTCCAATACGGAGGGATGGATGATTGCGGGTTTGATACTATTTGGACTGTTGACGCTCGTTGTGATGAGTGTTGTGAGCGCATGGTACACGGCACTGCTTTACCACGTCTATCAGGCAACAGCAGCAGGAAATCTGGCTCGTTTGACCGTGTACATCCAGCAGGCTAAGCAGGTCACTGT
>JACQHE010000056.1 GCA_016199185.1 Candidatus Gottesmanbacteria bacterium
CACCAATCATGAGCTGGAGCCCGGTATTGCCCTGTGTCCCCAAGAACATTGCGGTTCCGCCGGTAAGAATGAGCAGTAAAACAATAAAATGCAGGACATGCGCTTTCATATATTTATAGAATGCTTCCTCGGACTGCTACCTGCAAAAGAAGCAGTAAAATGGCAAAAAATACGAAATGTCCGGCGCTATGACCGGATACTCGGATAATCTTCTTCTTGTACACATACCAACCATCGAGGGCGACCACAAACAGGATGAGGCCGGCAAACGCCATCGTAACCTGCTTGGATACCTTGGATATGTCCACAATGGGCCGCACAAGCACATCAGTCAATCCCAGAGTGGGCGCTTGGGCAAGTGTCGTCGGCGCCGTGGCTGCTGCCGTTGGAGTAAGGACGGTGGGCTTGATCTGATAGGCGATCTTGCTGTCGCCCGCGCCGAACATCTGGACTACCAGCGTGGTTTCCTCGCCACCTAATACACCGTTGACCACAGCAAATCCGATGTCTTTGTAATCTCCCCGCATAATGTTTTCCCGGTGGGTGGATGAGGCCATCCATGCATCTACGACCCCGTTACTTACCGAAAAGTTCTTGGCAAGGTTTTCTCCTGCCACGCCGTAGCGATACCCTGCTGCCGTGATAAACTCCCACGGCGTTTTGCCGTCCGGGGCGTTATGAGCCCAATACCCCTTGGCAAACATATCCTGCGCCTTCAGCGCTGCGGCACGCGAGAGGCGCTGATCTAATACGAGCGCCCCGAGTCCTCCCTCCGCACGTTTCGCGTTGATGGCAGAAAAAAGCTGCTCTACGCGAATGTCTGTGGCAAACCCCAACACATCGGGAAACTGTGCATGCCCAAGCGAAAGAAGCAATCGGAAGAGCACAAAGGCGAGGAGGTACACAAACATCGCATCCACGTGGAGCACCCGTGCGTGATGATTATTGGTCTGATGCGGGACAAACAGGTGGCGAAGCGCATTGCCCATATGGTTCTATCATAGCAACCTCAGGGAAAATTACCACCGGTCACCTTCGTATACTGGGGTGACGCTTTGCCCAACTGGCAACCCATTGACCGACACGCCAAGAAGCTCGCCTAACATATTAGCAATCGCAATCCCGACCCGAAGCCCGGTGTAGGAACCCGGGCCGGTGTTGACCTGAATTGCCGCTACATCATCAAGCGTAAACTCATGTTTCATAAGAAGTTCCTCTATCATCGGTAATACTCCCTGTGCTTTGGTATGGGACACAGGTTTTTTAAGCTCGTGACATTGCCCACCACGAGTTTCCAATGCGACACGGATCGCCTCCGATCCCGAAGAATCAATGACTATGGATATGTCCCTAAGAACGACTGAACCCTGCCGTACTATCCGATAGAGACGTACGCTGCAATCAACAACTGTTGAAGCCTCTCCTATGGAGCACACTCCTGGAACTACGAAATCAACGAGTTTGACGAGCTGCGGATCCAGATCTTCAAATCGGTAGGGGGTGGGGTGGCCGTGGAAGTTAGCCGATGGTCCGAGTATCGGTACGCCGACTCCACGGATGAGTGCCAAAGTGGTTTCGTGGTTAGGCATCCGTAAACCAATTGTTTCCCCGCCGCCGCGGATAGGGGAGTACACGAAATCTTTTTTACACCGCGCGATGATGGTCAACGCCCCGGGCCAATATGTTTTCATGAGATGTCGTACAATCTCTGGAGTATCGAGATAGTAGGCGAGAGCCATCGATTCTGATGACACCAATACCGGTGTCGCTTGTGTGAGAGGCCGCCTACGTATTGCAAATAACCGATCCACGGCCTTCTGGTCATCCATCCGGCACCCTATGCCGAATGCCGTATCCGTGGGGTAAATGACGATGCCGCCGCTTATCAGTGCATCAATTGCTCCCTGTATCACCCGATCTTTTCCTACCATAACCTGTTACTCACCCAGCCTGTCATCCTCGGGCTTGACCCGAGGATCCAGCTCAAAATAAAACTGGATTCCCGCTTTCGCGGGAATGACAACACAGGAAGTTCCCTCTTAGTTCATCCGCTGTATTGATATCTGGTGGCTCCCATTCTCTAGTGTTATAAACCGCACGTCAATGCGTTCATTAGGCAATAAGTTCCCCATTTTTTCCGCCCATTCGACCAGAACGACCGAATCCAGATCCGCAAGAATTTCCGAGAGGCCAAGTCCGGGAAGCTCGTTTTCACTCTCAACGCGGTAGAGATCAATGTGATACAAGAATCCAGGGCTTTGAGGAATTGGGTAACGTCGTACAATGATGAAAGAGGGAGAGAGCAGGCGAGAGGTAATCCCAAATGTTTTGGCAAATCCTTGGACAAACGTCGTCTTCCCGCTCCCCAATTCCCCATACAAGCAAACGAGCGCTCTTGACTCTACACTCTTGACTAAATAATTTCCCAGCTCTTCGCCCAATCGCGCAGTTTCCTGGGGGCTCGCGGTAGTAAATTGTTGATTGAAATCCATGCTAAAGTAGCTCCAATAGCGTCAATTATAACATCACGGGTCCTCCCCTCCCGCGTCGGGACGAACAGTTGATGAATCTCATCGGTCACCGCATACAAGAGAGTCAATAAAAATGCAACCGTAATATTCCTTCTTCCGACGGCACGAACATAAAGAATAAACAGTATGGCATATTCTATGACATGGAGGGTTTTGAAAAATAGAAAGTTAATAAGCTGTGTATCGGATACCTGCATGCTCTCGCGACCGGAGAAAAGAAAAATAACGATCATCCACGCGATCGGAGGAGACCAAGAACGAAGAAATTTCATTTGTCTAGTATATCAGACGCGTATTTCTCGCGGGCGATCTTCCAGGTGTAGAAACCGGCGAGGATCGCGCAACCGGTCGCAACGAGAAGAAACGAAATAACCATCGGTCTCCAGGAATTATTTTGGGTAAAGGAACTTGGAGATGACGTTTTAGTCTCAACAGACTCTCCCAATACCATTGGTGTCGCCTCCGGCGTTTCCGTCGGAGTAGGTTGGGATGTGGGAGTAGGAGTAGAAGTTAGTGTCGGAGTCTTGGTGGGGGTGGGTGTTGGTGACTTTGTTGGGGCAGGTGTAGGAGTTGGCGCTGCTGTTGGTTGCGGAGTGGGAGTGGGGGTTTGCGGAAGTGCAGTTATCAAATTAACCGTTGCTGCTGCTTCACCGGCGTAGCTACTGCTCCCGCCGGTAAAACGTCGCACCTTCAAATCATGTGTGCCAGGGCCCTTATAGTTGGGATCATCAGCTTTATACTGAATCTTCAGTTGACCAGACCAACTCGCATCAACGATATCAATCGCAGGAAAATTTTCCGTTATGAATTCTTTTTCTGGTTTACTTACATATTCTATCCATACTCCTTTATTATTTTGCGTCTCACCAAAATAATAACTGCTCTCTACTGAACGCAAAACCCCCTGAAGATAACATTTAGCGCTGGGACAATTGGAAGAACTAACGCCACTCAGTGATACATCGACCGTGATCTGTTGACCGCTTATCTGCGGATTGCCCACAGTAAACTCAATTGCATACACCGAAAATGGAAGGGAAAAAGCGAAAATGCTGGGCAGCAGGAAAACGAGGAACCGCCGCATAGCCCCAATACTACTGCACGTGGAGATAAAAACTCAAGACCCCGTCGCCGTGATCGATATACTTGATCTTGATGATACTGCCGCTTCCACAGGGCTGGCTACTGGAGTAGAGCTCCCCATCGCGCGGCGTGCGGATGATATTGCTACCGGTTGACACCATGTCGTACCCCGTATGGATGCCTCCGGAGTATTGGTAGCGCCAGGAGTACGGCGTATTGCCGTAATACTGCGTAAGCCTGATGGTGTCTTCAAGCGGCCAATCCCAACTCCCCCCACCCACCGTCCTGTCCCCGCCATTTTGTTCATCCTTTATGTTCTTGGAAGATAAATATCCGCCCGGATCCACCCATGTGCCTCCTTTTCTAATTTCAAAATGCAGATGTGGCCCGGTTGAGCAACCCGGGTAGCCCGAGTTGCCCACCACAGCAATCGGGTCTCCTTTTTTCACCGGACCGATCTTGACGGACTCAATAAGCGCGCGGTCTAATGCCTGTTTTTCCGCCAATGCCTGGGCAAGAAGTTTTTGATACACTGTCTCGCTGTTTTTGGTCTGTTCCAGCAGTACTTGTTTTTCTTTCTTTTGACGGGCAAGGGAGGCACTTTCCTGCTCCAGTTGTTTTTTGAGTTTTTCCTGCGCAAGTTTTTTTTCTTCACGAAGGCCTTTGCGCTCTTCAAAGTTGTTTTGTGCGGCTTTCAGTTGAAATAAAAGTGCGGCGTCGTGCTCTTGGATAATCGAGATGTACTTGACCCGTGCGACGAAGTCAGAAAACGAGCTGCTCAAAAAAAGCATGCCGAACTGCGAGGTGCTTTTCCTCTTGTACGACTCCGGGATGCGCCGAAGCACAAGTTCCGTGCGCCTGGTCAGAAGCTCCTCCAACCGCTCTATTTCACCTGCTAGCTCGTCGATCTCCGCCGTGAGCTTGGTGATCGCAGCCCGGATGGTGTTGATGCGAAGCGTGGTGAGAGAAATCTGAGAATCTAATAGACCTATTTGCTTTGAAAGAGTATTTTCCTCCTGTTGAAGTTCCAAAATCTTCTTTTGCAGTTCTTCAATAGTTTTATCCTGTGCACGCGCGGAGAGGATGGGAAGAAACAGTAAAAGGAAGAGGATGCCAACCCATAGTCGTTTCATTGTGCATTGCAAAAATTGACACTGGATCCCGGCTCAAGGCCGGGATGACAAGTACCTCCCCACCGCCACGAGACTGCCGATGCTGCCCAGTAGGAAACCGGTCGCGGAGAGACCGCCGAAAAATGCGAAAACGCCCAGGAGAAACGGGGTTGACGTGGGCGCCCCCAGCACTGTTCCTATCGCCGGAATGACGCCTAAAAACGCCAGAAGAAACGGATAGAGCCAGAGCGTGAGTCCCCCGATAATGAGGCTTGCGACGAACGCACCGAAAAGTCCGTACAGCCCCCCTTCCAGAAGAAACGGCGCGCGGATATACCAGGGTGAGGCGCCCACGAGATTGAGAATCTCCACTTCCTGCTTCTTAAGGGCAATCTTCATGCCGATGATCGTCATGACGATGAGGATCGAGTCCACGACCAAAAGCCCGGCGAGTGACCCTCCCACCCATCGGATGGCATTGGTCCAGGCGATGAGCGTCTCCACCACGTCGCGCTGATACACGACTTCTTCTACTCCCTCCGCATTTTTGATGACCGGCTCCAGATCCGCAAGATAATTGGGGTCTGTTGCCGATACCTCAAGGGAAGCCGGGAGAATGTCTGCCGTGACCATCTCAAGAAGCAAGGGATCGTTTTTGTTCTGCTCACGGTAAATGGCAAGTGCGTCATCTTTGGAAACATAGGTGATGCTTGCCGTCTTGCCGGTGGCGGTGAGGTCATTTTGGAGCTTGCCGATGAGATCCTGCGTGGTCTTATCCTGAAAATACACCGTAATCTGCGGTTTGCCTTCAAAGTATTGGAGGATAAAGTAGGAAGCAGCGCTTGCCAGAAAAAACAGGCCGACCAAAAGAAGGGTCAACAGCATAGTAAGGATCGCCGCCATGGCTTGGTACGGCGATCGGCGCATGTGCTTCCAGACGGTGCTCATCGAACTCATGGTTTCCCTCTCAATCTCCTTGCCTTTTTATGAATGTGATATCTGCCGCGGGCTTCGTCACTGACGATTTCTCCCCGTTCGAGGGTGATCGTGCGTTTCTTGAGATCATTGACAATACTTGCGTTGTGCGTCGCCATGATGACCGTGGTGCCGATGTCATTGATCTCCTGAAGGATATCCAGAATTTCCCATGACGTCTCCGGATCCAGGTTGCCGGTTGGTTCATCGGCCAGAAGCACGCCCGGTCCGCCCACGATGGTGCGGGCGATGCTGGTCCTTTGCATTTCGCCAGCGGAAAGCTGCTGCGGAAACAGATATTTTTTGCCTGCTAAACCTACGAGCTCCAAAACTTTATCTACGTCACGGGCTATCTCCCGATCATCTTTGCCTAAAATCTCAAGGGCGAGCGCCACATTTTCATACACCGTCCGGTCGGCAAGCAGTTTAAAGTCCTGAAATACCACTCCTACGCGACGGCGCAGCAGATGAATCTGGGAAGTGGGAAGGGTGTTGACCTTCCAGTCGTCAAGCGTAATGTCTCCCTTGGTGGGTAGAGCCTCGCGGGTCAATAGCTTAAGGAATGTGGTCTTGCCCGCGCCCGAGGGTCCGATGAAAAAAACAAACTCTCCGTCTTGTACGTTCACGGAGACATCGGAAAGCGCGGGGGTTTCCCCATAGAGTTTGGTGACGTGGTCAAATGAAATCATTCCAAAACTTCAATTTTTCCTACATCCATGAGCCAGGCGGCTTTCTGGGCGGCAAATGTCTCACCCCAGACTTTCACTTTTTTCCCCACATAGGAGTCCAGGTCTACCACGGAGGAAACGAGATATGCCGTCTGCGATGGACCGCCTTCACGGATAAGCTTATGCGTCCCTTCGCCGTTGATGCCGCCTTTCTCAAGTGTCCCTTCTGCGGAGTCTTTAAACGTCTTAGTGTCGGCAATCCCTTCTGCCTTATCCGTCTTGATCATTCCCGGAGTTTCGCTTGAGGCAGGACCCGCAAGATTGGTGCTTCGGGCCAGAAGGTATCCTGTCCCGATACCCAAAAGCACGAGCGCGGCATAGACCCCGATCGTCACCATGCGCATCTTTCGAGGAGTAACGACCGGTTCTGCATTGGGTGAGAGTGCCATACAACGATAGTATGAGCATTTATGCAAATCTTTTCAAGTAGGCAGTCACGAACCCGTCGATGTCCCCGTCCAGTACGCTGTCCGTGTCGCTTGTCTCGTACTGTGTCCGCAAGTCTTTGACCATGTGGTACGGGTGCAGAACGTATGAACGAATCTGATTGCCCCACCCCGGCGTCTTGTAGGTACCTTTGAGTTTGGCCTCTTCTATCCTGCGCTCCTGTTCCTCGGCGGCCCACAGCTTGGCCCGAAGAATTTTAAGCGCATAGTCGCGGTTTTGCCCCTGATAGCGCTGGGTTTGGCACGTGACGACGATCCCCGTGGGTTTATGCGTGAGGCGTACCGCGGTGGAAACCTTATTGACGTTTTGCCCGCCCTTGCCGCCTGAACGGAAAAAATCCCATTCCAGATCATCTTCTTTGATGACCGGGCCGACCGTGTCTTCCACAACCGGCAACACTTCCGCCATGGCAAAGGACGTCTGCCGGAGATTATCCGCGTTAAACGGCGACTGACGCACCAGGCGGTGCACACCTGCTTCTGCTTTAAGTTGTCCGTACGCGTACGTACCGGAAACCTGAAAGGTGATGCTTTTGATGCCCGCCTCATCGCCGAGAGTTTGATCAAGCCCTTCCACCTCCCATCCCTTGCGCTGGGAGTAGCGCTGGTACATACGCGCCAACATCGCCGTCCAGTCCATGGCCTCTGTCCCCCCTTGCCCGGCATGGAGCGTGAGGATGGCGTCAGCGCGGTCATACGGCCCGGACAGATACACGGCGTATTCCAGCCGGTCCACTTCTTTCGCAAGCGCCGCCTCATCGCCTCCTTCGGTAAGAAGCTCAAGCATCTCTCCCTCTTCCAACTCCTTCTGGAGGGTCGAAAGCTGCTTCATTTTTCTAGCGGCAGTTTGCGGATCGGCCCAAAAATCGGGCTTCATGCTCTCCGCTTCAAGCTGCCGGATGGCTTTTCGCTTCTCCTCAAGGGCAAGTTTCGTAAGAATATCTTTCGCGCGGGACACCAGTGCTTCATTCATAATATGGGTACGTCGTAGGCAAGCATCTTTTTGTCAAGCGTGATGAGCATGCACCCCTCAACTCTTGCTTGCGCAACCAGCATCCGATCAAACGGATCTTTGTGATGAAACGGAAGCTTACGAAGTTCGTCTATATGAGGAAGGGTGATAGTGAGAAGCATATATTCAAAATTCCGAAAATAACTATCAAACGGCAATTGAAGATGTAATTTCTTAGCTTTCAAACTCATTTCCCATGGACTGGTAATGCTGACAAAAACATCGTTCTTACGATCCGCAATGATATGTCTCCATTCTGGTTTGAGACGATTATTTCCTTCCAGATACCAAATAAATACATGGGTATCTAAAAGATATTTCATAGATCTCCATCATAAAACAGTTTGTTAATTTCTTCATCCTCCTCGTCAAAATCCTCTGCTATGGTAATTTGTCCCTTAAATTTACCAAATGTTCGTGGCTTCTTTTCGGCGATATACGGCACGAGCTTAACCACCGGCTTGCCGGCTTTGGCGATCACCACGTCTTCTCCGGCCAATGCGAGATTGACCAATTGCGAGAGATTCGTCTTTGCTTGATAGATGTTGGTCAGTTGGAGTGCCATAGTAGACTAGACTAAGTCTAGTCTAATCTAGCATTGATGTCAAGCGCTACTGACAGATTATTCCTTCGGCTTACAAATCATCTCCTCAACTCGATCCTGTTGGGTCGCCGGAAGCTGTTGGTACTGTTTGATGACCTGTGCGGCCACCTGATCGGAGACGATCTGCTGCACTTTTTGTTCAACGGAGGAGGTGACCACACCGGCAACCGAAGAGATGGTATCCGTCATGTTGACCGGCTGCACGTTTTTGTCCGTAACGCCAAGCAGATTGGCCGCTGTTTGTCCCGCCTTGGTGCCAAGCACCGTGCCGCGCACTTGTTCAAGCGCCACAGGCTCGGGCTCGGTCGTAACCTTCGGCCAGAGGAGACTCACCAGCGCCACCACTGCGGCTCCGGCTACTCCCGCCAGCGCATATTTAATGACGAACTGCATGACTCTATGATATAACATTGTTCACATGATTATCATGGGCATTGATCCGGGGACGGCGCGCGTAGGTTGGGCAGTGGTTTCGGTAAGTGGCCACCAAACGAGTGCCGTATCATACGGCTGCATCACGACTCCGGCGCAAACGCCTGCCGAGACGCGGCTTCTTACGATTCATACCGAGCTTACCAGACTACTTACTACCTATGAACCGCAAAGCGTCGCGCTTGAAGATCTGTTCTTTGCGACCAACGCAAAAACGGTGATTCCCGTAGCCCAAGCTCGGGGGGTGGTGCTCCTTGCATGCGCCCAGCAAAATATTCCCGTCGTCTCCTACGCACCCAGAGCCGTCAAACGCGCGATTGCCGGTGATGGCATGGCAGACAAAACCCAAGTTACGCGCATGGTCATGCGCATCCTCCATCTTGACACACCTCCCAAACCGGACGATACTGCCGATGCCCTGGCTATTGCACTCACGCACGCATATTCGTATAAACTGAAAGGGAAAGTCGCATGATCGGAGCTCTGCGCGGTATTGCTGATACGCCTATAACCAATCCCCTCCTCCTCATGGTCGCAGGAGTCGGGTATCGCGTGGCAGTCCCCGAGCACGTGCTCAACGATATTCACTCCGACGAATCCGTCATCCTCTACACCCACACCTATGTCCGCGAAGACGCGCTTGATCTGTATGGATTTCCGACCCGCGAAGAACTTGCGCTGTTTGAACTCCTGCTTTCCGTCTCCGGCATCGGACCAAAAACGTCCCTTGCTATCGTAGATCGCGGTGTCTCTGCAGTACGAAGTGCCATCGCCACGGCGGACGTGTCGTTTTTTACGACCATCCCCCGCTTAGGCAAAAAAAATGCCCAAAAGATTATCATCGAGCTTAAAACAAAACTGGGTAGCATAGAAGAGTTAGACTTGATGGGAGACGACCGCGGTGAAACCAAGGACATCCTGGAAGCACTTGAATCCATGGGCTTTGCCAAGAAAGAAGCCATTGAAGCGATTAAACACGGCAAAGATACCCACATATCTATGGAAGGTCGTCTACGCGAGGCGCTTAAGTATTTACACAAAAGATAATCATGGAAAAAAAATCGTCACCCCTTGAATCACCAACGCCGGAAGAGGAAAAACTTTTAACGTCGCTTCGTGCCGCTTCGTGGAGTGAGTTTCGGGGACAGGAAAAACTCAAAGAATCCCTGCGGATTGCCATCACCGCCGCCAAAAAACGCAAAGAGCCGCTCGAGCACATACTCCTCTACGGCCCGCCGGGACTGGGCAAAACTACTATGGCCCATCTCATCGGGAAAGAACTCGGCGTAAACGTTCGGGTAACCAGCGGCCCGGCCATAGAACGAGCGGGAGATCTGGCGTCTATTCTCACAAACCTCGAACCCCATGACATCCTGTTCATCGACGAGATTCACCGACTCAATAAGGTGGTTGAGGAGACCATTTATCCGGCCATGGAAGACTTTGCGCTGGACATCGTCATCGGTAAAGGCCCATCCGCACGTACGCTCCGGCTGGACCTCCCGCCGTTTACCATCGTGGGGGCGACGACCCGCATCGGACTGCTCTCTAACCCTTTGCGTGACCGCTTCGGCCTGGTATCACGGCTCTCATTTTATGAATCCGACGAGCTCAAACACATCCTCTCCCAAGCGGCGAAGAAGCTCGATACCATCGTCCATCCAAAGGCATTAACTGAACTTTCCCGCCGGGGCCGCGGCACGCCGCGGGTGGCGCTGCGGCTTCTCAAGCGCGTACGGGACGTCGCCCAGGTCGAAGGCGAAGGCGAAGTAACGGAAGCAATCCTTGAGCGCTCGCTCTCAATCTTAGAAGTAGACTCTATGGGGCTTGACAGCTCTGACAGGAGACTTCTCGCCACTATCATCGATAAGTTCGCCGGCGGCCCGGTGGGGATTGAGACGCTTGCCGCTGCCCTCTCCGAAGACATCGGCACGGTAGAGGAAGTCCTGGAGCCCTACATCATGCAGATAGGATTTCTCAAACGCACCCCGCGCGGAAGAGTGGTGACAGGGGAAGGATTTAAACACCTGGGAAAAATAATCCCCAAGCATCTCCAGGAGCAGCTATTTTAGCATCTCGTCAATGGCGGTTTTGAAACTTGCCCCAACTTCGCCAGTCTTCGAGGCTAAAGTGGTAGTTTGTGGCCACCATATCTTTGACTGTTACTGATGTGTTGGTTGCGCCTCAAGGAGCCGGAGCTGCCAGCGTGACGCACGA
>JACQHE010000057.1 GCA_016199185.1 Candidatus Gottesmanbacteria bacterium
CGGCTTGACCTCGTGCACATCCCGTACTTCAATATCCCGATTTGTTACCCGGGAAAGATGGTGGTGACCATTCACGATTTGACCATCCTTCATTTCGATACCGGCAAAGCAACGACGCTCCCATACATCTTCTATAAACTCCGACGGTTGGGTTACAGAATTGTTATGGAGGTCGGACTGCGGCGGGTGAGCAAAATCATCGCAGTATCGCAAGCGACAAAACAAGAGCTTGTCGATCATTTTCATCTGAATCCAGAAAAGATAATAGTGACCTACGAAAGCGTTGATAAAAGACTTAAGACTCAAGACTTAAGACTCAAGGTTCATGAAAGGCTTATTAAACATCCGTACTTGCTCTATGTTGGTAATGCGTATCCACATAAGAATTTGGAAACGCTTGTACGAGCGATGATTCCCATTAAAAATGTAAAGCTCGTTTTGGTGGGTAAAGAAGATTATTTTTATGCTCGACTGGAAAAATTTGTTGAGCAGCAACGAGTTAAGGACTCTGTTGTTTTTTTTGGTCAAGCAAATGATGAGCAACTCGTGAATCTTTACGCGCATGCAAAAGCTCTTGTATTTCCGTCTCTCATGGAAGGGTTCGGGCTCCCGGGACTTGAGGCGTTAGCGTTAGGTTGTCCCGTCATCGCATCGGATATCCCGGTGTTTCACGAAATATTGGGAGACAACGCGACATATTTCCATCCGAATGATGTAGACGACCTCGCCGGAAAACTTCTGTCTGTCAGGCGCACAAATAAACGCATCATGTTAAACAAATTTTCCTGGTCAAGGCTCGCTTCGGAAACGCTGGCAATTTATGAAAGTTGCGCTCGTGTATGACCGAATCAACAAGTGGGGTGGGGCGGAGCGGGTGCTACTGGCTCTTCACGAGATTTGGCCGGAGGCGCCGCTTTTTACCGCGGTCTATGACCCGGGTCGCGCGCAGTGGGCCGATGTATTTGTTGTTAAATCGTCATTCATGCAGTATATTCCCTTCGCAAAAAACCACCACGAGTGGTTTGCATGGCTAACCCCTATGGCGTTTGAGTCGTTTTCGTTTGATGAGTTTGACGTCGTCATAAGCGTCACGTCTGCAGAAGCCAAGTGCGTCATTACGAAGCCACATACTCTGCATATCTGTTATTGCCTGACGCCGACGCGGTATCTGTGGAGCGGACACGATGTGTACGCCAAAGACTCCAAGATGCTTCGACTGCTGACCCCCGCACTCCGGCGTTGGGATAGGATAGGAAGTTCACGGCCCGACTATTACATTGCGATATCCGATCGTGTGAAGGAAAGGATACAAACGTATTATGGGAAACATGCCGAAGCGGTGATTTATCCGCCGGTTGACATTGATCAGTTTGACGTCAGGAAACAAACAAAAGACTTTTATCTCGTTGTTTCGAGACTCGTTCCGTATAAACGAATAGATCTTATTGTCGATGCGTTTAATACGCTTCAGTTACCGTTGGTGATAATCGGTTCGGGCACCGAAGAGCGGTTGCTTCGCGCCAAAGCATCTGGTACCATCTCGTTTGTTTCCTCGCATTTGACAGACGCGGCGCTTGCTGCCTATTATGGAAGTTGCCGCGCTTTTTTGTCCGCGGCCGATGAGGACTTTGGCATTGCTGCCGTTGAGGCGCAGGCCGCCGGTAAACCGGTCATTGCATTTGCCCAGAGCGCGACAGCGGAGATCGTGCAGAATGGGAAGACGGGAATAGTGTTTGGGAACCAATCCAAACAAAGCATTATTGATGCAGTAAAGAAATTACAAAAGATAGTGATACGGCCTAAGGACTGCGTGGAGAACGCGCAGCGGTTTGCCAAAGAGCGATTCGTCAAAGAAATGAAAGATATCATTTATAATCTTTATAACGATTATACACGTTATAACTTATCATGAATGCAGTCATATTTGCAGGAGGCGTGGGGACCAGGCTCTGGCCGCTGTCACGCAAAAAGTCGCCCAAGCAATTTGAGAAAATCATCGGCAACAAATCCACGCTGCAGCTTGCGGCCGAGCGGCTGCAGCCGGATTTCCCATGGGACCACGTGTATGTTGCTACCGGCCGAACGTACGTGCCGATCGTGCAGGAGCAACTGCCGAAACTTCCTCCAACCCATGTCATCGGCGAGCCGGAAGTTCGCGACGTAGGACCTGCGGTGGGACTTATGGCCGCCATTCTCGCGCGTGAGTCTTCGGACGAGCCTATGGCCATTCTCTGGAGTGATCACCTGGTCCGCAAAGACGCGCTCTTTCGTAAAATTCTTCGCGTTGCCGGTGAGTATATCCACGGGAATCCGGAGAAGATTATTTTTGTCGCTCAAAAACCCCGTTTTCCCAGCGAAAATTTGGGATGGATCGAGTACGGTGAATCGCTGACGGAAAAAGAAGGGATCGTTTTTCACGCATTTATCGATTGTCAGTACCGGCCGGGAAAAGAAACAGCGCAACGGTATTTTGAAAGCGGGCATCACGGATGGAATCTGGGGTACTTCGTGACCTCGCCTCGATTTCTTCTTGCTCTGTATGAACGGTTTGTCCCCAACGTATACGCCGGGCTTGAACGAATCGCCCAGTCGTGGCATTCGGGTACGGCGGCCGAAGTATTAGAGCGTGTATATCCTACGTTGGAAAAGATAAGTTTTGACAACGCGATTTTAGAAAAGCTTGATCCCTCCCAGGCGCTGGTGATTTCAGAAAACATCGAGTGGAGCGATATTGGCGCCTGGGAAGCGCTCAAAGAAGCGCTTGAGGAAGCAGAAGAGAAAAACGTGACACAAGGGAAAGTGATGCTCAATGATACGCAGGATAGCCTTGTGTATAACTATACGGATCAGCTGGTGGTCACGATAGATCTGGACGATATGCTGATCGTCAACACGGGCGACGTGGTTCTTGTGTGCAAAAAAGGGTCAGTGTCCAAGATCAAAAAACTCGTGGAGCGCATGACCGGGACCCAAAACGACCACCTGACGTAACCTATGTGGTACGAAGTTATCAAGCGGCTGATAGACCTTCTGGGAAGTATTGTACTCAGTATCGTATTTGCGCCAGTTGCCATTATCACGGCAATTGCCATCACGCTGGATAGTCCGGGGCCGGTGCTTGCAGACACGCCGCGCCGGGTTGGCAAAGGCGGCGGCCTCTTTCGGATTTACAAGTTTCGCTCGATGATCGTCAATGCACATGCGAAACTCCGTACTGACCCCAAGCTCGCCAGACTCTATTCCCAGTACAAGCGTAATAGCTATAAACTCAAAGAGGACCCCAGGGTGACGAAGGTAGGCAAGTTTATACGGAGGCACTCTCTCGATGAGATTCCGCAGCTTATCAATGTCATGCGCGGTGAGATGAGCTTGGTTGGTCCCCGGCCGTATTACCAGGATGAACTTGTCCAACAGCAGAGGAAATATCCGCATACGAAAGATTTGGTTTCCGTGGTGCTTTCTGCTAAGCCGGGCATCACCGGGTACTGGCAGGTGTCGGGGCGAAGCGAGGTAAACTTCGACAAGCGCATTAAAATGGATGCTGATTACGTGCGAAAGCGATCGATACTTCTGGATATCACTATACTTCTCAAAAGCCCCTGGGCCATGATTTCCGGGAAAGGAGCTGTGTGATACAATATTGCTTATGCCAGATTTCCTGAAAAAAATTTCTTTGGAAACCGCGCCGCAGATAGAACGTCCCAAGCGGCGTTTTCGCTGGAAGATTATTGGTATTCCCCTGGGCGTTCTTCTTGTTTTTTTCCTGATTATCGCGGTCATGTTACTCCCGATGCGGGGAGTGATCGCCGCTGCGCGCGAGACCATGGCCGCCGGGCGTGAACTTGGGGCGGCGGTGAAAAATCAGGATTTGGAGCTGGCAAAAGCAGGACTCGCTACCACCCGGGAAAAGCTTACTATTCTCTCGGCTGAATACAAAAAAATGACGGCGCTCAAAGCAGTTCCCATCTTGGGCAGGTATATAGCCGACGGCGAGCATGGCATCAATGCCGCCTTTGCCGGTCTTGCGGCCGGAGATAAAGCTATAGAGGCGTTGGAACCTAACGCGGATCTTTTGGGACTTAAAGGCGAGAGTAAGTTCGTATCCGGCACCGCTGACGAGCGGCTCCAGACGGCAGTCAAGACCATGAGCGCCCTCACCCCGAAAGTCAACGAAATGGCGGTCCACATCGAAACGCTGCGAAAAGAAATCGATGCTATAGACCCCAACCGATACCCTGCAACAATTGGCAAAACGATTGTGCGGGAACAAATTGTGCAAATGAAAGAGGTCATAGAAAATGCAGCCAACCTCTTTGTCAACGCGCAGCCCCTGCTTATCAATCTTCCAAAGCTTTTAGGAGACAAAGAAGAGATGCGTTACCTGGTACTTTTCCAAAACGATAAGGAGCTGCGCCCTACCGGCGGCTTCATCACCGCGTACGCACAGTTTCGGCTTGTAAAAGGGAAGGCAATTTTGGAAAAGGCCGATGATATTTATGCGTTGGACGGCGCCAAAAAGAAGAACTTTCCGGCCCCCCGGGAGATTACGACGTTTCACAAAGGCGTCTACAACCTCAATATCAGAGACTCCAATCTAAGCCCTGATTTTAAGCTTGCCATGCGGCAATTTGAGGAGCTCTACGATGCCGTATCCGGTAAAGAAAAAATTGACGGCATCTGGGCCGTGGATACCCACGTTCTGGTAGAGGCGCTTAAGATTTTGGGACCCACGTACGTGTATGGCCGCGAGTTCAGCGCCGAAACGGATAAGCGCTGCGATTGCCCCAAGGCCGTCTATGAGCTGGAGGACTACTCCACCCGGCCCGTGGGGTATCTTCGCGGCGCCAGAAAAGACATCATCGGCGTGCTCCTGCAGACGATCTTGCAGAAAGCGCTCGGGGTTTCTCCGTCCCAGTATTGGGGACAACTATTCCAGATGCTTCTAGCGGAAATCAACGAGAAGCACGTCCTTGCCTACTTCCACGACAGCGATGCACAGCTTGCGGCCGAGAGCTTTAACATGGCCGGCCGCATCATGGTTGCCACGGAGTCGGCAACGCTCCTTAAATATCAGGAAGGAAAAGGGTGGGATTACCTTCACATCAATGGGAGTAACATGGCCGGCGCCAAAGCCAACATGTTTGTTTCCGAAAAAGTCAACAAAGATGTTTCTGTAGGAAGCGACGGAACCATTACGACCAAGCTCGCCCTCGAGTACAAAAATCCCTATCCCGGGAGCGACTGCGGGTTGGAAAGCGGGGGACTTTGTCTCAACGCTCCGCTTCGCAACTGGGTGCGCGTCTACGTACCGACGGGCAGCAAGCTTACGGAAAGCAAAGGCGCCCAGTCGCCAAAAGACAATAAGCCGGTGGATTTGGAGACCTACGACAGCCTGGGCAAGACGGTATTTGAAGGATTTTTGATCGTCAACCCGTTAGGCACCGCGCGGCTTGACCTCACCTACACCTCGCCCATCAAGTCCGATGACGGCAAATACAAGCTCCTCGTCCAGAAACAGCCCGGCACGGACGGGAATGAATATACCATCAAACTCGGCGGACGCGAGCGCAAAAAGTTTGAGCTAACGACGGACACGGAGATCGTGTTGTAGTCTTCCTATGACCTCACCCGGGCGCGTCTCCTTGGCGCATGCGATCGTCCTCAAACGCAGAAACGTGGGCGAGGCAGACCGGATCCTTACCATTTTTTCCAAAGAATATGGCCGGATGCGCGTGGTAGCCAAAGGAGTACGCCGCGTCCACAGCAGACGCGCGCCTCATCTGGAGATCTTTTCTCATGCAACGCTCGTCCTCCATAAAGGAAAAACATGGGAGAGTGTGTCAGAGGTGACCCCTATTGACGCATTCCCGGTTCTGCGCGCGTATCTCCCTCGGGTAAGCGCGGCATACTATCTTTGTGAGCTTGTTGACGCGTTACTTCCTGAACGGCAAGAACATCGGGATATTTACACGCTTCTTCTCGGAGCATTGACGATGCTTAACGATACCGTGGAGAGTGACCCGGTGGTAGTAAGCGAGCAGTTTGCCCTTGAGCTTTTGCGATGCCTCGGGTATCTCGCCCGCGATCGTATCTTACCGACGGGCCAAATCGAGCCGTATATCGAACGGATTATCGAGAAACACCTGCGCACCCCCAAGATTCTTGCTCAACTTTCTGCTACAATTTGATTATGGCATCGATGGATGATATTTCAGCTCTTGCAAAACGGCGAGGATTTATTTATCCCGGGAGCGAAATTTACGGAGGGATAGCCGGATTCTGGGATTATGGGCCTCTGGGCGTGGAACTCAAAAACAACATTAAACGCGCCTGGTGGCGACAAATGGTATATGAGCGTGAAGACGTGGTGGGGATGGATGCCGCGATTATTATGAACCCGAAGGTTTGGGAAGCGTCGGGGCATACGAGCTCATTTACCGATCCTCTGGTAGAGTGCAAGATTTGTCACAAGCGTTTCCGTTCGGATAAGCCCGAGCAGTTGGCGGCGCATGAAAAAGATCACAATGAGCCTGTTGAATGGACCCAGCCCAAGAAATTTAATCTCTTGACTGAAGTGCTTTTGGGCGCAACCGAACCCAAGATGACAGCGTATCTTCGCGGAGAAATTACGCAGGGAGTATTTGTGAACTTCAGAAACGTCGTTGACTCAACGCGAGTGAAAGTTCCATTCGGGATTGCCCAGATCGGAAAAGCCTTCCGCAATGAAATTACCCCCGGAAACTTTACGTTTAGGAGTCGTGAGTTTGAACAGATGGAGCTTGAGTATTTTGTCAAACCCGATGAAAAGACTGCGGCAGAGCTTTTTGAATACTGGAAGCAGGAACGGATGCGCTGGTACGTATCTTTGGGAATGACCAAGGATAGCCTGCGGTTTCGGGATCACGAATCGGACGAGCGTGTGTTTTATGCAAAATTCGCGACAGACATTGAGTATAACGCGCCCTTCGGGTGGAGTGAGTTTGAAGGAATTCACCATCGTGGTGATTGGGATCTGTCGCGCCACAAGCTTACGTATGCCGATCCGGAGACCGGTGAAACGTACAAGCCCTGGGTGATTGAGACGTCCGGAGGCGTGGATCGGGCGGCCTTATTTTTTCTCATTGATGCCTACCGTGAGGATGGAAAGCGCGTTATTCTTGGGTTACATCCAAAATTGGCGCCGGTGAAAGCTGCCGTATTTCCCTTAGTGGCAAATAAGCCGGATATCGTGGATAAGGCACGGGCAGTGTACGGGCTTCTGAAGAAGCGTTTTGTCGCGGGCTGGGATGATCGGGGAAATATCGGGAAGCGCTACCTTGCGCAAGATGAAATCGGCACCCCGTGGTGCGTGACCATCGATTATGATACGCTAAAAGATGATAGTGTAACTGTACGAGATCGGGATACCACAAAGCAGGAACGGGTGAACATTGACCAATTGATACATTACATGGAGGAGAAATATGAAAAATAAAATGATCATTCTTTTTATCGTCCTAGGGCTTCTTTTGGGAGGGACGGGGTTTGTGGTCTATAAGGCCTTTGCGCCCGCTCCCAAAATCGCCCAGGTGGTGGAAGAGGAAATGCCGGCGGAAGAAGTGGAGCCGCTGGACCGCTCGATCGTGGTGGATGTGACCAAGAGCAGAGTCAAGCATAACACCGTGGTTCTCTCCGTGAGCGGCTTGGGCGGCAAGGTACGAAGCATTGCCTATGAGCTTAGCTACACGAGTCAGGGCATCGTGCAGGGGGTGACCAGTAAACCCGTAGATGTGTCAGGGAAAGACTCGTTTGTGCGCGACGATATCTACTTAGGAACGTGCTCTCGTAATGTCTGTAGGCCCCACCTTGGCGTCAAAAGTGTCACCGTTGTCTTGGAGTTTACCAATGCTTCCGGCAAAAAGAGCCAGTTCTCCAAAGAGTATGAATTTTAAATGTTCGTATGGTTGTTATTTCGAAAACATGGCTTGAAATACTGTCAGATTTTTTTTTAATATCGCTGCGGCCTGGATTGCCGTTGTTTTTATTGAGCCGCAATTGGGATTATCAAATGTTTGGGGATTGATCTTTAAATTTCTGCTTGGTATTCTAAGTTTGACAGTTGCTAAGCGATTTCGAGAGGAGGCAAAAAAATATGCTTAATTTTAGTACTATCACAAATAACGTTGCAGTCATGTACGCTCTGCTTCTTATCATCGTGCTTCTTATGTATATTGCCTTTTACAAGAAATCTCCTCCACGGAAGTCTGCGAGTAAATAATTATTTTTTAGACCTACGGACTCGTCAGACTCCAGCCTCTATCGGTGTCAAAAAAACTGCGGCCGCAAGTAAAATGATCCCTTCGTGAAAACTCACCCCTTGACACGCCGTGAAAAATGGGAGAGTATGGATATAAATGGGAAGAAGTGGTAGACTTGGGACATGAAGTTATTCCTTGGGGAGTATGACCATGCTTTAGACGATCGGGGCCGCGTAACGCTCCCGCGTAAGATCAGGCAAGAGATAGAAGATCGGGAAATAGTATTAGCCAAAGGATTTGATCCATGCATCTTTGGGTTTGATAAAGGGAGCTGGGAGCACGAAGCGGCCAAACACTTGGAGGCGCCGGTCACGGACGAAAGGGCTCGAAACTTACGACGATACCTGTTTGCCGGTGCGCAAAAAATAGAGGTGGATAAGCTTGGACGCATACTCTTGCCTGCCCAGCTCAAGGAATACGCTTCTATCGGCGGAGAAGTCGTGGTGATCGGCGCGGGAGATCATTTTGAGATTTGGGATAAGAGCAATTGGGAGAGATATGAAAAAGCACACGCCGGTCATGGTTGAGGAGGTATTGGAGGGGTTAAACGTACGAGAAGGGGGAAGATATATTGATGCGACGTTCGGACTGGGCGGTCACAGTGGCGAGATTGTACGACTGGGAGGGGATGTGTTAGGTATAGACGTGGATCCGGAAACGCAGGCGGTTCATGGGAATTTTCGGGACATTGAAAGGATCGCAAGAGAACACGGGTTTGATCAGGTGGATGGGATACTTTTTGATCTCGGCGTATCGAGTCATCAATTAGACACGCCGGAGCGGGGATTTAGTTTTCGGTATCCGCATGCCCTCCTTGATCTGCGGATGAACCCGGAGCAAGGAGCGCCGGCATCAGAATACATAAAAAAACTTTCAGAAGAAGAATTGTATGAAATACTTGCAACGTTTGGTGAGGAGAAGCTGGCTCGGACAATTGCTCACGCTCTTGTGGGCGCCCGTCGTGTAAGGCCTTTGACAAGTGTGGGTGATGTCGCTCGGGTTGTGGTTGAAGTAGTAAGAAATTCGAAAGAAACGACGGCAACGCTTGCGCGGGTCTTTCAGGCGATCCGGATAGCCGTCAACGACGAGCTTGGGGCCCTCAAGGAGGGACTACGGGGCGCCCAAAGACTGTTGACGAGCGGGGGAAGGCTTGCAGTCTTAAGCTACCATTCGCTTGAGGACCGCGTTGTCAAGCGGGAGATAGGGCGGCTGGGACTGTGGGCAGTTACCAAACGACCGATGAGACCAAGCATTCAAGAGCAGCAGGAGAACCCGAGATCGCGAAGCGCAAAGTTGCGCATAGCAGAAAAACTATGATGAAGTCATGTATTCGATCAGGCATACGGCTTCTTCCTATCGTTGCTGTTGTGCTGCTCGTCGTGGAGATCCTCGTCACCAACGAGTTGGCAGGATTTGGCAAGAAAGTCGCCCAAACTGACCGTGCCATTGATACGCTTAAGGAAGAAAACCAACTGTTGCAGGAAAAAGTCGCTTCACTTTCTTCGCTTCTGACCATCGAAGAAAAAGCCCGTGTCTTGGGTTTTACCACGACGTCTGCGGTGGTCACCATCGGTACAGAAGATGTGGCGTTTTATCTTCAACCTTAATGGCTAGGATCTGGATAATTTTTTCTCTTATACTCGTTTTTTACGGTCTGCTGGTTGTGCGGCTTTTTTACTGGCAGGTGATGCGCTCATCCCAACTTCGGCTGGAGGCGGCGTCGCAGTACTATGTGACGTTTACGCTTCCGGCTCAACGGGGAGCGATCCTTGCCTCCGACGGGAAGCCCTTAGTCCTCAATCAGTCTGCATATTTGGCGTACGCAGAGCCCAGAAAAATAACTGATATTCCCTCTTTCGCTTCGCAGGTGTCGGCATTGCTAGACTTGGAGAAGGGTGACATTCAGACTTCTCTTTCCGAGCCCGGCCGTGTTTGGGTGCCTCTCGCGCATAAGGTAGAAGCTGCGCGAGTAAGCGAGCTTAAAGATTTGAAACTCGCGGGTCTTGGCTTTGAAAAAGAGCCCAGGCGGATGTACCCGGAAAGTTCCATGGCTGCCCATCTCGTGGGATTTGTGGGAAGCGATGAAAACGGGAATGACCAGGGGTACTTTGGCATCGAAGGGTATTATGACCGGGAGCTCGGCGGCAAAGACGGGATGCTGCAGCTTGAGAAGGACGTCCGAGGGCAGCCCATTTTGGTGGGAGAAACGCGCCGCATCGAGCCGGAGGACGGCAGAAGCCTGGTATTATGGCTGGACCGCACCGTAGAGCGAATAGTAGAGAATCGGCTGCTTGAGGGAATAGCAACGTATGGCGCAAAAGAGGGATCGGTGGTCGTTATGGATCCCAAGACGGGCGGGATAGTGGCGATGGCGGGTGTGCCAAGCTATGATCCGGGCACGTTCAGCCTGTTTGACAAAGACGCCTACAAAAATCCTTTGGTCGCAGGTACCTATGAGCCAGGGTCAACGTTTAAGGTACTGGTGATGGCTATGGGGGTGGATCGAAATGTTGTGACGCCCACGATGATGGCGGAAGAAACCGGGCCGGTGCGGGTGGGCGAGTACTTTATCCGCACCTGGGATGACAAGTATCGTGGGATGATCTCCATGACGGACGTGTTGGTGCACTCCAGTAACGTGGGCATGGTGTCTGTAGCAAAAAAGCTCGGCCGCGAGGGGATGCTTCGCGTCATTGCCGGGTTTGGGTTTGGGCAGTCCACAGGGATTGACCTGCAAGAGGAAGCCAGCTCAAGCGTTCGGGAGGACGATGCGTGGGGGGAGATAGACTTGGCGACGGCTTCATTTGGTCAGGGGATAGCCGTTTCACCCATCCAGATGGTGCGGGCAGTGGCGGCTATCGCCAATGGTGGTGAGCTTGTCGAACCACGGGTGGTTAAGGAAATACGCGATGGCGCGGGCAAGGTGGTGCCGATCAAGCCCAAGAAAGCCCGATCAGTCATATCGCCCGCGTCTGCGCGGGTACTCACGGAGATGATGATCGCGGCAGTCGACCGCGGAGAGGCAAAGTGGGCCAAACCCAAGGGCTACCGGATAGCGGGGAAGACCGGCACGGCGCAGATTCCGGTTGCCGGGCATTACGACGACAAAAAGACGATTGCTTCATTTGTAGGTTTTGCGCCGGCGGATGACCCGAAATTTGTCATGCTCGTGACGCTGCGGGAGCCCACGTCCAGCCCCTGGGGCTCCGAAACCGCAGCACCCCTGTTTTTCACCATCGCCAAGGATTTGTTTTCGTACTACGGCATCGCGCCTCAGTAAAAATGCTATAATACAGGGATGATTCGTGGCCTCAAAGGGCTTTATCACTGGCTGGAAGCGCTCATAGCCAGCATCTGGTTTGGTTTCCCTAGCCGCAAACTCACCGTGATCGGAGTGACCGGCACGGACGGCAAGACGACGACAACCACGCTCATCTACGAGATTCTCGCCTCTGCAGGATACAAGGTATCCATGATTACCTCCGTCCACGCCGTGGTGGCCGGTAAAACCTATGACACCGGCTTCCACGTGACGAATCCGCGCGGCTGGCACGTGCAACGGTTCTTGCGGCAAGCAGTTGATCACGGGGATACGCATTTTGTGCTGGAGGTTACCTCACATGGTTTGAGCCAGCACAGAGTGGACTTTGTACGGTTTGCCGTGGGAGTCTTAACCAACGTCACGCACGAACACTTGGACTGGCACAAGACCTTTGATGCGTACCTCCGGACAAAAATTTCCCTGCTTAGACGAGCCCGCGTGGCGGTCATCAACCGAGACGAGGCGGAAGTGTACAACAAAGCGAGTGAGCTTCTTCGCCGGAAGCGGGTCGTGACCTACGGCATCCGTCGCGATTCGTTGATTAGTCCGAAAACACACCCATTCACCACTAAACTCATCGGTACGTTTAACCGCTATAATTGTCTGGCGGCCATCGCCGCCACGGACGCGTTAGGCGTGCCGCTTAAATCGGTTCGAGCGGCTGTTGGGGCGTTTGGCGGGGTTAAGGGTAGGATGGAAGAGATTGTCCATAAACCCTTCCGCGTCATCGTCGACTTTGCCCACACCCCCAATGCCATCGAACAGGCACTTAAAACCATCCGGAAATCCACCAAACGCCGTATCATTCATGTGTTTGGCAGCGCAGCGCTTCGGGATAGGACCAAGCGGCCCCTCATGGGAAAAGCATCAGGCAGATACGCAGATGTGATTGTCCTTACGGAGGAAGATTATCGGACGGAAGACGTTAACAGGATTATAGACGAAATCGCCTCGGGGATACCCGCGGGAAAGGTCGTGATGCGCCTGCCAGATCGGGATGAAGCCATCGGCTATGCGATTGCCGAAGCTAAACCCGGCGACACGGTCATCATTACCGGCAAGGGGCATGAAAAAAGTATTGCCCGGGGCAAAATCGAATACCCATGGAGTGACCAAGAGGCTGTCAAAAAACATCTGCGATATGCTGCAAAAAATTGACGTAGGGTATCAGTCGTCATTGCTTAGGCCATTTGAACATGTTCATCATGGATTTTCCAGCCGCAAAGCCGGTGACATGAGACATGATGCAGGAAACAGGAAACGTTTTGCCGGTGCGCTTGGTTTGGGTCAGTCACCGGTCTTTGCTCAACAGACGCACGGCAATACCGTGCCGGGCGACGGACTCGTGAGTACTACTTTTCCTGTTGCAGTGGTTACCGCAGATTGTGTTCCCATGCTGCTTGTTGATCCGGAGAGCAAAGTGTTCGGTGCTATTCATGCCGGATGGAAAGGGACTCTGGGTGGCATCATAGTAAACGCGGTGCGGGCGATGGTGCAGTGCGGCGCCGCCAAACAACGTATCTACGCCGCCATTGGCCCGCACATCGGCGCGTGCTGCTACGGGGTGCCGGAAGAACGGGCGCAAGTCTTTATAGATCGATTTGGTACGGACGAGAAGATGGCGTTTCAGTCTGACGGGAAATGGCACCTGGACATCGGGTGGGCCAATTACCGGCAGCTTATCGAAGCTGGTGTACTATCGGATCACATAGACGCACCGCCCACGTGTACATCGTGCCAGAACGACGAGTTCTTTTCCTACTGTAAGGATTCAAAGGAAACATACGGTGAAATGATGGCAGTCATCGGGTTACGATCTATAGTAAAAAAGCGCTTCGCTCGCCGATCCGCTCCGTGACAAAATAAACCACGTGGTGTATTTTGTCAATTCTCTTAACGTTAGGGATATACGAAGTTTTTCTGGAACAAAGTGGAAGAAAAATTTTGGTGAGGGGCGAGCCGAGCCCCGAATCGTATATCCCTTGTTATACGCCCTGACGACTGAAAGGAGCGAAGAGTAAAACGTAATCGTTCACGAGTTGGCAAACGAACGTAGTCAATTTGACTAACGGCCGTTAGTCAAATTGACTACTTCATCCGTAATGGTACTAACGCAAGGTACTTCCTTGCGAGTTCAAACACCGCGTTCTGTTGCATCGTTCACCACGTACTGTTTGATCGTGTTTGATCCCATCATCCACGCTTGACAAAATTACGCCATGGCGTAATTTTGTCAAAACTAAAAATAGCTTCGCAAGAACCACTCCTTGCAAAGCTATCGGATTTTTTACCTATCACAAAATCGTCGTGCCTGTTTTGCTAACTCGTGAATGGTTACAGTAAAACAAATGCATCTCTATAATTAAGAGAAGAAAATTTTATCTCGACACCTTGTTGTATATCAGTGCAATGCTTGCACCCAAAAGCCAAAATACGCTAGCTTCAACTACTGTTCCCAAAAGTATATGCGACATACTCGTATCAAATTGGGTTACTTCGAGATGTAAGCCTGCAACAAAAAGATTCATAGCCCATTCATACGAGTCTGGAGCTATGGCAACCCAAGCATGAAAAATGGGATGTAAAATGACGTCGATAATTGCCAGCGTATTTGCGAAACCGATAACGTTGAATTTTTGCACGTAAATTAAGTTGCGATGTGAGTTTATAAAATTTTCTTCTCCTTTTCAATAAATAATAAATGTGTGCGAAATTTGGGTGAATCCTGAGCGAAGTCGAAGGAGTAACCCCATATACTGTGTTAGGTGATGTTTGATTTATTACCAGTGTGTTTTGTAAAAAACGTAATTTCAAATCCCTCAGGATCAGTTATCTTGAAAGACGTATCACCCCATGAATTATCTCTCAGGCCGAAAACAATATTCGTTCCATTTTGAAACTTTTTCCATAGCTCCCAAACATCTGAGACTTCGAGTGAGAGGCTACAACCAGTAACTGGTTGATATTGGTCTGGAGAAAGCAATTCTAGTGTTGCAACACCAGTGTCGAACATTACCCCTTTTTCATCTTCTCCAGCACCCCATTCATCTATGACAGGAAACCCGAGTACTGTTTCGTAGAAATGCCTAACGAGCTCGAAGTCTTTCGGATACAATTTTAATCTAAATTCGCCAACTTTTGTTAAAGGATTCCAAACTTTATTTCTCATAGGATAACAAATCAAATTTCGCCTAACGTCCCGGTATATGTGATGTTCCGCTGCATCCATATTTTATCAGATTAGAATCTGCAGCGGAATATGCCTGCCCCCTTTGGCGCGCGTGCGGAGCGAAGTGCAATCGAGCGAAACCGCTTATTCTGTGTTAGGCGATGGCGAGGCCAGCGATAGTTTTAACTATTAACAAACTGGCCCGTTTTAAGATCCCGTTTTACCTTATCGTAAGGATATACTCTGCCATTAAAGGCAATGAAAACCCCCTCTTTAACCATGTTTATAGCACCGATTGCGATGCCGAGATTGAAATCTGCATCAGAATTAAAAAATCGCTCTGGTCGCATTGCACCAGTTAAGATAATGGCTTTACCTTTGATGTCACCGAGTAGTTGAGCGGTTTCAATCATAGTATCCGTTCCATGCGTAATAACGATTTTGTCAGCATCGGTGCTTAAACATGCCCCACGGATTTTGTTGCGATCTTCGTCTGTTAAATCAAGACTATCTTTTTGTAAAAGCGGTAAAATTTCAAAGTCAAAGAAGGGGCTTATGTCTTCAAGAATACGTTTCACCGCAGGTGCGGTTATTTCAAAGGCATATCCTTTTGTTAAACGAGGGTAGTCTTTATCAATAGTCCCGCCGGTTTGTATAAAGAGTATTTTCATAACGTGTTTATTTTACTAGCTGGCCTCGCTTTCGCATAACTCGTTTCTGGGCGAAATGAGTGTTGATTAATAGCGTAATATAGCTTTACCGTAATTTCTGAAAATCGCGCCACGCAAGTGTATACTATACGATATGACCAGAGGTTTTTCAAAGATAAAACGCATCTACTTCGTGGGCATAAAGGGAGTTGCCATGGCAGCGTTGGCGGTGTGGGCGAAGGAGACAGGAAAGATTATCGCCGGAAGTGACGTGGGGGAGGAGTTCCCGACGGATGAAGAGCTTCGTAAAGCAGGGATTGCCGTTCACGAAGGGTTTGACGAAGCCCACTTCGTGGCCTTCAAACCGGATCTGGTCATCTATACCGGCGCGCACGGTGGTCGGGATAATCCACAGGTTCAGGAGGCCATGAAACAGAAAATTCCGTCGCTCCCTCATGGCAAGGCGTTAGGAATGGCGATGGAGGGTAAGCGGCAAATTTCCGTAGCCGGAAGCCACGGGAAAACGACGACGAGCGCCATGATCGCCACCATCCTGACCCAGGCCGGTCTGGATCCCTCCTACGCCATCGGATGTGGTTCTATCCGTGGGCTTGGTGCCGCCGGACATGCAGGGAAGGGTGAGTGGTTTGTAGCAGAGGCCGATGAATATGTGACGGATCCCGGCCATGACCAGACCCCGAGATTTCTGTGGCAAACGCCAGAAATACTTGTGGTTACCAACATAGACTTTGATCACCCGGATGTCTACGCTGACCTTACGGCGGTACAACAGGCTTTTGTAGCATTACAAAGGAAGAGTAAATTAACCATCATTAATGCAGACGATCCGGCAAGTTCAGTTCTTCGCGGCGCCCAACGCGTGATTCTGTTCGGGCATACGCGGTTACCTGATGTTTCGCTTCAGATTTTTGGTGTACACAACATGCTTAACGCCGCCGCGGCCTTCACGGCATGCGAAGCCATCGGTATTGCGCGGGATGTCATTAAGCGCGGGCTTGAGCGCTTCGGCGGCACGAAGCGTAGGCTTGAGAAACTAGGAGAAGTGCGCGGAGCCGTTATCTATGACGATTATGCACATCACCCCAAGGAAATCCAAGCCACCATTGCTGCGATTCGGCAGCAGTATCCAAGCCGGCGCGTGATCATCGTTTTCCAACCACATACCTACTCACGCACGAAAGCATTACTGACTGATTTTTCGCGGGCGCTTGTGAAGGCAGATATCGCCCTCGTGACGGATGTCTATGCCTCCGCCCGGGAGGCCCAGACAGAGGAGGGGCTCGTCCAGCGGCTGGGCGGTATCTATGCTCCCACAAGAAACGATGTCTCCGAATGGTTGGAAAAAGAGCTTAACGAGAATGACGTGATAGTATTCATGGGTGCGGGAGACATTTACCAGTGGGCGAGGAAGATACTATGAGAAAAATTAAGGACGAGGTAAACTATTTTTTTGTAGACGAATCAGGCGATCCGTATTTTTATAACAGGTACGGCAATTATATTGTTGGTACAGAAGGTTGTTCAAAAATTCTTATACTTGGGTTCATTAGGACCGGAAATCCCAAAGAACTTCGTGAGGCAATAGTTAAAATAAAAGATGAAATCAAAAATGATTCGTATTTACAGGCAATTCTTTCGTTTAGAAAATCCCTTAATTATTTCCATGCAACTGATGATTCTCCGGAAGTTCGAGAGAAGGTTTTCAAAACAATTGTCGGTTTAGCCTTCAAGGCCGAATTTATAGTTGCCAGAAAAATTGAAAGCGTCTTTCGTTTTAAACATAAAGGGAAACCCAATCTTTTTTACGATGATCTAATAAGCAAATTATTTCAAAATCAACTCCATGCATCAAAACAGAATGTTATTTATTTTTCTGTTAGAACGAACAGGGCGCGTCAAATTCCTCTTGAAGAAGCTATACAAAAAGCAGTTATCGCTTTTGAAAATAAATGGAAAACGAAAGTTGAATCGGAAATAAAAATCTATCCGCAAGCTCCGCAAGCCGAACCCTGCTTGCAGATCATTGATTATATTATTTGGACGGTTCAAAGAGCTTTTGTTAAAAAAGAAACGAGGTACCTCGATTATGTAAAAAACAAAGTTTCTTTAATTGTGGATATATACGATTTTGAGAATTTTGGAAAGAACTATTATACAAAGAAAAATCCTTTAGACATAAACAAAATAAGTCCTCTATGACTAGTCCGCCTTGCGGTGGAGCACGGCATGAAGCCGAATATCATCAAAAAGGACTTATTATGGGTGTGAAGAACTTCACAACCACACATAGTATATACAATATGTCAAACAAAATGCAAATTAAAAGTTCAAAAGAAGGGTTCGTCTCCTTTCAACAAAACGTGCCGCTTTCACCGTTTACGACGCTCAAGATCGGCGGTCCTGCAGACTTGTTTTACGAAGCTCGAAGTGTAGAGGAGTTTGTTGCCGCGATAGTCAAAGGACGAGGGATGAAGGCTCCGGTCACCATCTTAGGCGGCGGGTCCAATATTCTTATCGCAGATGGCGGAATTCGTGGATTAGTCGTCAAAAACAATACGGGTGCGATCACGATCCGTGGCATGAAGGGCACGTACCAGGGGGGTGAGGCCAAGGGCAAGGTATTTGTCGAGGCAGATTCCGGTGTGGTATTCAATAAGCTCGTTCGCTTTACGGTGGAAGAAGGGCTTGGGGGACTGGAAGCACATCTGGGGCTCCCCGGCACCGTGGGTGGCGCGATATTTATGAACTCCAAGTGGACCAAACCAGAGGCGTACGTGGGAGACGCCGTCTATCAGGTGACTATCCTTACGCCTCGGAACGATATCAAGGTAGTGGACCGGTCATACTTCCGGTTCGCCTATGACGCGAGTATCATCCAGAAAAGCGGAGATATAGCGCTGCGCGTGGTATTTGCGCTCACACCGCAAAACAAGGAAGATCTGTGGAAGGTTGCCAATCAAAGCGTCGCGTATCGCAGAGAGAGTCAACCACAAGGAGTCAAAAGCCCGGGGTGTACGTTCCGTAATATCTCCAAAGCCGATGCTGTAGCAGTCGCAACCCCGGGCCACACGACGTCCGCCGGGTTTCTCGTGGATCACGCGGGGCTCAAAGGGGCAGCCGTTGGGGATGCCCAAATTTCTCCGATTCATGCTAATTTCATCATCAACAACGGACGAGCCAGCGCTCGCGACGTGGTAGAATTGATTGAGCGTGCCCGGGCCAAGGTGAAGAAACAGTTTGGGGTAGAACTTGAGGAAGAGATTGTACGGTTAGGAGAGTTTTGATATGGATACATTTATAATTTCTGGCGGAAAGCCATTGCACGGTGAGGTGAAACTCGGCGGTGCCAAAAATGTGGCGCTCAAACTCATGGTGGCAGGCCTTCTCACGGATGAACCCCTTATCATCCATAATGTTCCGGATATCCGCGACGTTGCGATTATGCTTGAGGTGCTGGCAAGTCTCGGTACCACGGTTGATCGCAAGGGGAGTACGTTGACCATCCATAACGGTCATGCACGTCAATTCCAAGTGCCTCTGGACATCGGTGCCCGGCTTCGCACGTCTTCGATGGTCATCGGGCCGCTTCTCGCCCGCTTTGGCCGCGCGATGATCCCCAACCCCGGCGGATGCAGGATCGGCGCCCGTCCGATCGACCGGCATATCGAGGCGCTTCGTAGCATGGGAGCCGCGATAGAATATCATTCCGAGGACGGATACTTTTATGCCACTTCGCCCGAGGGGCTGCGCGGCACGAGCTATGAATTTACGAAGAACTCGCATACCGGCACGGAAACCGTCATTCTTGCGGCAGTGCTTGCGGCGGGAACGACGGTCATTAAAGGAGCGGCAGAAGAGGTGGAAATCGATGAGCTTATAGCCCTTCTCGACCATATGGGCGCGCGGATACGACGGAGTGCGCCTCGAGAAATTACGATTGAAGGCGTTTCATCCTTGCGCGGCACGCAGTATACGATTATGCCGGATCGCAATGAAGAGGTGACGTTTGCTATAGCGGCAGCTATTACCGGCGGCGATATTACCGTTATAGGATCCCAGCGCCAGCACCTTTCGGCCTTTTTCGAAGTGTTTGCAGTTGCCGGCGGTGGATACGAAGCGATTGATGCCACGAAAACCCGTTACTTTCGACAGAATAAAATCATTTCTGTTGACGTTCTAACCCAACAGCACCCCGGCTTTATGACGGATTGGCAGGCGCCCTGGGCTGTCCTCATGACCCAGGCGACGGGTACCGCGACCATCCATGAAACGGTATTTGAGAACCGATTCGGGTACGCAGAGGAACTCAAAAAAATGGGCGCCCAAATCGAACCATACGACCCCGACGTTGCCAATCCGGCAGGTTTTTACAACTTCAACTGGGAGGATCATACGCCTGGAGATTATCACGCCATCCGTATTCATGGCCCGACTACGCTCCACAACGCCATTCTCACAATGAATGATCTTCGCGCGGGCGCGACGCTCGTGCTTGCTGCCCTTGCCGCCCACGGGCAAAGTGTCCTCCATGGCGTGGAGCACATCGACCGGGGATATGAGAAAATAGAAGAGCGGCTTCGCGGGATGGGAGCCGTCATTGAACGGGTGAAGGAGGAAAGGGTATGAAAAAAGATCTTGTTGCCGTCGTCCTTGCCGGCGGCGAAGGCAAACGCTTTTGGCCGATTACGACGGACAAAAATCTTTTCCCCTTTTTTGGGAAAACATTCTTTGAGCATGCGATTGCTCATTCTTTACCGAAAGAAGTTTCTCGGGTGGTTGTGGTCGCCAACGAGGATAATGCCCCGTTTTTTCAGTCGTTTACGTTTTCTGTTCCCCACGACGTTGTTACCCAAAAATCTGCCAAAGGTATGTCCGATGCAGTGTTAGCTGCATCAGCAAAACTTCAGGGAGCGAGCTTGTTAATAGTGATTGCTGATGTATTGGAAGATGGTTCAGTATTTCGGAGAATAGTTAAGCGAGGATTATCCGAACGAGTTTTTGGGGTGATTGCCGGGTGGAAGCCTGATACGTACTATCCGGGGGGATACCTGGCATTGAAAGGAAGTAAAATTCTCGGAATTCATGAAAAACCTGGACAGGGTAACGAACCGAGTCAATATGTGAATGTTTCAGGCCATTTTATTGCCCACGCCGGTAAACTCGTTGCAGCGATTCGTGGGACCCGCAGCGATGCAGATGACCTATACGAAAAAGCAGTAACGTCGCTCATGCAGAGCGAAGAATTTGTATTAGAGCCTTATGACGGTCCGGTAACATCTCTTAAGTATCCATGGCATGTATTGGATGTGATGGATGTTTTATTGAAGGACATCTCGTCTCATCAGGGAAAGAATCTTGAAATACGTAACAACGTCGTGATAGAAGGCAATGTGACGTTTGGCGATAACGTAAAAGTTTTTGAGAACACAAAGATCGTAGGGCCGTGTTACATCGGCGAGAACACGATTATCGGCAACAACAATATAGTGAGACACAGCCACATCGGTGCGGGCTGTGTGACGGGATTTAACACCGATATCACCAGAAGCTACATCGGCGATAACTGCTGGTTCCATAGTAATTATATCGGGGATAGTGTGATTGAAGAAGACGTCAGCATGGGGTCGGGGACAGTGTGTGCGAATTTACGACTTGATAGGGGAGAAATAGCTTCGGCTATCGGAGACAATCGGATGAATACCCGACGGACCAAACTCGGTGCTCTGATTGGGAAAAACGTTCGCATTGGGGTCAACACGAGCTTCATGCCTGGTGTGAGAATCGGCAGCAACTCTATGGTTGGGGCAGGATTGGTAGTCAGTCGTGATATCTCGGACGCCAGTAAAAAACTTCTATGAATCGTTCTGCGGTCGTCATTCTTCACGGGTGGGGGTTGTCAGGGGAAACATTTACTCCGCTTGGCGGTGAATTGAAGAAATGCGGGTACCGCGTCTGGGCGCCGGATATGCCGGGATTTGGGGATGCCCGGAGGCCGGAGAAGCCGATGTCCCTTACAGACTACGTGAAGTTTTTGGATGAATATCTGGAAAAGAACCGAATAGAGCGTCCTGTTTTTATCGGACACTCCTTCGGTGGGAGAGTGTCGCTTAAATACCATGAGTTGCATCCAAATAGTGTTCGAGCACTTATTTTATCCGGAACACCTGGATTTACCCCGATACCAAAGAAAAAACTTCTGCTTTTTATTGCTTTGGCGAAAATCGGGGGATTTTTGTTTTCAATTCCTCCGTTTCATCTCTTTCAGGACGCGGTAAGACGGTGGTATTACTATGTGGTGGGGGCCAGAGAGTTTTTTCGAGCGCAGGGGGCCATGCGGGAGACGTTTAAGCAGATTGTGAAGGAGGATTTGGTTGCTGCCATGGAGGCCGTGGATATCCCCACGCTCCTTCTTTGGGGTGAATACGATATTATCGTGCCCGTATCCATAGCCGAGCGTATGCACCAGGTGATCGCCGGATCAGAGCTTATTGTCATCCCCGAAGCCGACCACGGCGTGCCGTTTAAACAACCGGAGGTTTTCATTTCCTACGTCTTACGCTTTATGAAAACATGGAAACTGTGATATTTTTTGTTATTGTTGCCTGGGCGATTCGGATACTACTCAATACGCTTAGCTACGCGGAAGTGTGGTGGGTGAAGGAGTACCGTTGGGACAGGATGCGTATTCACCTGCGCACGCCGCAGGGCAAACGCTTCTGGTGGCCTCCTCGCCGCCGACCGCCAATCACACCGAAGTCCACACTTTTGGTTGTCTTAAGTTTAATGGTGAGCGGTAGCATAGTCTGGTTCTTTCCGTGGGTTGTGCTTCTCCGTTTGTTGATCGCAGATTTGTTGAGTTTCCCGATGACGTGGATCCTTGTTTTGCTCCTTAACGCGCCGGTGAAGCTCTATCACACCGTTCTTATCGCGCTTGCCGTGAGGAAGCTAGGCTCGCATACGTCCATGACGGTCATCGGCATCACGGGAAGCTATGGCAAGACGTCCGTCAAGGACTATCTAGCAACCATCCTTTCGGCAAAGTTTAAGGTGCTCAAAACCGAGGCGAGCAAAAACTCGCCCATTGGGATCGCGGAGGTAATTCTCAAAAGCTTAAAACCGGAACATGAAATGTTTGTGGTGGAGATGGGCGCGTACAAAATCGGAGAGATCGCGGAGATGGTCAGAATGGTCAGACCGGAGATCGGCATCATCACCGCGATTAACCCCCAGCATCAGGACTTATTCGGGACGCTTGAGAACACGATGAAGGTCAAATACGAACTGTTTGCCGGTCTTGCGGGCAGGCGGATAGCCATCGTGAATGCCGATGATGCGCGCGTACGGACCATGGCCGGATGGGCAGGGCGCGATGGGTGCGACGTCTGGGAGGGGAGAATCAGAACTACGGATATCAAAGCCGGGCTTGACGGCATTTCATTTACCGCGAACTTTGGGAAAGTAAAAGCAGACGTGCGCGCGCGTGTTGTTGGCAAGCATCAGGCAACCAATATCGTGCTTGCGATCTCAGGCGCCGTGGCTGCCGGTATGACGCTACCGGAGGCAGCCCGCGCAACGTCGCATATACAGCCGGCAGCAAAAGTACTGGAGATTGTTCCCGGCGTCAACGGCTCGACGTTCATCAACGATACCTTTAACAACAATCCTGATGCTGCAAAAGCCGCATTAGACGTGCTCGCGTGGGGAAAAGGAAAAAAATATTTGGTGTTCCAACCCATGATTGAACTGGGTGCATACGCACCCAAAAGCCATGAAGAGGTGGGCAGCTACGCCGGAAACATTTGCGATGAAATTATCCTTACCAATCGTAATTTTGTTGAGGACTTCGCCCGCGGCGAGCGAAAAACAGGGAAAGGCGTTACCGTTTTGTCCTCTCAAAAAGCAGCAGTGAGAATACAACAGAACGTCACAACGGGAGACGTCGTGTTGTTTAAGGGCAAAGAAGCGGAACATGTGTTGCGAATACTATGCAAGTAATATCTTCATCGTTGTCACCAGACACAGAAAGAGAGGACGCTTTTGAAGCGTTGCGTATTCTTTCTCATCCTGCATCCTGGCAACAAGGGAGTGCAATAGATACGGTTGAAAAGTGGTTTAACGGCGTTTCTTTTGATAGCGGCCGTACGGCGTTTTACGCACTTTTAAGAGCATTTGATGTTGGCCGAGATGACGAAGTGCTTATCCAGGCATTTACGTGTGTGGCGGTCCCCAATAGCGTGCGGTGGGCAGGAGCAGCGCCGGTCTATGTGGATATCGACGAGAGCTTCAATATCGATCCCAAAGATTTGAAAAAAAAGATTACCAAGCGTTCCAAGGCAATCGTCGTTCAGCATACGTTTGGAGTCCCGGCGCAGATGGATGCAATCCTCGTGATTGCAAAGAAATATAAACTCATCGTTATCGAGGACTGCGCGCATGCTTTGGGAGCGAAATACAATGGGAGAAAAATTGGCACACTTGGCGATGCGGCGTTTTTCAGCTTCGGGAGGGATAAGGTAGTCTCCAGCGTGTGGGGAGGGATGGCCACTATAAATGACAAATGTCAAATGACAAATGTCAAATGGAAGATTAAAGAGATACAAAACAAATTATCTTATCCATCAAATTCATGGATAGTACAACAATTACTGCACCCGATTGCGTTTGCGGTGATACTGCCGACCTACAATATTGTATTCGGGAAGGTGATGCTGGAAGCAATGAAGCAATTGCATCTTCTCTCAATACCAAACCCGCCGTTTCTATCGCCGCGCCGCTATCCCAATGCGCTCGCCCAACTTCTCGTCAAGCAGCTTGTCAAACTTGAACGATACAACGACCAGCGCCGCCGCATCGCCTCGTATTATCACGATGTCTTGCGATCGGGAATAGTGGACAAGGAGGCTATATATTTACGATACTCGATTCGAGTCGATGATCCTCTAAATGTGATACGGCAAGCAAAGCGACATGGTATTCTCTTGGGTAATTGGTATCATGATAGTGTCGATTCGACAGGGAGTTGTCCGCGGGCGGAAGATGCGGCTGCCCATATAGTGAATTTACCCACGCTGATTACAGAAGAGGAGGCACGGCAGGTGCTCTATGCAATTTAATTGGATTGACTGGGTGATATTTTTTGTTGTCCTGTACCAAGTCATTGACGGCTGGGATAAGGGCTTGGTGTCGCTTCTTTCTAACACCATCGCGTTTCTGGCATCGCTTTGGATTGCCATCCGGTTCCACGCTCAGGTCGGCGAATTTTTGGTTGCAACGTTCGGTCTGCCGAGCGTCTGGACCAATGTATTGGGATACCTGGTGCTTGCGTTTCCAAGCGAGATGGTCATCAATTCGATTCTGGAGTGGCCGCTTCTGAAAGTTTCGCAGAAAGTCATGGGGTCAGTCGTGAATCGGTGGTTTGGATCAATTTTTGCAGTGATCAACGCACTTATTTTCGTTGCATTTCTCCTCCTCGTCATCATCGCTCTTCCCGTTCGCGGTACCGTCAAGCGGGATATCAAAAACTCTGCCGTTGGCAGCAGGCTGGTTCTCCTGTCTGAACGCTATGGAGGGAGTGTCAAATCATCGCTTGACTCCGTGACAAGGGAAGCGCTCAAGTTCGTCACCATCAAACCTAAATCGCAGGAACGGTTAAATCTTGAAGTTAGTCCAGAGCCCGGTCAGTTGACCATCGATCCCGGCAGTGAAGCGCAAATGATTGAACGAGTCAACCGAGAGCGTGCGAAGGAGGGGCTACCCACACTTCGTGTAGAGGAGACGTTGACGGCGGTTGCCCGGGGCCACAGCCGCGACATGTTTGAGCGCAGGTACTTTGCGCACTACAGCCCGGAGGGGCGCGACGTGGGGTACCGCGCCAGACAAGAAGGATTGGAGTACGCTCTCATCGGAGAAAACCTGGCCTACGCGCCGGATGTGGAGCTTGCTCACAGCGGGTTTATGAATAGTGAAGGCCACCGCAGGAATATCCTCGATCCTGCGTGGACTCGCATCGGCATCGGTGTCATAGATGGAGATATCTATGGAAAAATGTTCACTCAAGTTTTTGCAAATTGACAGATGTTATCTGTCATCCCGAGCGCAGCGAGGGATCTAGCGATCGAAGGGAGCGCTTCGCTAGATTCCTCGACTCCCCCGACGTACGTCGGGGTCGCTCGGAATGACGTAGTAATGACTATCAGAGAAATAACGGATCGGGAAGAATGGGAGCGGTTTTGGGAGAGCCACGCACCGGGGGCGCTGTTTCAGTCGTGGCTGTGGGGAGAAGTTGTCAAAAAACAACTTCTCCCACTCACGAGATTTGGCCTCTACGACGGATCCAAACTCATCGGTATTTTTCAGGTGGTGACCGTGCGGGCACGGCGCGGCATCTACCTCCATGTGCGCCAAGGGCCGATAGTTTCGCCGTCTATTCAACGATGGAGTCGTGTTACGGATTTTCTCCGAGACCAGGCCAAGCGCGAAGGTGCTTCATTTATTCGGGTCAGTCCGCCGGTTGCGGACCTCGTCCAGCACAGAAAATTTCTTCAGACGCTCGGTTTATTGCCGGCGGCGACGCACGAAGTCGATGCCGAGCGCTGTTGGGTGCTGGATATTACACCCGGCGAAGAGGCGATCCTTGCCGGTATGCGTAAAACTACGCGATATGAGATACGGCATGCACAGCATCTGGGGGTACGTATTGTCACCACAACCGCTCCCATCGATTTGGATAAGTTTTTTGTGTTGTACGGGGAGACGGCAAAGCGCCACCACTTTGTAGAACATCGCGGGATACGGGAAGAGTTTGATGTATTCGTAAAGGAGGGGAAAGCCGTACTCCTCCTTGGATATTACCAACAGACACTTTTAAGCGCCGCGATCATCCTTTTCCTCGCTGATCAGGCAATATACCATCACAGCGCATCAGTTCCTACTGACTATTCCGTTAACTACGCGATCCAGTGGGAGGCGATTCGTGAAGCGAAGCGCCGGGGGATGAAAGTCTATAACTTTTGGGGCATCGCGCCACTTGATGCGGCGAATCATCCGTGGCACGGCATCACGGTATTTAAAACCGGCTTCGGGGGACGGGAGGTCCAAACGATTCATGCACACGATCTGCCCGTATCGCCACGATACTGGCCCACGCGCGCCATAGAGTGGTGGGAAAGGACAAGAAAAGGGTATTAGTGCTATACTTGTCCTTGCCTTTATGCGGGAAGCCCTTCGTAAGCACCATGTTTCCGTCAAAACCGCCATCGACGGTATCCGATGGGCCGTTCGTACGCAGCCCAATTTTCGCGTCCACCTCGTACTGTCTGCCTTGGCGGTGATTGGAGGATGGTTATTTCGGGTAACTTCTATTGAGATGCTCATCCTCGTTTTTACGATTGTCCTGGGGCTCACCGCGGAGATGGTCAATACGGCCATAGAAGCCATGACGGACTTGATTACCCGCGAGTATCGCGCGGAAGCCAAAATCGCCAAAGACGTGTCTGCCGGCATGATGCTCATCACCGCCGTGGGTGCGCTTGTTGTGGCTGCAGTAATTTTTTTACCACATATCCTGGGGTAACTCCCCCTACCCCCTCTTAATCTAAGAGGGGGGTTTCGGGGGGAGTTATACATTTATGAGTTTACTTTTGGGCGTTCTTCTTTTTTCTTGGCTTACCCATAGCATTCTTTATATTCCGTTCATTCGGCTCCTCTATATCTGGCGGTTTCAGCGCCTGGCGCAAAAAACTCTGGACGTGTTTGAAAAGCGCACCCCCATCTTTGATAAACTTCATAAGGGCAAAGTAGGCACGCCCGTAGGCGGCGGGCTTCTGATCATTCTTCTGACTACTATCCTTTTCCCCATACTTATGCTGCTTCTCCAGTATTTCTGGGTGCCGATTACGGCCGTCTACGCCATGGGCAGCGAGATAAAAATACTCCTGTTCACCTTCGTATCGTTTGGCCTACTGGGGCTTGTCGATGACATGAAAAAGACCTTTGTGTGGCTTAAAGGCAGCGACTTTTTCGGATTGCGGCTGCGGCACAAATTGATTTTGGAAATTGTTTTGGCAAGCGTCATCGGTTATTGGCTGGTCAATGAGCTCAAAATCGACATCTTTTACGTGCCGCTCGTGGGCGTGTTTCACCTGGGCTGGTGGTTCGTGCCGTTTGCCGTATTTGTGATCATCGCATTTGCCAACGCATTTAACATCACCGACGGACTGGACGGGCTAGCCTCGGGGGTGCTCATGATTGCGTTGGGAGCCTTCTGGATCATATCCGCCTCAATTTTGGATACGCCGCTATCGGTGTTTATCGCGCTCTGGTTGGGCGGGGTAATCGCCTTCCTGTACTTTAACGTGTATCCGGCGCGCATATTCTTAGGCGACGTGGGCGCGCTCTCGTTTGGCGCGACCATCGCCGTCGTTGGTTTGATCCTCGGCAAAGCGCCGGCGCTCCTGGTCATTGGCGGCGTATTTGTCCTGGAGGTGCTTTCTTCGCTGGTTCAGCTCCTCTCGAAAAAGTTTTTCCACAGGAAAGTATTTCCGGTTGCCCCATTTCACCTGTGGCTCCAGTATCACGGCTGGCCGGAGCCAAAAATAGTGATGCGCTTCTGGATCATTTCCATCGTGCTTGCCATATTCGGACTCTGGATTGCTCTCCTGATGCAGCAATCTTTGTAGAATGTTTCTTGCCTATGCCTTCAACATCTTCCACGTTCACGTTCGGTCGATATAGGATAGATGCGTCGAACGAGTCGATCGTATTTCTTTACTCGTTGGTTCACGGAGACGAAGCGTTTTCGTTTGAGGAGCGAATGATCGTTCCCGGGTTATCCACGGGTGCTGACTCGGGATTACTCAAGAGTGTTTTAGATGCGCTTCACTTGATGCTCGGCATAAGTTACTGGAAGACATTTTGTCCTGGGATAATAGACACAGGAGAGATTGCGCTAACCAAGGATCAGGCGGCGTTTTGGAATACTTTGTATACAAAGGGCTTGGGCGAGTTTTTTTATACAAACAAGATTGATTTTCGCCGTCTCGTACAATTTCCCGTTTCAAAAACTACTACCCCAAATCCTTTGAAACTGCCCACACAGGATAAATCGCTCGTTGGGCTGGGGGGTGGCAAAGACTCAATTGTTTCTTCCGAGTTATTGAAGAAGAATCATAAGGACTTTTCGCTTGTCAGCCTTGACGCGCGAGACATTCACCGTCGTGTGGCTGAAATTATCGGCAAGCCGCTTATTGAAGTTACGCGGGAGATTGATCCGAACCTTTATGCAGTAAACAGGAGAGGGGATGTGTACAACGGCCATGTACCGGTTTCGGCAATCTATGCGTTTGTAGATCTGTTTCTTGCTGTCATCGGAGGATATCGATACATCGTTGCATCCAATGAGGAAAGCGCAAACTACCCGAACACGCAGTACCTGGGCGAGGAGATAAATCACCAATGGAGCAAGACGCTTGAGTTTGAAACATTATTTCAGCGTTATGTGAGTGACTATATTACTCCCGATATCACGTATTTCTCCCTACTTCGTCCGATGAAAGAGATAAAAATTGTCGAACTATTTTCCAAATTAGAACAATACTTTTCCTCGTTTTCCAGTTGTAATGCCAATTTTTTCAGACACGTCGAAACGCCAAGATCGCTGTGGTGCGGAACATGTCCGAAATGCGTGTTTGTATTTCTTCTATTATCCGCGTTTATTCCCAAAGACCGTCTGCTTACTATTTTTGGTATGAATCTTTATGCACGCGAATCGCTTCTCCCTACGTTTCGGGAACTCTTGGGTCTTACAGGCGTCAAGCCGTTTGATTGCGTAGGTACTCCCGAGGAAGGTCGATTTGCTCTGCATAAAGCGTCACAATCCGGACAATATGATTCAGACACCTGTATGCAGATACTTCATTGGGAGATCGGTGACCAATGGAATAGACTTCCCGCATTGAGAGAGAAGTTGTTTTCGCTTCCTCAAAATCATCGGATACCGACATCATTTCAGAAGTCACTTGCTAATCTATGAAACTTAAAAGTCTGGCAGAAAAAAAGATATGCATCTTGGGCTACGGGAAAGAGGGGAAAGCAACCCGCGCATTTTTGCAAACTATGGTCCCGAGCGCTATCGTGAGCATTTCTGATCAAAAAAACGGGCCTGATTATCTTACCGGTTTGGAAGCGTACGATGTGGTGATCAAGACGCCGGGCATCCCAAAACACCTCGTACCGGTGCCCTTTACGACAGCGACCGATATTTTTTTTGCCAATACACGGGGGTATACGATCGGTGTCACCGGTTCAAAAGGCAAAAGCACGACGGCCTCACTATTGTATGCGATACTCAAAAAAGGCGGAAAAAACGTGCATCTGGTCGGCAACATCGGCAACCCCATGCTCACCGCACTTTGTGAGGAGAAAAGTTCTGAAACGGTATACGTTATCGAGCTTTCCAGTTACCAGCTTGATACCATAGCGTACTCACCCCGGATTGCTCTCATCACGAATTTGTTTCCAGAACACATGGATTACCACGGTGACGTACAAGCATATTGGCGTGCAAAAGAGCGTATAGTAACCCGATCGACAAGCGACGATTATCTCGTTTACAATCCCGATTATCCGAGACTCGTCCGTTTAGCAAAAATAACCAAAGCCAAATCCGTACCGTTCGTCGCCCGGTTGCCGTTTGATTACACGCAACCCCATCTTCTCGGCCGTCATAACAAAGACAACGTTCGGGCAGCCGTGACAGCGGCAGGATTACTGGACGTTCCTCCGGAAACAATGGAAAAGGCGGTTGTCGGTTTTGGACCCCTCCCGCATCGGCTGGAATACATCGGGACATTTCGGAACCTCTCTTTTTATGATGACGCGATTTCTACGACTCCGGAGTCCACGATTTGCGCCATAGAATCATTTCCATCCGTCGGTGCCATCCTCCTTGGGGGTCAGGATCGGGGCTACGATTTTTCCCGATTAGGCACCATGATCGCCGCGCGCCGTATCCCTACGGTGGTACTTTTTCCGGATAGTGGTGAGGCCATCTATAAAGCTATAATAAAAGCCTCATACACACCGTTACATGTACTACGGACGAAAGAAATGGGTATGGCGGTTTCCTTCGTCTTTGAACATGCTCGAGCGCATTCTGTGTGTTTACTTTCCACCGCATCCCCCAGCTACAGCGTATGGGAAAACTTTGAGAAAAAAGGAGAACTATTTGCCCAGTTTGTGCGAAAGTACTCATCCGGATTATGAAAATAAAACGTATTTTTTCATCACCCGATCGGTGGTTGATCGGGATTGTCGTTTTTCTTGCATTGTTTGGCGTACTCATGGTGTATGACTCGTCGGTTGCTATAGCCATCCGGGACTTCGGGGATCAATACTACTTTGCCCGCGAGCAGCTCAAATGGTTGGTATTGGGATTCGGGGCGATGTTGATCATGTCGCGTATCGACTATCATCGGTGGTACGCGCTTGCGCTGCCCGCGCTTGTTGGCACTATGGGGCTTCTCATGGCCGTATTCATCCCGGGATTTGGCGTTGCCGCCCTCGGCGCGCACCGGTGGCTCAACTTCGGTTTCTTCATCCTGCAGCCTGCTGAGTTAGCCAAACTCGTGCTCATCCTCTATCTTGCTGCGTGGTTTACGAGCCGCGAGAAAAGTAGGTTTGGTGCGTTTCTCCTTTTGACCGCCATCGTGTTTGGCCTCGTGATCCTTGAGCCTGATCTGGGAACAGGGATTATCCTGGTCACCATTGCCACCATCATGTACTTTCTTTCCGGTGCTTCGCCCAAGCATTTTGCCCTGCTTGTTCCGGTGGTGATTGTTGGGGTGACGCTGCTTGCAATCTCCTCGCCGTATCGGTTTGCCCGTCTCACGACCTTCCTCAACCCCGAACGTGATCCGTTAGGCGCGTCATATCAGATTCGACAGGTGTTGTTAGCGCTCGGATCGGGTGGATGGACAGGGATAGGGATCGGCAAATCACGGCAGAAATATGAGTACCTGCCGGAGGCAAACACCGATTCCATTTTTGCCATCATCGGTGAGGAAGTGGGATTTCTGGGTACAATCCTCGTCGTGGGAGCCTTCGCATTTCTGGTTTGGCGGGTATTCCGGGTGGCAGCTCGAGCGCCCGATCCGTTCGGGAGACTTTTGGCCGCGGGTATCGCATCATGGATCGGGATGCAAAGCGTCTTCAATATCGGTGCGATGGCGGCACTTATTCCGCTGACCGGCATACCGCTGCCGCTTATCTCTTACGGCGGGTCGAGCTTAGTCATCGTACTTGCCGCAACCGGGATTGTGTTTAATATCAGTAGACAGCGAAAAATATGAACCAACCAACCATTTGCATTACCGGCGGACATTTGACACCGGCCATCGCCGTTATTGAGGAAATCAAACGGCGCAAACTCCCGTGGGACATCGTCTTCGTCGGCCGGAGTGAAGCGTTTGAAGGAGGCGGCAGTCCGGCGCACGAGGAGCGGCTTGTCCGAGCGTCGGGCGTCCCGTTTCATGTCATTGTGACCGGAAGGCAGGGGCTATCGGTCTGGAAGGTACCGATAGGGCTTATTCAATCATTGCGCCTATTAATCAAGGAGTGTCCGTCTGTCGTGCTTTCCTTCGGTGGGTATGTAGGACTGCCGGTTTGTGTGGCGGCATGGATGCTGGGGATTCCGGTCATTATCCACGAGCAGACTGGTGAGTTGGGGTTTGCCAACAGAATTATTGCCGCGTTTGCCAGGCGCGTATTGTTGTCCAGTGAGATTGGCATCCCGCTTCGTGAGGCACTGTTTCATCCATTCCAAAAGCCATCCTTCCCGATCGGCGTGACGCGGCCCATACTATATATAACCGGCGGCAGTACCGGCGCGCGCACGCTCAACGCACTCGTCTTCCCCATCATTTCCCAGCTTTGTGAGCGCTGCACCGTGATTCATCAAGTGGGTGCGGCTGATCTGCCCAGCGCGCACAAACATACCGAGAAAGGATACGTCGCGGCAGAGTATTTCGACGCCTCGGATCTTGCGTGGATTTATGGCCATACCTCGATCCTTATCGGTCGGTCTGGGGCAAACACCGTCGCTGAAGCCTGCGCGCTCGGCGTGCCGGCTATCTTCATACCGCTCCCGTGGGCAGCAGGTGACGAACAAACGAAAAACGCGTTGTCACTTGCCCATGAGGGCATGGCGATTGTTCTCAATCAAAAAACGCTTACGGCCGAAACACTTCTTGGGCACATTGGTACCATGATGCAGTCTCTGGCTGCGTACAAATCGCATGCAACGCGGGTAGCAAAGATGTATCCACGAGAGGGCGCAGTCAAGGTGGTACAAGAGATAGAGGATATCCTCTCACGAGCATGAGACGAGCGTTTGCATGGCGGAAGTTTGGCAGAATCATGGCCTTTGCCCTGGCCATTCTTTTGGTAAGCGGTGTGTTCGCCTGGGGAGTCAACAAACTATTTACCATCACGATGGTAGAGGTGTCCGGGGAGGGGATTGCCGTTGCCGTGGATGAGACCAGTCTCCCCAAGAACCTTTTGTTTTTCCCCGTGAGCGACGTACAGGATCAAATCCTCAAGGAGAATCCATTAGTCGGGAGTGTGTCTCTTAAGAGAAAATATCCCGGCACCCTCGTCATTACGGCCGTGCCCCGCAAACCCTTTGTGATTGCGGGAGTGGGCGGCGAGACCTATGCGTTGGACGACCAGGGTGTGGTGCTGTCGCAGTATCCCTCCGCGGCAGATCTTCCGGTGATACATCTTTCTCTGTCACCCGTGCAGCCGGGAGATACTGTTGCCGACCCGATTGTGCTTACGGCCGTCCGGTTTTTGCGGGAGACAGCCTCGGTGCTGCGCGTTTGGGAAATCGCCCCCTTTGAAAGCTCGGGGCTTCAAGCCCGGGCAGAAGGAA
>JACQHE010000005.1 GCA_016199185.1 Candidatus Gottesmanbacteria bacterium
AATCGACCGGGTAGACCGAGGAAAGATCGTGCGTCACGCTGGCAGCTCCGGCTCCTTGAGGCGCAACCAACACATCAGTAACAGTCAAAGATATGGTGGCCACAAACTACCACTTTAGCCTCGAAGACTGGCGAAGTTGGGAGACCGGCAAACAGTTATATCCCTGATAGAAATTTTTTGAATCCGGAAGGTCTGGAGAAGGCGATGACTTCCTTGATTCCGTGTTCTTTGGCCCAGAGGAGCGCGTGCTCAATAAGGAGGATAGCGGGAGACGGAGCGTTGCTTCGGACGATCTTTGTTTCCTCAGTTATCGCAGGATACTTCATGAGTACGTTGTAGCCCATTGCTTCCTCATCCTCCGGCCTGCCGTTCTTTAAGATCTTCCACACGCTCGCCCCCGGTATTCCTCCTTTGGATTTGCGATGAAATTCTAAGACAGGATCGTTCCCTGACTTCACATATTCTTCTATGTGTTGCGCGCCCAGCCGACGTAACTTTTCATTGTGTGGTAAGGTCGAACCTTGTTTACTGACAAGGTTCGACCTTGTCAGTTCCACGGAAATAGCAACACAAAGGAGCGTATCTCCTTGTGGATCATGGTTGGCAAGAGTCCCATTGTCTGTCGTTTTATTCCATGTTTTCAGCTTTTCCACGACCCCGTGGTTGAGCAGGAGGCAGGAGAGCGATCCTACCAGGCCTTCAGATTCCTCAAAAACACCCCAAAAGAGTCCATTGTGTGTTCGAGCAATAAATTCCTTCAATGTCGAAGGAACAAAAGGAAAGCGCGCGTTATTTATTTTAAGAGCTTTTTTAATGACGTTTGCCTCTTCAGCCGTAATCTGTCGGGCGTAATAATGCTTTGGATGCTCCCCTTGAACGAGTTCGGCAACCGATTTTTTCACCTCCACGCGCTGGATTTTACCGGTTGAGGTCTTCGGGAGGCCTTCCACGAAGAACAATTTTTTCGGCGTTTCATATGGGGAGAGTCCGGGGACCTGATCCGGCAGTATGAACCGTTTTTTAGAAACGACAACCGCTGCAATTTCCTCCCCCATGCGCGCGTCAGGGTAGCCCACCACACTCACTTCATCGATTTCTGGGAATGACTTGAGGAGTGCATCTTCTATAGCTGAAGGAGATAGATTGACGCCTCCTTTGATGATGATCTCTTTGATCCGGCCAATAATATAAAAATACCTTTTTCCGTTTATCATTTTCCATGTGCCAAGATCGCCCGAGTGGAACCAGCTGTCTTTGAATGATCTGGCGGTTTCATCCGGGTTGTTGAGGTATCCGTCAGCCAGGACCGGCCCGGCAATACAGATTTCTCCTTCCTCTCCCTCCTTTTTCTCATTATTATCCGCGTCCATGATTGCCAGATGGTTGTTCGCTAGCTCCGTGCCGATCGTATTGGATTTGACGATCTTTTGATACTCGGTTTCAGATATATCTATGGGGACACCCGCGACTCGCAGAGCCGTTTCCGTCTGTCCGTAGCCTTGCGTCACGCGCACACCAAACGTGTCGTAGAAACGGATGGTTTCTTCCGGCAGCACCGGCGCAGAACCAATGCATATCCGTTTGAGTGTTGGCACGGCAAAAAATTCATTCTGGCGAACAAGAAGATCATGGAGGATTGTTGGCACAATACTTGTATTTGTAACGTTATATGTATGTACGATATGCCAAAATTTACTTGCTGAATAGCGACTATTTAATATGATGGTACCCCCGACGAGGAGCATAGCCAAACAAAATTCGGTCGAGTTTATATGATGAAGCGGCAGCACGATGTTAAAGACATCATCTTGCGTAAACTTCTGCCAGGCAATGATCCCCATGGCGTTGAGAAGACACGCGCGGGTGGTAAGGAGGACTCCTTTAGGCAGCGCGGTGGTCCCGGAGGTATACAGGATGACATAGTGATCCTCAAACGTACCGGTCGGGCTGATGGATGAGCTTTCAGGAAGCATTCCCTCAAATTCCTCAAATGTCGACCAGCGCTGTACCAGAATATCGGGCATTGTTTGAAGGTCCGATTGGTCATCTTTCACAAAGAGAACTTTGGCTCCCGTATCGGTGAGTTTGAAGCGCTTGCGTTCGGGCGTATCCCGTTTGGAATCTAAGGGAACGGTTGGGGCACCGATGAGGGCCCCGGCAAGCTCGAGGATAAGCACTTCCGGCGCATTGTGCATGAGGATGGCGAACCGGTCACCTCGGCCGATACCCAGCGATGTGAGCCACCCGGCACTGCGTCGCACCAAGTGTTCGAGCCGTTTATAGGATATCGTTTCGGCTTCATCAGTATCGACGTTTACGGCGATGATCGCCGCTTTTTCCGGGGTGTTCTTTGCATGACGAGCGATCAGTTTTTCGACTGATTCAACAGGTATCGGCACGCCCGGTATGGAAGTCTTCATGGACGTATGGTAAGGTAAGACAGTAATGGCACACAGTATAACATGGAAAATAGGCGGGGAGGCAGGGTTTGGCATCATGGCTTCCGGCACCATGCTGGCAAAAGCGTTTGCCCGTCACGGGTATTTTGTATTTACCCTCAATGAATACCCGTCCCTCATCCGTGGGGGCCACAACGCCGTGACGGTACGGATTGCCACCGAACCGTTTGATTCCTTAGACCGGTCGCTCCACGTCCTCGTTGCGCTGAATAAAGAATCCGTGGAAGTTCATAAAAAAGAATTGACCGAGGGCACCGTACTGCTGTATGACCCCAACGACTATCCCTGGAAAAGGGAAGAACTACCTTCCGGTGTGATGCTTATCCCTTTGCCATTTCGCGAGATTGTCCAGAAACACGCGGGTGACGTGATCATGCGTAACACCGTGGCGCTGGGTGCAAGTATCGCCATCATGGGTGCGCCGTTTGAGTACTTGGCAGACGTCATCCGCGATCAGTTTGTGCGCAAAGGCGAAGCGGTGGTCAATCATAACATTGATATTGCGCGTGCCGGATACGACGCAGCGGGGGAGAGCGTTGTCTCTCTTTCTGCTCTCAAGCTTGATCCCGTGGACCAACCCACAGATTACCTTCTCATGAACGGGAGTGAGGCCGTGGGATTGGGAGCGGTACGAGCGGGCCTTAAATTTGCCGCTATCTATCCCATGACGCCCATCAATGCGCTCATTACGTTTCTTGCTGATCACGCAAAATCGCTTGGCGTGGTGTATAAACAGCCGGAAGATGAGATTGCCGGCATCAACATGGCCATCGGGGCTTCCATAGCCGGGGTCAGGAGCATGGTGGCGACCTCCGGTGGAGGATTTGCGCTCATGGTGGAGGGGCTTTCTCTTGCCGGCATGATCGAAGTGCCGCTCGTCATCGATATGGGAATGCGTGTAGGACCGGCAACCGGCATGCCTACGTGGACCGAGCAAGGGGAGCTTGGGTTTCTCATCCATGCCGGCCATGGGGAGTTCGCGCGGATTATTTTGACTCCCGCAGATGCCACCCAAGCCTATGACTTGACTATCAAGGCGTTTAACCTCGCAGAACAGTTTCATGTGCCGGTGTTTGTCTTGACGGACAAATACCTCAATGAAAGTCAGTGGTGTGTGGAGGCTTCGCTCTTGAAAGGAGAGGTTCACATTGATCGCGGCAAGGTGATACCGGAAGCGCGTGGACCCAGTGAAACCGGATTTAAGCGTTATGACCTTTCCTCACCCGATGGCGTTTCAGCCCGGAGTTTTCCCGGCATGAAAGGCGGGCAGTATATGGCTAACTCCTACGAGCATGACGAGACCGGCCTGGTATCAGAGGATGCCGCGATGCGAAAAGCCATGGTGGACAGGAGGCTCAGGAAAATAGACGCCATAAAAAAAGTCATCATGCCGCCGGCTGTCTACGGAAATGCGGCTTCTGAAACAGCCATTGTCACGTGGGGGTCTACGCTTGGTCCGGTTCTGGAAGCAGTGAAAGACTCCGCACGTATTATTCATTTTCCGTGGCTCTATCCGTTTCCTTCAGAACAAACGAAAACCCTCCTTTCCGGTGCAGGGCGCATCATTGACGTTGAGCAAAACGCCACCGGCCAGCTGGCATCGCTGATCCGAGAGCACACGGGTATAGAAGTGACAGAAAAAGTATTAAAGTATGACGGAAGGCCGTTTTTACCGGAAGAAATTGTAGAAAGGATAAAGATATGACGCTTACTGCTGATTCCTTTAAAACCGGCTATCTCCCCACGTGGTGCCCGGGGTGCGGCGACTTCGGCATCTGGATGGCCCTCAAAAACGCTCTTGTGGAGCTGGGAATCGGGCCGGATGACGCGCTTCTCGTGTACGGGATCGGCTGCCACGGCAATATGTACAGCTGGATGCGCACCTATGCCGTTGAGGGGCTTCATGGCCGTACACTTCCCGTGGCGCAGGGGGCTAAGCTTGCCAATCACACCGTGCCGGTCATTGCCATAGCCGGTGACGGCGACTGCCTTGGAGAGGGCGGCAATCATTTTATCCATGCTGCCAAGAGGAATCCCGACATTACCGTCCTTATCCATGACAACCAGGTCTACGGTCTCACAACCGGTCAGGCGTCGCCCACTGCCAAAGACAAGCTCAAAACGAAATCTACTCCCGAGGGGGTCGTCGATACGCCGGTCAATCCGCTGACGCTTGCCATCGTTTCCGGCGCGACATTTGTCGCGCGCGCCTTTGCCGGAGACCTACCAGGTTTGACCAAACTCATCGTCGCTGCCGTCAAACACAAAGGGTTTTCGGTGCTGGATATTCTCCAGCCGTGCGTAACATTTGATCACGTGCATACGTATCAGTGGTACCGCCCGCGCCTCTATCAACTTGACCCGGCGACGTATCAGCCCAGTGACCGCATGAAAGCGATAGAGAAGGCCTTGGAGTGGGGAGACAAAATTCCGGTCGGCGTGTTGTACCAAGAAGAAGCGCCAACCAGCGAAGATCGGGAGCCGGCGCTTTCCGCCGGAGCGCTCGCGAGCCGGCCGCTGGGTGTCACCGACGTGGACGCGCTATTATCCGAGTTCCGTTAACCCTTGACACCCATTTTAGCACTTGTTATACTTGAGTGCCAAACATATGAATATCGTACCACACAACGGCCAGGTTTTCCCCGTCGTCCCGATCCGGGACGGCATCGTGTACCCCGGTACCGAGATGATTCTCACCTTCGGCAGATCGCGTTCGGTATCGGCGATTGAAGCTGCACAATCTTCGCTCAAGCGTGTCGTCCTGGTCATGCAGAAAAATCATAGCGTCAATGACCCCACGCCGTCGGATCTCTTTACCACGGCGACCATAGGCGAGATCGTCCAGATGATGAGAAACGAAGGAGAGATAAACGCGCTTGTGCGGGGTATCGCTAAAGTAGAGATTCTCAACTACGAAGCCGTCGAGCCGTTTTTCGTCGCGCGCGTAGGCCCCGTGGAGGATATCGTTGAGCCTGATGACGATGAGATGAAAGCGCTCACCCGCCACCTCACGAACGAACTTCGCCGCGCCGTGAACCTGGGCAAGTCCATGGACTTTCTGACCTTCATGAATATCATGTCCGGCGTTACGAGTTTGCAGCTATCCTATCAGATTGCCGGCATCATCGACATGAAGCCAAGCGAACGGCAGGAGCTTCTGGAAATCCGTTCGGTGCGGGAGCGTCTGGAGCGGGAAATAGGGTATCTCGCCCATGAGATGAAAATCCTTGAGCTGGAGCGCAAAATATCCAGCAAAACCCAGGAAAAGTTTGACAAAAACATGCGCGAACAGGTCCTGCGCGAGCGCATGAAGACGATCGAAAAAGAGCTGGGTGAGGACGGCGACAATAAAGAGACGAAGGAACTCTCCGACAAAATCAAAAAAGCTCTCATGCCCGAGGAGGTTCAAAAGAAAGCGGAAAAAGAGCTCGCGCGCTTAAACCAAATGTCCCAGTACAATCCGGAAGCTTCGTATGTGCGCACCTACCTGGATTGGCTCGTGGAGCTTCCGTGGGCCGTGGCGACAGCGAATGACGTGGTTATCAAAGCCGCCGAGGATGTCCTCAACAAAGATCACTATGGTCTGACCAAGATTAAAGAGCGCATCCTCGAGTACCTGGCAGTTATGAAGCTTCGCGCCTATGCGCAGAAGCAGCAGGAGGAGGTAGAAAAAGCTGCAACAGAACCCCATAAGGCCAAATCTGCGCCAACCATCCTTTGTTTCGTGGGTCCCCCCGGGGTGGGAAAAACTTCGATCGGTAAGTCCATCGCCCGTGCGCTGGGCCGTAAGTTCGTGAAAATGTCATTAGGCGGTATCCGCGACGAAGCGGAGATCCGCGGGCATCGCAGGACGTACGTGGGCGCGCTCCCCGGCCGCATCATCCAGGGCATCAAGCAAGCAGGGACCAAAAATCCCGTGTTTATGCTCGATGAAATTGACAAAGTCGGCACGGACTTCCGCGGCGACCCGTCTTCGGCGCTTCTGGAGGCCCTTGATCCGGAGCAAAATTACGCCTTTTCCGACCACTACCTGGACGTACCCTTTGACCTGTCTGACGTATTTTTTATCACGACCTGCAATATCCTGGACACCATCCCGCCGGCTCTGCGTGACCGGCTCGAGATCATCCATTTCCCCGGCTATACCGAGGAGGAGAAGTTTCACATCGGCCGGGACTTTCTCATGGACAAGCAGCGGGAGATCCACGGCATTCCCCAGGGTACGGTAAGCCTTACTGGTCATGCCCTTATGACCATCATCCGCCGCTACACGCGCGAGGCAGGAGTGAGGAGTCTGGAGCGCGAGATCGCCAAGCTCTACAGGAAAATTGCCAAAAAGATTGCGGAGCGTAACGGCAAAGGCGCACCGACGTTTTTCTTGGGTCCCAAAGATCTGCATCAGTATCTCGGGCCGTATCGCTTCAGTTCATATCTGGCAGAAAAGACCGATGCCGTGGGTATGTCCACGGGGCTTGCGTGGACGGAAGCGGGCGGTGAGATCCTCTTCATCGAAACCGCACTCATGCCGGGTAAAGGGAGCCTCATGCTTACGGGGCAGTTGGGCGATGTCATGAAAGAATCCGGGCACGCGGCGCTCTCCTGGGTCCGGAGCAAGTGGCATGATCTGGGGCTTGATGAGAAGTTTTTCGGCAAGCTTGACGTCCACGTCCACGTGCCGGAAGGAGCGGTGCCCAAAGACGGGCCGTCAGCCGGGATTGCCCTGACCACGTCGCTTGTGTCTGCGCTTACCAGGATCCCGGTTAAGCGTGCCGTCGCCATGACCGGTGAGGTGACACTGCGGGGCCGGGTATTGGAAATCGGCGGGGTCAAGGAAAAAGTGATTGCCGCCCACCGCGCGGGCATCCGCACCGTCATCCTGCCGAAGGATAATAAGAAAGATCTGGAAGATATTCCCAAAAGTGTCACGCGCGACCTTACGTTCTACTTCGCGGAGCACATGGATGACGTGTTAAAAATTGCGTTGAGTAAGCCGCTCTCGGTTGCGCGAGTCCGTCCCATTCCCGTCCGCCCGTCCCTCCACCTCACGGCGTAAGGTAGTCATACACCAGCTTTGATACCTGCGCTATTACCTTTTTTGCCTCTTCCTCATCCGTTATGTCACTACTGAACACGCCGATGTAGTAGGCTGCCTTGCCGTCGGTGACTATGCCGGCGTCATGCATGACGGCAATTTCATTGCCGATTTTGTGGTACACGGTTACAGTATCAGGAAGAAGCGCCGGCAGCCGGTCTTCAAAATCCGTGTCTTTGAAAAAAGCGAGCATCTCCTGGGTGGAAGCCGCGTTGGTAACTTCCCCTTTGTAGATTTTTTCAAACAACTGGTTCATATCGCGGCTCGTGGTTTTGTTGTTGACCATATCGGTTTGGGTGAGTCCCCACTCGTTCATGAGCGACTGGACGCGGTCAAGTCCTACCGTGTAGTTGCCCAGGACGTAGGCTGCCGTATTATCGCTTTGCTCGATAGCAAGCTTAGCAAGAGTCTTGAGCGAATACACGGATCCGGGCGGGTCATAACGGATGGAGCCCGTGCCGAAGTCTTGTACGTCCCGAGCTTGGATGGTCACGCGCTCGTCTAGATCTATCTCGCCTTTCCCGGCGTAATAATAGAGGGCGGCGACGATGGGCACCTTATTGACGGATGCCGCCGTGAAGATGACGGTTTCGTTGATGCCCATCGTGAAGGAAGAGGTGTAGTCTTTCACATACACCGAGTAGTTCTTCCATCGGTTATTGACCAGTTCCTGTATTTTTTTCCGGAGATCATCGGCAGATTTTTTCTTAGCAAACCAGTTCGTGAGAATCGAGGTGGTTTCTTTGGCTTCATCCGGTATCGGCGAAACGATCGTGACAGCGCGCCTTGATCCAATAATACGTATGATACCTATCGTTATGCCAAGGAGTACGGTGAGCCAGACAAGTTTTTTTATACCGGAAGTCTTCGCCTGTCCCGTCCTCACCCGATGATTCATGGAGAGATTGTATCAGGGGAATATAAGTACCGCCAGAGGGATTCATCACAGCACTAGGGCCTAGGAGTGAATACTATCAGAAATTTCTAAATTTTGGGGTTGACAATCATTGAGCGGGGCACTATACTTTTAACAATTGCGTAATTACTTAATCAAAACGTATGCTGACAAAAGCGCAAATCAAAAAAATAAAAGTTGGAACTGCCAAAAACGACGGGCAACTTCCTTTGATCTTTGAAGCTCTGGGCGACGGCGGAAGGTTTCGTATGTTTAGACTTTTAACGGCGCATCACGATCTGTGCGTGACGGATATTGCGGAAGTGTTCGGGATTACCATATCGGCGGCCTCCCAGCAGTTAAAGATTTTGGAACGAGTCGGACTGATACAAAAAATCAGAATGGGGCAAATGGTCTGCTATGAAATTAAAGAAGATCCGGGCTTACGCCGCATCGTCCAATTGTTGCAGTATGAGAAATAAAATTTTCATTGTAGGACTCGTCACCGTCATCATTGCCATAGGCGTTATGGTAACCAACGGCACAAAACATAGCGTTCCCTTAGACGAGATTATCGGAGGCGGACCGCCCAAGGACGGCGTACCGCCTATTGATAATCCAAAGTTCGTGGCTATTGCCCAAGCCGACTCGTTCTTGAGTGGTTCCGACCCCGGTATTGCCTTAGATATAAACGGCGGACAACGATTCTACCCCTTTCAAATTTTGGTTTGGCACGAAATTGTCAATGATACGGTGAATGGAAAACGGGTGCTGGTCACCTATTGCCCGCTTTGCTTATCGGGAATCGTGTTTGATCCCCTCGTCAATGGTCAGCGTGTGGAATTCGGTACGTCCGGCAAGCTTTGGAACTCTAATTTAGTCATGTATGACCGCAAAACTGATTCTTTGTGGTCGCAAATTTTAGGCGAGGCGATTACGGGAGAAATGACCGGCGCGCGGCTGGCGGTCCTTCCTTCGGATATGATGGGCTACGAAAACTTTAAAAAGACGTATCCCGCAGGCCTTGTGCTTTCCAAAGAGACAGGGGCAGCGAGATTCTACGGTCAGGATCCATACGGAGATTATTACACCAGCCCCGGCACGTATTTCCCGGTCGGTAAAAAAGATGATCGCTTAGGTGAAAAAGACTTTGTATTAGGTATAATAGTGAATAACAAAGCCAAGGCCTACTGGCCGGAAGCAGTGAAAAAAGCCGGGAAGATCGAAGATCGTTTCGAAGGCAAAACGATTATTGCGCGATATGAAAAAGACATTGATGCCGTACGGCTCTTTGAGAAAAAAGCCGATGGCACGGTCGAACGCATCAATCCTTTTGGCGCTTTCTGGTTTTCCTGGGTCGCCGCGCACCCCGATACAGAACTGTTAAAATAATTTAATCAATTCAAAAATTATGAAAAACTTTCTTAAAAAAGTGCTCACAAGACTAACACCCATCCTAGGCGCGGGGGCAATTGGAGTCTGTCCGCTTTGTTGGATTGGCTCTGCATCGCTCCTTACCTATCTTGGTTTAGGAGCTCTTATACCAGTGTGGCGCTGGATTGCTTTCGGATTAATTGCTCTGGGCGCAGTGGGCTTCGTTCTTGACTACAGATTTCATAAGAATCCTTATCCGCTTGTACTTCTTTCCTTCGGCGCGGCGCTTCTTTATGTTGGTCGATACGTATTTTTAAGCACTTGGGGCGCGTGGCAAATTTGGGGACCGGGCGCAGTGCTCATCATCGGAGCGGTGATCTACAATAGATATCTCTTTAGAAAGCCGCTCGCCTCGCCGAAGCCTCCGGCGAAGCGCGGGTCGGCTCCGCAATTATAAACGTAGCACCAAAAATTATGAAAACATCTTTAATTATTATCAGCGTTGTGATTTTGATTGTTGTCGGATGGTTGCTGATTTCCAATACAGGACAGCATCGAAGTATGAATTCAAGCAGCAACACTACTACCCAAACTGAGTCGTTAACCAGAGCTGACAAAGCTCCTGATTTTGCTCTGCAAGATTATAACGGCAAGACGGTGAAGCTGGCGGATTTTCAGGGCAGACCCCTCGTCATCAATTCTTGGGCAGCATGGTGTCCGTTTTGCCGCAAGGAGCTGGTTGATTTTGCTCTTATCCAAAAAGAATTCGGCGATCGGGTCGTCATTATCGCCATTGACCGAGCCGAATCATTGGAAACTGCTAAAAAATACTCTGACGAACTCGGTGTCACGAACAGCTTGGTCTTTCTCCTTGATCCTTCAGATTCGTTTTACCAATCCATCGGCGGATTTTCCATGCCGGAAACGATTTTTGTTGATAAAAGCGGCCGTTTAGTAGACCATAAGCGCGGCCCGATGGAAATCGATGAGATGCGAAATCGGATGAGTAAAATTATGCAATAACTATGGATAGTTCGCTTATCATCCCGGCTTTTATCGCCGGTATCCTAACTTTTCTGGCTCCCTGCACGCTTCCTTTAGTGCCAGGGTATTTAGGGTTTATCAGCGGAGCGTCCGGGACGCGCTGGAAAATTTTTCTCAACGGCTTTTTCTTTATGGTCGGTTTCAGCGCGGTTTTCATTAGTATGGGAACGCTCGTAGGATTTGTTGGCGCCGCATTTCTTGTTCCCTATCGATTGTGGCTGGGCAGAATCGGCGGCATCTTCGTCATTCTTTTTGGCTTGTTTATGCTCAATGTGTTCAAAATCCCGTTTCTCATGCGGGAGAAGCGACTGACCGTCCCGGCGCTTTTTAAACGGGGGAACCCGATCAATTCCTTTATCCTGGGCACAGCGTTTGCCTTTGGCTGGACGCCATGCGTGGGCCCGATCCTGGGTTCAGTTCTGCTTTTGGCGTCCACCTCCTCTACTGCCATCTCGGGAGCATTGCTGCTGGCTGTTTTCTCAGCCGGCCTGGCCGTCCCATTTTTACTCATTGCCCTGGGGATCGGATCAGCTTCCCGTTATATCAAAACCATCTCTAAGTACCTTCCTGTTGTTTCCGTGATCGGCGGCATATTCCTTATTTTTCTCGGGGCACTCATGGTTTCCGGAAACATGGGTCTTCTCATTTCCTCTGGCTACCAAATATTTCGATTTATACAGTATGACCGTCTGCTTAATTATCTTTAAATCTATGATGGGAGGTGATAGCAATGCCAAAGATAACGATATATTCAACGACGACCTGTCCGTACTGTAAGATGCTCAAAAGTTACTTGAGTGAGAAAAATATCTCATTTGAGGAAGTGTTATTGGACGAGCGGCCGGATCAAATGCAGGTATCTGTGGATACCTGCGGTTCCATGGGGGTTCCCTGCACGCATATTACCAAAGGCGACGGAACAACGGTGAACATTCTCGGATTTGACAAAGAAAAAATCGACGCAACGCTTGGTCTTTAGGTAAACTTTCACGCTTTGTGCTTGCCAAATTGCTCGCGAAGGGAAGAGAGGACTTTTCCTGTAAAATCCGGATGTTTTTGTGACTGAAGCCTGAATGTGAGCGCATCTTCAATGACGCGCGCGGCAACCTTCAGCTCGCGCGCAGTCGAAACCGTCCACGCGCCCTCGCCGGTTTGACCGACAGAGCCGGACACTTCCTCTAGTTTCTCTCCATGGAGTTCAAAAGCGTTTTTGAGCCAGCCGACGAGACGGGATTCAATAACACTTTTGTGGTTATACACGTCTGCTACGTGGGCAAGATTCAGGGTATAGTTTGCTTTTTTCAAAATAGTAAATCCCTCGGCGATGGCTTGCATCATGCCGTACTCGATGCCGTTATGGACCATTTTGACGAAATGTCCGGCTCCGATCTTCCCGACGTAGCCGTACGCGGACGGGGCGGCAATTGCCGCAAGAAGCGGTTCGATTGTCTCGTAGTCTTTCTTTTTTCCTCCGGCCATCAAGCACGCGCCGTTTCTGGCCCCGTCAGGGCCTCCGGAAACACCAACATCCAAATATCGTATCGCGTGGGAGGTGAGGAGTGTATTTCGACGAATGGTGTCTTTGTAAAAAGAATTTCCGCCGTCAATAATCATGTCATCTTTAGAAAGAAGCGGAATAAGAACTTCTAGCATTTCATCAACCACAATTCCTGCAGGAAGCATGAGCCAAATGATTCGCGGGGTAGGGAGTGACCGGACCAGTGCGGCCACGCTGTAGGCGCCGTGTATACCGGAGGCTTCAAGGGTTCGCGTGACTGACTCCGTCCGATTGTATCCAAAAATTTCCCATCCTTTTTCTACGAGGTGCTGTGCTATGCCGCCGCCCATTTTCCCAAGCCCGATCATGCCGATCGTTTTGTTTTTCTGTGAGGCGCTAGCTTGTTCCACATACGCGCCCGCACTGCGTATATCTGCGGTATCAGGGGGGTAGGAGGTAAGCGGGACGACATTAGTGCGCCACGCCTCAATAATCGGATCGGTAAATTTCCACATGGCCGATACTTCCTGGGAGCTTGCAAAGAGCGTCTGATCGCCTGCGATCGCGTCAAACAGCAGTTTTTCGTAGGCCGCCACATACTGGACCTGCGCCTCGTGCTCTCGATAATTGAAGCGGATGGTACGCTCTTCAATGCTGTTTTGGAGCCCCGGTTTTTTAGCAAAGAGCGTCACGACGATCTCCTCATGCGGTTCCAGACGAAAGGTGATGGTATTTTGGTAATGCGTGCCCGGAGGGCAAAGACAAGGGGTCGGATGTCGAAATGTGACGACAATTTCCTTTTGCGCGACACCCATCCGTTTGCCGCTTTCCAGAATAAATGGCACGCCCTGCCACCTTTGGCCTGAAAGGGAGGCGCGGATTTTAAAATACGTTTCCGTATCGGAATCTGCGGCAACGCCCTCTACACCTCGGTATCCGTCATACTGGGCGCGGAGCGACTGTTTTTTTACCTCTTCGGGCGCAAGCGGCTGGAGGAGTGCAAGCGCTGATGCCCGTTTGGCACGGATGGCCGAGGCGGCAAAAGATTCGGGGTGATCCATGGCAACGAGCGCAAGCATTTGGAGCAGGTGGTTTTGGCCCACATCGCGGAGAGCCCCAACACCATCGTAGAATGCTCCCCGTCCTTCCGCTCCTAATTTTTCCAAAAGCCGTATCTCAACCTTTTCAATAGATAGGCTATTCCATGAATCCTCAAAAAGATGATTGGAAAATCGGAATTGTAATATATTTTGCAGCATGTCTTTCCCCAGATAGTGATCGATGCGATAAATCTGTTCCTCTTTAAACAGCGAAGCGAGGTGCATATCGAGCATTTCTGAAGTTTTGAGATCTTTTCCGAAGGGTTTTTCTATGAGTACCCGCGTCCAACCTTCCTCGGGTGAACAGGGAATCGTAAGTCCCGAAGCAGCCAAATTTTTCAGAATCGGCTCATACATAGGTGGGGGGACGGCAAGATAAAACAACTTATTGCTGCAGGCCTTCCATGCTCCATCCATCCGTCCGAGCACGCGGGAGAGCGCCGTGTAATCCTCCTCGCGTTCCAGTTGCCCCCGCTGGTAGGTAACGAGACGCAAAAATTGATCAGTGACGTTTGGCGCTATACTCTTTACATACTCCCGAAAATCGTCCGATGCGTATGGACGCCGGGAAAATCCGATCAGGTGAAACAGGGGTGGCAGCTTCTGTTTCTCATAGAGATGAACAAGCGCTGGGATGATCTTTTTTTTCATAAGATCGCCGGTTGCACCCAGGATGACAAAAATCGTCGGAGCATGAACAGCATTGATCTGCATATTTCTTAAACTTTATCCGAATCTTGTTCAAATTTCCTGATCTGCTCAAGCCTTCTCCTGTGCCGTTCCTCGCCGGTAAACTCGCTTGCAAGCCACGCATGCATCATTTCTCGAGCCTCGTTCTCGCGGAGGAAATCACCGGCAAGCACGAGGATATTGGCGTCATTGTGCTCGCGCGAGAGAATGGCGGATTGGATATCGTAGGGAGCTACTGCCCGTATCCCTTTGACTTTATTGGCGGCTATTGCCATGCCGGCGGCCGTCCGGCACGCCAAAATCCCTTTGGCGTCTTTGCCGTTTTCCTGGTCACGAGCTACCTTTTTGGCAACCGCCAACGCATAGAGGGGATAGTCGTCTGTCTGGTCAAGGACATTGTTGCCCTCGTCTTCCCATCTATACCCCCAAGCGGTCAAGACAGTTTTGAAGGCTTCTTTAAGTGCGTACCCGCCGTGATCGGCTCCGAGATAGAGGAAGTCAGTCATGCTATTCATTATTGCTCTTGCGGCCGCTTACACGCAACAGCTTAATTTCGAAATATCTTTGGTAAACGAAAGCGCAACAATTTTTATCGCTTCCGAAAGCGTTGGAAACATCGGGAGGGAATTGACCACATCATCAATCGTGTTTTTGTTTTTTACCAGCATCATCGCTTCAGCGATCAACTCACCGGCGTTTGGCGCGAGAATGTGCACGCCCAGAATTTGTTTTGTTTCCGGATGAATTGCCATTTTAATGAGCCCCTCTGTACGATTCATGATTATTGCTTTTGGAACATCAGCAAAAGAAACAGTCCGACACAAACATCTTCCGAACTGTTTCATCTCTTGTTCTTCAGTTAATCCTACTCCCGCAAGCTGCGGATCGGTAAAAATCGTGTAGGGCACGGCAGTATAATCGATGGAAAGCGTTGTGCCGCCAATGGCGTTCTCTGCAGCCAGTGTACCTTCTCTACCGGCGGTTGTCTCAAGACGAAGTGGGGTATTCGTAATGTCTCCAACGGCATAAATATGGGCTTGTGAGGTTTGAAATTGTGGGTTTACTTTGATCGCTTGTTTTTCGTCAATTGCAACGCCCGCCACATCAAGTCCCAATCCTTGCGTATTGGGAGTCTTACCGACTGCAAGTAATATTTCATCCGCCTGCACTTCCTCTGTTTTACCATCAATGATATAAGAAACAATCTTTTTGTCTCCTTCTATTCGCGCGCTTTTGACTTGAACATTTGTTTTAATAGTAATGCCTTCATCGATAAGTATCTCTGCTAGTCTCGTAATTAATTCTTCTTCACCTCGGAAAATAGAAGGGCTTCTGTGAAGAATTGTTACCTTCGTGCCAAAGCGGGCAAACATCTGCGCAAATTCAAGCCCAACTGGACCACCCCCAATGACAAGGAGTTCTTTTGGCTGTTGTTTTAATTTCAAAGCCTCAATATGGGTTATGTAACCAACCTGTTGTATGTTCTCAATTGATGGAACAGTCGCCGTTGAACCAGCAGCGATAATAAACTTCTTGGCTTGATACGTTTGACCGGAAACTTCAATCCCGTTAGGAGAAACAAAACGAGCTTTACCTTGTGTGAGAGTAACATTTTCTAAACCACGTAAGACTTTCTCATACTTTTCACCTCTTAATTTTGCTACCAAATCAAGCTCATGTTGAACAACTGTTGCAAAATCAAAATTTTTAACCTCAATATCAAGACCTGGAATATTATGGTTTCGTGCTAAATGCATTACTTCGCCAGCCCAAATTAGAGTTTTAGAGGGTACACAACCCACATTCAGACACGTTCCGCCCAGCGGCAGCCCGCTATTGACCATCAGGGTTTTTGCTCCCAATTCGTTTGCGGTAATCGCCGCAGCAAAAGCCCCAGCTCCTCCACCGATAATAATCAAATCGTATTGTTCCATAGATATTTATAGCTAATATAGTTTCCATGATACGCCAAGTCCTATCAATAGGGAACTACATAGACATCAACCCGCCGGGTTGATTAGCTTTAAACCTCTTCCTTTTCATGGTAGACATTAACATTTTTAGTGAATTCTATGATCCTCAATAAAACCATTCTGATTCTGGAAGATGAATCGAGCAAGATCAGCCGTATGATTTTTCCGTAAACGAGTATAATTGACGTATGACCACCGGTGACATCGAAACGACGAAAATTGACAACGTTATGAAAAAAGTGGAAGCCCAGATAGAAAAACTGCAAGAATACCGGCAGGTGCTTATTACCAGCGCCGTGACGGGTAAGATTAGAGTTGATATTCGGCTTGCAAATATCAACTAAATAGTATAATATGTTGATATTACTATGAGCGACGTCAACAAAATTAAAATAGGCCGTTACGTAGCCCGAAAAGAGGGTTACAAATCCTTTACGCCATTTGATTTCCCTCCAAAAGAGGGCTTTATTATTAGTCCGCGCCTGCACAAAAAACACGAGGAGGCGATCAGACTGGTGGGAAAACTTGACGGTATTACCAGGCTTCTGCCGGACAAAAACTTTTTTCTTTTAATGTTCATAAAGAAAGACGCTGCATATTCCAGCCAGATAGAAGGCACAAAAGCTACCTTACAGGATGCCGTTGCGGCTCCGGTCACCGAAGAAAAATCACGTCTACATCCCGATGTTGACGATATCACACATTATGTCGAAGCAATAAATTACGGAATTGAAAGAACAAAAACACTACCAATTTCTCTGCGCTTGATTCGGGAGATTCACGAAAAACTGATGACCGGCGCCCGCGCCACGCAGCACGCTTATCCTGGAGAATTTCGCCGTTCACAAAACTGGATTGGCGGTAAAACTCCGCAAGACGCCTCTTTTGTCCCGCCCGCGCCTGATGACATGAACAAATCACTTGATGATCTGGAAAAATTTATTCATGCAGAGGACGAATACCCTTCTCTTGTAAAAGCCGGGCTTCTGCATGCGCAATTTGAAACTATTCATCCTTTTACCGATGGTAATGGCCGTACAGGGCGAATGCTCGTGGCGATGTATATTCATCACGCACGGCTTTTAGAATTGCCGACTCTTTATCTTTCAAGTTATTTCAAAAAGTACCAAAAATTGTATTACCAAAAATTGCAAGGTTATCACGATGAAGACGCGGATAGTGATGCATGGCTGGAATTCTTTCTCGAAGGTGTTGCGGAAATCGCCGATTCCTCCATCGAGACATGCGCTAAAATTACTGTGCTACGCGATCGTGATTTTGCCAAAATGCAGAAACTTGGCAAAAAATCAGCCGAGTCGACCCTGGAGACAGTACGCAAACTATTCAGTCAACCGATTGTGGGCATTGCAGAGATAACAAAGTGGACCGGATTTAGCCCACAAGGCGCATACAACATGATCGAGCGGCTCAAGGACTTAAGAATTCTTGAATCCCTTGGCAGCGCCGAATACGGGCAAAAATATATCTACGCTGATTATTATGAAATTTTCGACGATGAGTTTCGCAATTCACGCGCGAAAAACAAAATAAACTCACCACGTAAATAAAAACTATCAGGGAGAACGCATCTTAGCGGGATCGTCCTAGGCCACTAGTCCCGATTTGCCGTTTGTGCCGCCAGAGGGATTCGAACCCTCGGTTTGTTGATTGAGAATCAACCGTCCTAGGCCGCTAGACGATGGCGGCAAGCATTTGGATTCTACCAATTCATGCTTGACAAGGCAAGATAATTTTCGGTAAAATCCGTTTGTACGACAGCGCACGAAACGGCGCTGTCAAATTGGATTTATGGACCCACACCACAAAATGATGCTCACTAAAGAAGGCTTGGCCGAGCTTAAAGCCGAGTACGATGAGCTGGTTACAACCAAGCGCCCCGCGGCCGTGACGCGGCTTTCGGATGCAAGGAGCCTGGGCGACCTGTCCGAAAACAGCGAGTACGCTGCAGCCAAGCAGGACTTGGCGTTCATCGACGGACGGATCGCCGAGCTTGAGGAAATTCTCCGGATGGCTAAGGTCGTTACCAATCATGGGAAATCCCACGTCGATGTAGGATGCAAAGTCACGCTTCACGTCAATGGAAAAAAGGATGTGTTTACCGTGGTAGGTGAATGGGAAGCCGATCCCAAGGAGAAAAAAATCTCCCACGAGTCCCCGTTGGGCCGCGCCCTCATGGGGAAAAAGCGCGGAGACGCGGTCGAAGTTGAGGCGCCGGCGGGCAAAATCCTCTACAAGATCTTGCATATAGAATAAGTAATTCATATAAAATACAAAAACCCCGGCGACCACCGGGGTTTTTTGATAGAATAGGGCTATGTTTTGGGCAGATAAAATCGCAGAACAAATTATCGCATCAGGGCAACACCGGCCCTTATGGGTAGACGACATGTTTACCCCGTCAGGCTTTGCGCACACGGGATCGCTTCGCGGCCCCCTGGTGCACGATATGGTCTCCCGTGCGCTTCGTGATGCCCATGAGTCTGTGACGTTAACGTATGTGTTTAATGATTTTGATCCTGTGGACGGTTTGCCTCCCGAGCTTTCATCGTTTTCTGACGAGTTAGGCAAACCGCTTCGTACTGCACGGTCTCCGGAGAAGGGGTTTGCGAGTTTCGCTGAGTATTTTACGAAAGATTTTCAACAAGTCCTCCAGAATTTAGGCGTCAATGCGACATTTTTATCATCCTGGGATATGTATCGGGAAGGCAAGTTCAACGGGGTTATCCGCGAGGCCTTGGAATCTTCAGAAAAGATACAGGATATTTATCAGAGAGTAAGCGGGAGCAAAAAACGCGAGAAAGGTTGGTTACCGCTTCAGGTTATTTGTGAACAATGTGGTAAACTGGGGACGACACGCGTTCATGATTGGGACGGAGTAACAGTAGCCTATACCTGCGAGCAGTCGATGGTCACATGGGCTAAAGGTTGCGGATATACCGGCAGAATAAGTCCGTTTGATGGGCGGGGAAAACTTCCATGGAAAGTGGACTGGCCGGCACACTGGAAAGTGCTGGGTGTGACCATTGAAGGAGCCGGAAAAGATCATTCCTCGGCCGGCGGATCTCGCGATATCGCCAAAGCCTTATGTGAAGAAATATTTCATATACCCAATCCTTACAATCTGCCGTATGAGTTTTTTTTGATCGGCGGCAAAAAGATGTCTTCTTCCAAAGGGTTGGGGCTCAAAGCCCGGGATATAACAAAGCTCCTGCCTCCAGAAGTCGGCCGGTTTCTTTTTACCCGAACCGACTATCGCAGAGCCATAGAGTTTGATCCGGTGGGGACTATGGCGATACCAGATCTTTTTGATGAGTATGATCGTTGTTGGCATGCGTATAACAACGGGGGAAACGAAGAATTATCGCACGCGTTTGAGTACGCGCAGACGGGAGGAATACCCACGCGCCAAAAAGGATTATTTATTCCCCGGTTTCGTGATATTGCTAACTATACGCAGCTTCCTAACGTTGATTTATGGGATAAGTTTGAAGCAATGAAGGGATCTCAATTAAATGAAGAAGAGCGAGATCTGGTCGGTGATCGTTTGACTTATGCGTATGTTTGGTTGAGTAATTATGCTCCTAATGAGTATCGGTATCAGATTTCTCTGAAACAATATGACGAAATCGATTTATCGCAGAAACAATGGAAGTTTCTTAACGAACTTTCCGAAATTTGGCCAAGCGTGAATGATCCAGAGAACCTGCAGTCAGAGATTTTTCGATTGGCAAAAACTAATGGTATCCATCACCAACAAGCATTTCAGGCATTGTATATGGTGACGCTTGATAAGTCTCACGGTCCGCGGGCAGGGTGGTTACTGAAAAAATTTTCCACTGATGTGATGGTAGCTCGATTGACGCTCAATAAGCAGACGCATCCAGCCAAGCATGGCACCACAGTGACTATTCTTCATAAACCAGAACTCTTCACCATCCATCCGGAGGTCAAAAAACGCTACCCGTCTGTAAGTATCGGTGTCGCGCTTATCCGGGGCGTTGGGATTCTCAAGACCGATGAACAGTTGGAAGACGAAAAAAAGGAGTTTCTCTCTTCTTTAACGGGATTGACGACGGAAGTATTAGGTCAGTACCCGGAAATCGTCAGCTACCGGAAGCTCTACAAAGAAATGGGGGTAGACTGGCACTCCCGCCGTCCCTCCCCGGAGGCGCTCCTTCGCCGGGTGGCACTGGGCAAGGGTCTGTATACCGTTAATACCTGTGTTGATGCATATAACCTGGTGGTCATGAAGCATCGCGTGTCCGTGGGCGCATTTGATTACGATACCGTGAGATTCCCGACCGTTTTGCGCTTTGCAGGCGAAGGGGACGAGATTTTACTTCTGGGAGACAAAGAGCCTACCAAATATACAGCAAAGGAGCTTGCCTACTACGATCAGGAAGGCGGCTATAACATTGATTTCAACTTCCGTGATGCCCAGCGCACCATGGTGACGGAAAAAACAAAGAACGTTTGGATAAATGTTGATGGTGTGTACGAAATTACTCCGGAGCAGGTCGAACAAAGTCTTCACGAATCCATTGAAAAGATTGTTGTGTACTGTGGCGGCACAGTCGAGTTTCAGGGAGTTGTGGCATGAAAAAACTTCTTATTGCCACAACGAATCCTGGAAAATTGGGGGAAATCAGAAGATTTTTAGGCGACCTTCCTATTGAACTTATTGGCCTTAAAGACGTTGGTATCACGGATGTAGTCGAGGAAACTGGCACAACCTTTGAGGAGAATGCGATGCTCAAGGCGAAGTTTTACGCGCAAAAATCCGGTTTGCCAACGCTTGCCGATGACGGTGGGTTTGAAATAGACGCGCTCGGTGGCGAGCCGGGAGTCAAATCCCACCGGTGGATCCACCGTGACCGTGAGGATACCGATGATGAGCTGATTGCGTATACATTAGAAAAAATGATGGGTTTACCCCGAGCAAAGCGAGGGGCGCAGCTTCGTCTTGTGCTTGCGCTCGTCTTTCCGTATGGTCGGCAATTCACCGTGGAAGAAAAAACGCGAGGAATTGTGGCAGAGATCCCGTCAGAGCACAGAACGAAAGGGTTTCCTTACCGTTCACTCCTTTTTTTGCCGGAAATCGGCAAGTATTACGATCATGATCTGTTGACGCCCGAGGAAACCGAAACGTTCAACCATCGCAAGCGGGCGCTCGAACGTTTGAAACCTATACTCCTTAGGCTATAGCTTTGTTATACTCAATCAGTACTTACGCAATGTCATTTCTCGCTTTTGTTACATCTGACGTGGTTTCGGCTCGAAATGACAATCTAAGTTTATACCGACTGTCTAAGTTCTATTCGTAAATAACTTCTCTCGGTAAATGCATCTTATTTACCGGACACGTGTCTGCCTAAAAAGCGCTTTTTACGGTAAGGGAGCGGGAGAGCCGGTAGGCTTTTTCTCCCAGAAAGCCGTCCGGCTGGAGGGGAAAGGGAAGCTGGGGATCATCTTTGAGGATAGACAGGTACGAGGCCGCCATGCTAAATAACGACGAATGGGCGCCCTTCGTTTCGTACTTTTCTATAAAATCCGCGTACCGCCGGTTCAGTGCATCCAGCCGGTAGACCCGACTGATCAGATCGGACAGCTTTTCTTCACCGATCGCGCCGTCGCTTCCCAGCTTTGACACCAGGATGGATCCGCCGATGTCGTGGTTGCGGACGAAGTCTTCCACAATATCCCGGGGATTATACGGGGTGATCCATAAACTTTCCTGCAGGAGAGCTCCTCCCATCCGGCGCAGATACTCGCGCAGCATATCGCGCTTACGTTTGGGTTTAGCCGGCAGGTCGTAGGAAACCAGGTACACGTGCCCGTCCCACGGCCGGTCTTGGTGGTAGACGGGGATGAGTGCGGCGATGCGGCGACGGCCAAATTTGGTAATAGCGATATCCCACGGGTTTCGCTTGGACCGCCTTTTGACGAGCCCCGCGGCGGCAAGCTGCCTGATGGTATTTTTTATGGTGCGGTAGTTGAGGTCGTTGGCGATCAGATCCATAACATCCTCTGTGCGGCGTGATACTTCTCCCTGGGTGTACGCACCGGGCAAGGCAAAGGGAAGAATAGTGACAAACAGCACCAGGTCCGTTGTCGTGGCGATAAGGCCTTCGGTAGCCTGAAGAAGGGCTTGGGCGAGGCGTTTCGTCCTCATTATTTGCATCTTAACTCACGGACACGTGTCCGTCAAGAAAGATACTTTTGAAGATGATTTCGGCAAAAGAGCTTAAGGTAGCTTTCAACTGTCGAAGCTTTATGCGAAGGGAGGGCCATAACGCGCAAATATATGTGCGTGTTTTTTGTTATACTCAATATATGTTAGACCGTTACAACGAGCTAGCTTGTAATAGCAGTTATTTCTACTTCGATATCTATCCCCTCAATTGGTGAAGTTGCTAGAACAGAAACCTTTGCTGGTTCTTTTCCAGGGGTAAAATAGTGTTTGTAGACTTCGTTAATTGCTGTTCTATCTTTTGGATTTTTAAAATGAATAACTGCTTTTACAATATCATCCATTGAGCAACCACATTGAGATAAGAGATACTTTATGTTTTCCATTGCTCTCTTTGTTTGCTTTTGAATATCGCCTTTAATAATCTCTCCTGTTTCAAGATTCGTTGAAAGCTGACTACTCAAAAAAATAAAATTTCCGGCTTTAACTATATGGTTAAATCCAGTAGTTGGTTTTTTAATTCCTGCTAAGGTAACAACTTGTTTTTCCATATATAACGTATCTTAGCACTTCCTTTGGTTGGTGCCGCATTGAGAAATCGAAGAGTTGACAACATAGTACTGGGGGATATATCATACTATCGTATGATAGGTGGCGATGGGCATGGAGGATAAGAAAAGCGTTTGAGGTAGCTTCCAACTACCGAAGCTTTCCGGTATTGCAACCGGAACGGGTATGCCCGTGATAGCAGGAATGAGGAGAGAGGGGTGGTACCTTCGCGAGAACGCGAACCCTGACGAATATTTCGTCAGGGATTTTTGTAGCAGATAAGTTGTTTTATCTTGTCATCCTCGGGCTTGACCCGAGGATCCAGCTAAAACAAACACTGGATTCCCGCTTTCGCGGGAATGACAACCAAGGAGATTGTGTCTATGATGGAAGGTAAGGGTTATGTTAGACATTAAATTCATACGAGATAATCTTGCTCTCGTACAGGAAGCGGCGAAGAA
>JACQHE010000006.1 GCA_016199185.1 Candidatus Gottesmanbacteria bacterium
GTCCATGCCACCGGCTCAAACCCTTTTTGCTCCAGAAGCTTCGTCAGGTTATGACGATTAAAATAGTACAGGTGCTGCGGCGGATTATAAAACGTCCACCGCCTCCCAAGCATTCGTGCCATAAGACTGTCCGTATCTCCAGTGGCGATGATGATGACACCATCGTCCTTGAGAATTTTTTTGACTGTCGCGAGATCACGGGCAGGATCGGCCAAATGTTCAAACACGTCAAACATGGCAACAATATCATACGTCTTGGAACGATCGCGGGCATCGGACAATTTCGCTTTCCGTATGCGATCTATCCCAACGAGTTTTTTGGCCTTGCCCACCGCGTAATCAGACGGGTCTATGCCATATGCATCGTACCCTACCTGTTGTGCAAGCTCTGTCGAAAATCCCAATGCGCAACCGACGTCTAACAGCTTGCCTGTGGGCTTGTAGAGACGAAGAAAGGAAAAAAACTTCCGTAAGTTCGCTGTTATGTACGCTTTATCGCCTTCGTAATTCACGTACGCAACCCGTGAGCGGTCACCGGTAAAATAACCCCGTTGGTAATATCGATGGACAAAATCAGAATATTCTCCACGCATATCAGTGTGAATGAGTGAGCAAGAGGGGCACTGAAGAAGCGTATAATCGTTTTTGACCAGAAAAGGCTTTGCATTACTCTGGCAAACCGTGCACTTGGTAGATGGCGGCGTAGTCATTGGCAAATAGAAAGCGCAACCAGGGTCTACCGATAAACCATGGTTGCGCGCCCTTTGGTACGACAATGGAGTCAATACTATACTTCTCCTGAAGTATTTGCAATTGCTTGAGCGCTTCAGCCTGCTTTTCTCCTTGGGTCAACCGATCATTGAACCCCAAAAGAAATATGTTGAGAAGTTTGACTCGCTCACCAATCCATTCATCATATGGAAACTGCACGACTTCGCTTCCCAGAAAGGTTCGTTTGCTGGTAAGCGCCGGAATAGTCGGACCGGTACTATAGAACCAACCTTGTATATCCGCCTCCGTATACCGGTCTATCGCGGGAACCACAAGAACGACATCGCCTGGTTTTCCGGACATCCGCAACTTTTGATAAAACGTCATTTCCGCGGGTGAAATAAAAGGTGTTGGCTTATGAACAAATAGGTTAATCTTCTCTACCGCTGACGGCAATGTTGCAATAAGAATAACCGCGACGATCACTTCGCGCCAAGGTGGACTCAGACGCAAAATGATCAAAGAGAATCCCCATCCGGCCAAAAGGCCCATAAACACAAGGAAATACCAGAAAAACTGGATCATGTTAAACGCACCGATGGGCTGCAAGAAAAACATGGGCAGGATAAACGAAACCAAGCTTCCGATTATCAAAAATGAAAAAAGTATCGAAATATCCTTCTTCTTTACCAAAGATAGCCCCATAAGTCCTATTATTCGAGTACCAAGATTGCCAAAAACAAAAATAACTAACGCGATCACTTCAAGTTTGAAAAGGCCGAGTCTTGCTCCCATCGCTTCAAGCGTCTGACGCTTGAGTTCCCACCGGGTAAAGTCTAAAACTCCCTGCATCACCCGATGCGGCGGCCACAACGGCTGATAACGCAAAAATCCATACGAAGCGTTCAGCGGCAAAAATACTGCAGCTGCAGATAATCCTGCCGCGATTGCAATGATGAGACTTGCTCCCTTTCGTTTTTGAATGAGCCGAGTCAACACAAACCATCCGATCGTTGGCAGAAGTATCATGCCTGCATACACCTTCATCCCGACGGATAGACCGGCAAGTACACCAATCACCACTCCCCAATGCAACGAAGGATGCTTCGTATATTCATCGAGAAATATCCATGTATAGATAATCGATAAAAGCGACAAAACAAATGATGGGCTTACCAGAAGCGAAAACGGTTGCGTGATGCCTAATGCATCATCCAGGCTTACGGCTCGCCCAAAAAATATCGGCAGAACAAATGCAAAACTTCCGCCCGCCAGAGCAAAAAATGTCGCCCATGCCGCGTGGCGCCTGTCTTCGGTGAGCCGTAGGGCAAGCGCATATAATCCATAGACCAAAAGGAACGACATGACTATTGGAATAAAATGAAAATGGAGTTCAATTGTGGATAAACGAGTAAGGCGTGAGAAATCCGCAATCAAAAGATTGTATAGAAAATGGTACCCGCGAAGTGGCACGCCGGCAATCGCCGGATGCTCGGGTGGAAACGTATGTTTGAGCTCTTCAGCAAGCGCCAGATTCCATATTCCGTCTACCGCGTTCACCCCTCGAAGCGCCAGCGCCCCGTTCACAAACCACCCACTCGTGGTTACCGAGAGGGAAAAAAGTATAGCAAAGGAAATGAGGAACCAATGAGGCCCATGCCAATCCCTCGTCAGATATCTCCGGGAAGATTTCCAAAAGTATGCGCCGCCAGTTGCCGCAAGTGACAGCATTACTGGCAGCAGGATCCATCGGATAGAAAGCAATGCTGCTCCATACGAAACCCCCACGAATATCGAAATACCCAGCCACAGAGCCGCAGCCGCCCTCATCCAGCCGGTAAAGGATCGTTTAGTGATACCAAGAACCGCCTCGCCAGATAAATACCACAAGAAAAAACCTATCATTTCGCTACATTTCTAAAAATGGCCCAAAGATACCCGACAATCATGGCAAAGTCGCCGCGAACCATCGCCTGTAACAGACGAATAGGCGTCCATGCCGCATGCGCAAGGAGCACTCGCGGATCCGAGAGGTTTTTCCAGATGAATAGAAATTGATTGCGATATGCGATCGTCTTTACCTGCAACTCCGAGTATTCCTGCTTAATGGCGCCTTTCTCATGCTCATGGACCACTACTGATGTTGGCTCAAAGAGAATCCGGTAGCCGGCCTTACGCGCGCGGTAGGAGAGGTCAATGTCTTCCCAATAAAACGGGTCGTAGATCGCATCCATGCCGCCGAGCTTCTCCCAGACGGATTTGCGAAATGCTCCGCTCCCTCCCGCTACCCAGGCGGTTGTTGGCTGGTGTACTTCCCCGCGCCAATGAATATAAAATCCCTTCTCCCACTTAGCCTCACCTCGGCCGCGAAGGAGCGTTTTGCCTCCCTCAAGACTTTTTTCCATGCACCCGACGGCAAACACCGACGGATCGTCAAAATGCGGCAGGAGAGGCGAGAGAAAGTTCGCTTCCGGCCGCACGTCGGTATTGAGGAGCACCACAATCTCACCCTTGGCCTCCTTGACGCCGATGTTGACACTGCCTGCAAATCCGTGACGGCCTGTTTTGTGGATTCGTTTTACAGACGGAAACATTTTTTTGAGCACTCCCAAAGAATCATCGGTTGAACTGTCATCAACGACGATAACCTCGGCGCCGGGAGCGGCGGCTAAAACCGAGGGTAAATTTTTTTGGAGCAATGTTGCCCCATTTCTATTGGGTATGACTATGCTTACATTCATAATCCGTACGTTAGCGTCACGCGATGGCTTCCCTGCGATACCACCACGCCCTGAAACGCATAGTTCGTGCGCACAATCGTCGCCTTGATTCCATCAATCGTCGCCTGCCACTTAGGATTATAAGCGTCGGCAATAACAACGAGACGAGGCACGGCAACCATTGCCTCTATCTCTAATCGACCGGCCGCGTAGCTCGCTAAGGAAACTCCTTCATCGCTTCTCATGGGTACCGGAGGGAGCGATACGTCCCCTTCCACTACTGCCTCGGTGCGGTAATCTTTTATATCGTATAACGCAAGAATCGCTTGCTGTTTATTTGACGCCGTATTGACACGCTCGACGACGTATACGCGCGGGAGGGCACGGGTGTCTTCATATACTCTCGTCTCTCCCTCCTCAAATACTTTCGTAAGATACACTTCTGGCAAATCGGAGAGAGATAAAATGTAGCGTGCGTTGAGTATCGGAAATAAAGGTGAGCTCAAAGACTCCAGAGTGACGATCCTGTTAAACCCAAAGGGTGGTTTGATATCCGGCGCTCCACGCGCAATTGCCGCCGTAAGCTCCTCATAGCGCGATGAAATGATAGGATCATACCCTTCAATGGATTCTATCCCGAAGTAGCTCGCCGTATTGGGAGGGAGGATCCGTTTATCGACGCTCATCATACGAAACGGCTGTGGTTGCTCTTTAAGAAATGATATAACTTTCGTTTCAGGAAAAAAGTAATCTCTGGGCGTAAATGGCGTAAACTTCCACCCGAATCGCAAGAGATCCACTGCAACCAAGCCAACGATGCTCAATGTTACCATGTTTCGAAACCCGGTAACACGATGAAGAAAAAGCAATGGTACGGCTACTACGAACAAAACGGTCGGCAAGACGAGATTGCGCGTGCTCACCGGAAGAGATCCGGTGACTGAAACTCCCCAAAGAATTACCAATGCCGCACCTATCAAACTCATGCTCAACATCCAGCGACGCACTTTTAAATTTTGAAGAAACTCATGACTTCCGTATGCGGTAAGCACAGCAAGGGCGAAATCTACAATAAAGAGAAGTCTCGTAGGTTGAAGTGAGGAGAGTATGGGAATTTTGAGAACAAATGGGAGATATGCCAAAGGAGTTGGGAGTGCAAAAAGAAGCGCGGTGCCAAGAATCGCGATCCAAATCGCTAGATTTCTCTCCGCCAACTGGCGGGTCGAAATGACGGCGGATACGGCAAACAAGAGTGGAAGGACACCGACGTAGCCTACAAATTCACCATAATTCCACTGTCCCCAGTAATTTAACGTCGTCGGGTTACCGAAAAAATCCGGCGCCACAAACTGCACGAGATGCATCCACGGAAGAAACCATCCTTCCTTTTGCCAGTCCGTTCCCATAATCCGCCCGCTCTCTTGTAGCCAGGCCCAAAGCGGCAACCACTGAACCGACGTAATCAAAACAACCAATCCCAAAAGCAAGATGAGTCGCATTCCCAATGCCTTACGAAATACGGCATATGCAAGAACCACGATCATAAAATAAAGTGATATCTGCGCGTGACCGGCAAAAAGTTGAAAAGTCATCGAAGCGATAAAAAGAATCGACCACCAGAAGATGGATTCCCGCTTTCGCGGGAATGACATCCA
>JACQHE010000007.1 GCA_016199185.1 Candidatus Gottesmanbacteria bacterium
TACCAATACATCGGTGATGGATTCCTGTATTTCGTGTGCAAACGCAGAAGCAAGTTCCGGATTATTTAACTTTTTCCACTCCCGCATCACTGCAGTTTTTAAGCCACTGAATGAAAAATTGAATGATTCGTCCATCATTGGTCTTGGAAGCTTGATTTTTCCATCACTCTTTTTTGACGCTGCTTTTTCTATCGCAAGTCCACCACCGTGGCCAAAGCCCAAAAGTCGTGCGGTTTTGTCGAAACATTCTCCGGCCGCATCATCGAGCGTCCCTCCGAGCCACTGCAACTCTTTCACTGACTTCATCAGATAGAGTTCCGTATGACCGCCGCTGACGACTAAAGAAATGGCTGGGAAAGCTATCAGTCTTCCGTCTTCAGCTTTCAGACGGTTCATTTTCAAATCTGACGACTGACGACTGACGACTGACGACTCATCCCGAACAAAATTCGCATACATGTGGGCGATCACATGGTTGACGGGGATGATGGGTTTGTCCGTGACGAAGGCAAGGGTTTTGGCAGTTTCTACGCCGACGAGTAAACTCCCGATTAATCCCGGCCCGACGGTCACGGCGATTGCATCAATGTCTTTATGAAGGTCTAACCCTGACAGCGCTTCCGTGATGACGGGGATAATACATTTGAGTTGCTCGCGGGCAGCCACTTCCGGTACAATCCCGCCGTACTTTTCATGCATCGCGGTGCTTGACGCCACGATGTTGCTAAGGATTTTAAGTTCCACCTGCCTGCCGGCAGGCAGGTCCTCCACTACCGCCGCAGCCGTCTCATCACAGGAGGTCTCAATAGCAAGGATTTTCATAAGAAAAACCAATAGTACAACCACGCTGAAAATATCACCGTAGTAAAAAGGAGTGATACGGTGCCGGCCGGATGGAACTTTTTTTGTTTGAGAGCAACAACGCTTAATAAAAGAACAGTTATTTCAAACAGATACGTATTACAAAGATACCAATACCACGGTCCAACAATGGTATACGATTTTACAAACGCCGTTGAAAGACCGTTTTTCCAGCCTATATCTTGGGATATATCGCGCAATAGATGGAGCGAGGACCAAAATATACCAACATACAACCAATACCGTTGCCACGATTTCATGAAGCTATTCTACTCAAGTCCCAGGAGTTTGGCCAGTTGTGAGGTAGAAGGTCAACCTCTATTTGTCTTATTTTTTCATAGATGGTAACATATAAAGACGATGAATTATAAAGATATTATTACCATTGAACCAGGTAGACGCGGTGGTCAGCCCACTATCCGCGGCATGCGCATTACCGTGTATGATGTTTTAAAGATGTTTGCTTCCGGCATGACCGAGAAGAAAATCCTCAGCGATTTTCCCGAGTTGACAAAAGAAGATCTTAGAGCAGTTTTGTCTTTTGCCTCGGAAAGAGAACGCTTTTTAACAATAGCAAATCATGAAATTACTCTTGGATCAAAACATTTCGCGCAAGCTGGTTGACGGGCTTGCAAAGTTATTCCCGGGATCAAGCCACGTATATCTTCTTGGTTTGCACAGGGTTTCCGATGAAGAAATATGGAATTACGCTCGTGACAACGGCTTTACCATTGTAACTCAGGACTTTGATTTTAACGAAAGAAGTCTTATTCACGGATATCCGCCTAAAGTAATTTGGCTCCGAACTGGCAATACATCCACAGAGAATATCAAGAGGTTGTTCATACAACACAGCCAAGATATTATTTTATTTGCAAAAGACAAAACTTTGGGTTGCTTGCAGATTTATTAATCAAGCCCGAGGAGTTTGGCCAGTTGGGAGGTGGAGGGGGTGGAGATTTTGGGGATGACGACGAGCCGGGCGGCGGCTTTGGCCGCCTGCTCCTTTTTGTTTGCTTCCAACGGATCGCCTTCAGTTATCGCAATGATGTTGGGTGCAACACGGGTGACGAGGTCGTAGTAATCCTGATGTGTGTTCATCGGCGGAAGCGCAATGACCTCGTCTACGCAAGAGAGCGCTTCGAGCATTTCCTTGCGTTGCTGCTGCGTGTGTATCGGTCGTCCGTCACCTTTCATTTTGCGCACATTTTCGTCAGACTCCAGCGCGACAATAAGAGTGTTACCTAATTTTTTAGCTTCCTCAAGAAACCGGACATGCCCGTAATGTAATAAATCAAAACATCCTCCGACGAGAACTTTCATATTGGTCAAATTAGCCAAATTTGACAAATTAGTCAAATTATTGGGCAATTCCGCGTAGATACACGGCCTGCCACGGGCGGAAGTTGGAAGTGAAAGATGTATCTTGGAGCACTTCGCCGCCGCGGGTCACTTTGTACTGAAAGCTTGTTTTGGCGCCCCAGGCGGCAAAGTCCACCTGTTTGACCACGCCGACTGGTAGAGTCGGGTCATCCTGATAAAGATCCGGTGGGGGAGGGGTGATGCCGCCGACCACGTGGTTGTAAATCTCCGGTTTCCGTCCGTCGCTCGTGCCGTAAAGTTCAAACGTGAGCGTCATGTTCCTTGTGTCGGTTTTGGCTTGGATGAGGATGTAGGCTGGCGTATCATTTTTTATTTTTAGGTCTACCGACGGCGCAAAGACGGTCGCGTCCAACCCCGCTTTGTAGCCTGCTTGCTCATAGTAGGAAACGCGGTAGGCATGAGCCCGGCGCTCGATGATCGGGAGACCCGCGTTTAGCGCGGCGCGAAACAAGGTCGTGGATACCTGGCACACGCCGCCGCCGTCACCCAGGACGGTCCTCCCTTCTTTGATGACGTACGCCGGTTGAAATCCGGTGGCGGCAGATACATCACCAAGCGCCTCGTTAAACGAAAATGTCTCGCCCGGCTTGATAAGGAGGCCGTGGAGTTTGGCGCTAGCCAAGGCTACGTTATGGACGCGGCCGGGGATGGAGTGGGCAAACTCGGAGTAGCCCCGTCCAATGAGTTCTTTGATGCCAAACGCGTTGACGCGGTCAGTCGTAAGCGACGGCTTGATGGGATTGACTGGAAGGGTGATAACAACAGACCTTGTGCTGCTCGTCGGGAGATTTACCACCGCATCACTGAAGCGTTTTTTGGTTTCTTCAAGGTTTATTTCGCGTCCTTCTTTGGATGGTCGGAACGCCGTGACTTTCCCCCCGCGAAACTCAAACAGCGCATCTTGGACCGGGATGTTGATCACTTGCGTAAGTTGGTCGAGCGTGTCAGTGAACACGTCCTCCTGAAACCGAAACAGCGGGGTGAGGTTCGTTGGGTTGGGCGAGAATTTCGTGAGCAAGTCAGTGACGAACGTGCCCGATCGGCCGACTAAAAATGCTTGGGTTGCCGAAAGCGTCGCGTCATACCCCAGCCCCATTTCCGTGCCGGAAACCGTTGCCATATGATTCTCAAACACAAATGTGAAAGTCGCTTGTTCAAACGGTTCGTTTTTTGCCATCCAGTACTGCTCTATTTCTTTGGGTGTTTTTCCGCCGAAGGACGTGCCATTGATTGTCACCGACGGGTACACGCGCCCGGCGTACATGGCATCATAGGCCCGTACGACGAGAGCGAGCCCGATCCCGATGATACACACCATTATGAGCTTGTGCTTTATTCCCCCCATGGTATGATAATTGTACCAGGAATAGATTATGGACGACCAGAAGAATCAACAAGAAGGCCAACCCGTTCAGGAGACCGTCGTTGTTCCAACGGAAATTCCCCAGGGCGGCATCACGTTTGATCCCGCGTCTCTTTCTCCATCTGCGCCTCCTCCTCCTCCTCCTCCGGAAAATCCCTTCATCCCTCAAGTCGCGGTACAGGCTGGAGTTTCTCCCGCGCCGGGCGGCGGTGCCATAAAAAAACGCATCCTCATGGTGTTCGTGTTTCTCCTTCTTGTCCTGGGGCTGGTTGCCGGCGGCAGGTTTGTCCTGGGATTTTTATCTGGCGCCAAAGAAGTGACCATCACCTATTGGGGACTCTGGGAAAACGATGCAACGGTCAGGAGCGTCATTGCAGACTTTGAATCCAAAAATCCAAAGATAAAAGTCTCCTACGTCAAGCAGTCGCCCCGGCAGTACCGCGAACGCCTCCAGGCGGCAATTGCCCGCGGGGAGGGGCCGGATGTGTTCCGCTTTCACAATACCTGGGTGGCTATGCTTGCCGCTGATCTCGCGCCGGTACCCAAGACCGTGATCCCGACCGCAGAGTTTTCCTCTACGTTTTATCCCGTGGCAACGAATGATTTAGTTGCCGGTGCCACGATCTACGGTTTGCCCATGATGACGGAGGGGTTAGGCCTTTACATCAACGAAGATTTATTTGCCAAAGCTGGCGTGAGTGAACCGGTGACGTGGGAAGATGTGCTCACCATCGTTCCTAAGCTAACCGTCAAAGACGGTACGATGATCACGACGTCGGCCATAGCCCTCGGGACCACCGGCAACGTGGAAAACTGGAGCGATATTGTCGCACTCATGATGCTTCAAAATGGCGCTAATCTCGTGGGTCTCACGGGCAAAGAAGCAGAAGAGACGCTCCTATTCTATAGAAAATTCGCCGACCCCGTGGATCCTATGTACACCTGGAACGAGACGCTGGACAATAGTATCTACGCGTTTGCCATCGGCAAAGTTGCGATGATGTTGGCCCCCTCCTGGCGTGCGTTTGACGTCCGTCAGATAAGCCCCGAGCTCCGTTTCAAAATTGTCCCGGTGCCGCAGCTTCCGGGCAACACCGTTTCCTGGGCGTCGTATTGGGTAGAGGGCGTGTCGGGGAAAAGCAAACTGCAGCCGCAAGCCTTCACCTTTCTGAAATATTTGATGAGCCGCGAGACAGTGACCAAGCTCTATTCCGAGGCAGCCAAAACACGGTTGTTTGGTGAAGTCTACGCGCGTACAGACTTGGGGAGTACCATCGAAGCCGATCCGTTTGCCGGCGCCTATGCCAAGCAGGCTAAGACCGCTAAGTCTTTCCCATTGGCCTCGCGCACGTTTGATAACGGCCTTAACGACAAACTCATCAAGTACCTTGAGGATGCCATCAATAGCGTCGCCGCAGGGAGTGCACCGAGCGCCGCGCTTTCTACAGCCAGCAACGGCTTCCGGCAAGTTTTGGGCCAGTACGGACTCACGAGTAACAGCGCCCCGCCTGCCTCCCAATAGCTCAATGAAGATCACCAAGCGCGATGCCGTCAGGATAGCGATTTCGTATGCGGACATCTTTGACTATCCGTTGACAGAAGAAGAAGTACGGGTGTGGGCACCGTACGTTTCCATAAGGTCACTCCTTGCAGTACTGCAAGGAGTGACCTTGAAAAACAAGCGACTCCTTGCGATTCGAAAGCAGCGGGAGGAATGGTCAAGGGAGAAATGGATCCGCGCCCGGCTGGTTGCAAAATTATTAAAAATTATCCCAACCATCACGCTCGTCGGCGTTACCGGCGGCTTGACCCGCTTCAATGTGCGGCAAGAGGACGATATAGACTTCCTTATTATTACGGCTCCAAAAACTCTCTGGGTGACACGAGCGTTGACGACCATCCTCCTTGACATTTTTCATCTACGCCGTCGGCCGGGAGATCGGGAGTTTCAAAACCTCATCTGCCTGAATATGTTCATGGGTGAGGATGGCCTTGCGGTCGCGCGGGGTGAACGTGATCTGTTTACCGCCCATGAAGTCCTTCTTATGAAGCCACTATGGGAACGGGACGGTGCATATCGGAAGTTTTTGTCCGCCAATCGATGGGTGAGGAGGTTTCTTCCCACAGCGTGGGAAGAAAAATCCAAAGCAGATGCTGGAGTCGCTGTCGCTCCCCAGCATGACGTCATTCTGGCAAGCGAGTCTTCGAGCGCGTCCAGAATCTCTTCTTGTTTGGGATTTGTGATTTGGTCATTGAGATTTTTTGAGCCATTAGTTCGAATTCTGCAATTGTGGTATATGAAGAAGCGCCGCTCGACGGAGATCGTGACGGATACCGTCATCCGTTTCCATCCCCGCGATGCGCGCGTATGGATTAAGCGTGCGTTAGGGCGGCGTTTAGCTCGTTTTAATATACCCCTTGACAAGATTTTCTACGGCCGGTAAAATAGCGGTCACTGAAAAGGAGTGCTAACCTATGGCAAAACAAAACATTCAACCGTTGTTTGATAACGTCCTCATTAAACCCCTACAAGCCCAAGACACGCTTCCGTCCGGTATAATTCTTCCAGATACTGCAAAAGAAAAACCCCAGGTCGGCCAGGTGATGGCCGTGGGTCCCGGCAGCACGGATGACAAAGGCAATCCGGTCAAAATGGTTGTGAAAGTCGGACAGAAAGTCATGTACAAGAAATGGGGCGGCAATGAAGTGAAAGTCAACGGTGAAGAATGGACGATGGTCGAACAGAAAGATATATTAGCGATTGTAGTGTAAAGGAGGAATATGGCAAAACAACTTAAATTTTCAGAAGACGCACGGCAAGCACTTATTCGAGGTGTTAATATTTTGGCTAAAGCAGTGGTCACAACTCTTGGCCCCAAGGGCCGAAACGTCGCACTGGATAAAAAATGGGGCGCGCCCAACGTCGTCCACGACGGGGTGACCGTTGCCAAGGAAATTGAGCTTGAGGACGCGTTTGAAAACATGGGCGCGCAGCTGGTCAAAGAAGCCGCCAGCAAAACCAATGACGTGGCGGGTGACGGGACGACCACGTCGACACTCCTCACTCAAGCCATCGTCAACGCGGGCTTCAAGAATGTGACGGCCGGCGCCAACCCCATGATGCTCAAGATGGGCATGGAGAAGGCCGTCGAGGCCGTCGTTGCCGAGATTAAGAAGATGAGCAAGGCCGTTAAAGACGCCGATGTAGCCAAGGTAGCCACGATCTCTGCCCAAGACAACCGGATCGGTGCTTTGATCGCCGAAGCGTTAGGTAAAGTAGGCAAGGATGGTGTCGTCACTGTGGAAGAGGGCAAGGGGTTGACCATGGAGATCGAGTACAAAGAGGGCATGGAGTTTGATAAAGGCTATGCCTCCGCCTACTTCGTGACGATTCCGGACAAGATGGAGGCGGAGATTAGCGACGCCTACATCCTCATTACAGACAAGAAAATTTCGGCCATTGCTGACCTGTTGCCGTTCCTGGAAGGATTCATCAAGGTAAGCAAAAATTTGGTCATCATCGCCGACGAGATTGAGGGTGAGGCTTTGGCGACTCTCGTCGTCAACAAACTTCGTGGCACCTTCAATGTGCTGGCGGTCAAAGCGCCCGGATTTGGTGATAGAAGGAAAGCGATGCTTGATGACATCGCAACTCTCACGGGCGGAACAGTCATTAGCGAAGACACGGGGCGAAAGTTTGAGAACGTTAAAGTCGAAGACTGCGGTCGCGCGGATAAAGTATGGGCGGACAAAGATAACTGCCGGATCATCGGCGGGAAGGGAGCAAAAACTGCTCTCCAAGGTCGCATTGCGCAGATTCGTCGTGAGATTGACGAAACGACGAGCGACTTTGACCGCGAGAAGCTTCAGGAGCGCCTGGCCAAGCTCTCCGGCGGAGTAGCCGTCATCAACGTGGGGGCGGCAACAGAGATTGAACTCAAAGACAAAAAGGAGCGCGTTAACGACGCGGTGGCTGCAACCAAGGCAGCGCTTGAGGAAGGCATCGTCCCTGGCGGCGGCGTCGCGCTTCTGCGGGCCCGCATGGCGCTTGATGCATTTAAGAAAACGCTTGATGGCGCCGACGAGAAAGTCGGGGTGGACATCCTCTACCACGCGCTCGGCGAGCCCATGCGCTGGATCGCCAAAAACGCCGGCGCTGATGAGGGCTGGGTCGTCAAGACGGTAGAAGAGAGCAAAGTCGCCGACTACGGCTTTGACGCTATGGCAATGCAATTTGGCTCGATGCTTGCGGCGGGTATCCTAGACCCGGCCAAGGTCACGCGGACTGCGGTCCAAAATGCAGTGTCGGTGGGCATGATGATATTAACAACCGAAGGACTCATAACTGATGCACCGGAAAAGGAGAAGGCAGCCGGTGCCGGCATGCCCCCCGGCGGCATGGGGGGAATGGGCGGGATGGATTATTAAAGAGGGGCTTTTTGGTAATTATTTTATATGAAGAGTGTAGTTTTGGAGGATGATGCTGTACATGAGATATGTTTCAGCACGCTCCAGGGTGAA
>JACQHE010000008.1 GCA_016199185.1 Candidatus Gottesmanbacteria bacterium
ATACCTCTCGCTTCATACGCTCTGTTACCATTGCGTATGGAGAGCTCTGTACTCCGCTGCTGGTTAGGCGTTACGGAGGAGGGTTTCAACCCTCTGTGTCTGTCAAGCTTCCCTTGGCGCACCCATAAATCTATCTTATCACTTCTCACTTATCACTTTCCTCAAACAATTCCCTCCCCGGAAAAAAGAGCGTGTCGGCGATGTCGTTTACATCGGAAAAAAGCATGATGAGCCGGTCCACGCCGACGGCGATGCCGCCTGCCGGCGGCATGCCGGCTTTGAGCGCTTCGATAAAATCCATATCGATTGGGTGATCAGTTTTCCCAAGTCTCTTGCGTTCCTCATATTCTTCATGAAATCGTACGAGTTGCTCCTTCCAATCAGTCAACTCGCTATACCCATCTCCAAGTTCCAATCCTTCGATATAAAACTCAAACCGTTCGGCAAACCGGGGGTCGGATTTCTTTTTTTTGGAAAGCGCGGCAAGGGCAATGGGATAGTCATAGAGGATCGTCGGTCTCCCCCGCCCCAGCTTCGGCTCAACCTCGTTAAGGAACATCTGGTCAAACAGCTCCTCCCACCCGTCACTCTCCCGCACCGCGTATCCCTTCTGTATTGCTACCCGGGCAATAGCATCTCTTGTTAATGCGTGGGTTAAGTCCATACGTGCATATTTCTCAAATGCTTCTGTCATCGACAGTCTCTGCCATGGAGCTGACAAGTCAACGGTTTTTCCCTGATACGAGAGTTTTGTTGCGTGCGTTGTGCCGTGATTGGATTTGGAGCGAAGTAAATATGTATTAATAAAAACCAAAAGCTCCTCGCAGTCGGCCATGATATCGGTGTAACTTGCCCCCACCCGGTACCACTCCAGGATCGTAAACTCCGGATTGTGCGTCTTGCTTTGGTCTTCGGTGTTACGAAAGCTCTTGGGCAGTGCAAAACAGTTGCCGATGCCGGCCACGAGAAGTTTTTTGAGGAAGGGCTCGGGGGACGTTGGGAGAAACGCCCGTTTGGGTCTTCGTTGCCGATCAAGAAGCGTCGTTTCAAAAATATCCAGGTATGACTCCGGCGGCAGGCTTCCGGTCAGATACGGCGTTTCCACCTCATGGAATTCTCGGTCCAGGAAAAACCTGCGGATAGCGGTCAACACCTTCTCCCGCACGAAGTACCGCTCCCAGAGGTCGGGGTGATTACGCAGTTTTTGCCACGTTTTCATTACAGAAAACGAAGAATCTTCGCTTTGGCCTTCAGCTCATTAAACCACGGCTGGAGCTTTTCGCCCACGTGGGCATCCAAAATCGCCTGACGCGCTTCGGTGCGAAGGGCGCCGTCTTCCGTGGCCACAAGGATCGCCCGGTTGGTGGCGATGTAGTTGTCCACATCCGCATCCGTGATTGCGAGATCCTTCCCTAACATCTTTTGCACCGTAAGCTGGAGCATGATCTGCCGTTCAAACTCGCCTTTGGTAAGACCCTGAATCTTGAGAATTTCATCCAGTGACATACCGCCGCCCAGGCTCTTGACGATCTCCTCTTCCCGTGTCTTTACTTCCGCAGGGGTCATGACCACCCCCTGTTTTCGTGCTTCACCGGCGATCAACTTCTCGCTGATCATGCCTTCCAAGGTTTGCTTGCCGTAGCGGTCGATTATGACGCGGGTCAGCTCCCAGCGGAAGATGGGTTTACCGTTGACCACCGCGGCGACCACCATGCCTTTGTTGGCAAGAACCAATGCGGACAGCGCAAGGAGCGCAACGATCAAATAGAGATACTTCGTTGGAAACTTCTTCGCCACAGGGACGGGCGGTTCAACTTTCTTCGTCGCCATTGCCCAAGTGTAGCACCACACCCCCGCTTATGCAATAACACGATTGCGCTACCCCAAAAGCTCCGGGAAATTCTTGAGAGCCTCGGCAATTGGCCACACCTCAACATTGCCCACGTATCGTTTCGACTGACCGCCGTAGAGAACATATGCTTTTGCCGTCGGGTAGTCCTCAATAAACATTTTCAAACCGGTTATGTCTTTAGGAAAAATGTCTCGTTTCCGTTTTACTTCAAACGCCAGAAGGCCCTTTGGACCGTACAGGATAAAATCCACCTCTCCTCCGGTTATCGTCCGATAATAATACATGGTATATCCCAGCTTTAAATAATCGTTTACGGCCCGCAGATTTTGCATGACGAGCGTCTCGAGACAAATTCCCCCGATCTCCTCGGGCTGATCAAAAGCGCTGGCCGGCCTGATGGTACGATAGATCCCCGTATCGAAAAAATAAAATTTTTGATGAGCGATCAATTTTCTTTTGGCGCGCTTGGCAAAAACGGGAATTCGTACCCCGATGAGCAAATCTTCAAGTGCGCTAAAATAGTTCTCTGTCATCCGCCTCCCCACGGAAGCTTCTCTGGCAACGTCAGACATGGTGAGCACCGACCCCTGTGAAAAACTGGCTGTCTCTAAAAATCGGGTGAACGCGCCGAGATTCCTGCTCACGCCTTCCTGGATCACTTCCTGTTGTACATAGGTCGCGACGTAGCTTGCCAGGTATGCATCCTTATCTTCCTGCGTCAACACGGCCGGCAAAGAACCGAAACGGAGACTACTGGTAAAATCGAAATCGTCCCCGAGCTCTACCGCCGTCAGCGGATGCATAAAGAGCGTGGAGGCCCTGCCTGCCAGAAGATTTGTGCCTCCGCGTCGCAGTTTTCGCGCGCTGGAACCGGTTAAAACAAATTTGTAGTGTCTGCTTTCGATGAGCCGATGAACTTCGTTGAGAAGTTCCGGCACGCGCTGCACCTCGTCGACCACAATCCAATCGGTAAAATTATTCGGAATCATCTCTTCAATTCTCGATGGGTTGGCAAAAAGTTGGGTGAATGTCTTTCCGTGGAGAAAATCTATGTAAATGGCGCGAGGAAAATTGTGTTTCACCCATGTGGTCTTCCCCACGCCGCGGGGACCAAAAAGAAAGAAGCTGGTTTTAACCGGCGGAGTCAGTAAACGGGTGTACATAAGTACAGTATAACTGAAGATTTGTACTTGTCAAGTACAAAAATACATTTATAATCAAACTCTCGACGCCGGGCAAAGGTTATGTACTATACAGCCGCTACAGTTTGGATTTTGGGCGCGGCACACCGCCCGGCCGTGATCGATAAGCAAATAAGTCAACTTAAACCAATCGTTTTTGGGAACAACCGCCATCAGTTGCTGCTCGATCTTGACCGGATCGGCGTCTTTTTTGTAATCCACAAATTGATGACTAACTCCCCCTTCTCCCCCTCTTAACCCCTCCTCACCTCCCCTTACTTTAAGGGGAGGAAGGGTGGGGTTACTCTTTGGGGATCTGGTGGCGTTACTCTTCTGGAAATAAAGAATTTTCTTCCCCCCAATCACATCCGAATCCACCAGCCCCAGCCGCTGGCTCAAACGAAGAACATGGGTATCAACGGCTATCCCCTCCACTATTCCATATGCATTACCCAGCACCACGTTTGCGGTTTTGCGCGCGACGCCGGGAACTGTTATCAACTCCGCCATCGTCTTTGGAACCGAACCCCCGAACTTTTCTTTTATGAGCTTTGCCGCGGCCAGAATGTTTTTGGCTTTATTGTGGTAAAAACCGGTTGATTTAATGTCTTGTTCAAACTCTGTAAGGTCAGCAACTCCATAGTCCTCGAGTGTCTTATATTTGGCAAAAAGCTTCTCGGTTACCTTGTTCACCATCACGTCCGTGCACTGGGCAGAAAGGATAACAGCCACCAGAAGCTCCCATGGGTTGCGGTACGTAAGGACGATTTTCGCATTTGGGTAGGCTTTTTTTAGAAGATTCAGGATTGTTTGAGCTCTTGCGCGACCCGTCATAGCTTATTACACTATACCATAAGATGAAACTCAAATTCCCGCACTTTCACCGAGTAAACTCCGCACGACTCTTTTTTAGCCTTGAAATGATACTTTTGTGGGGTGGGCTAGCTGCTCTTATCGCGATCAACGTCATGGCTCTCCAAAAAATCCGTCCGGCCCATTGGGACAAGCTGATGATGCTCTTTGCGGCGCCGTTTTCCGTTCCCAGATCCCTTGATCTGGCATCGTTCCTCTGGAAAATGGGTCAAAAAGATGAAGCGCGAAGACTTGTGATTGCTGCCCAATCCGGCGAGGTCTTAGGAGCGTGGGAACAGGCAGATCGAAAGCTCGCCGAGCAATACGCCTTCTGGCAATCTGTTGCTGCCGCCCATCCCGATTATCGTGATGCGTTCATTTCTCTTGCGGCGCTTTCCTACCAGTTAGGCAACCTTGAAGACGCCCGCGCCTCCCTCGAGCGCGCCCAGGCGCTCGACCCCAACTCCCCCACTGTCCAGGCGTTTACCTCCGTCCTTGACAAATCCTATTATTAGTACTAATATAGGGAATATGATCCCAAGATTGGTAGAAAAAATGGTATATACCCTTCTCGACCAACCGCGAAAGATAGTGCTCATCGTTGGGGCCAGACAAGTAGGGAAAACAACTCTTCTGAAACACCTGCAGGCTAATCTTGAACAGAAACGGAAGCGCGTGATCTACCTCAATTGCGACATCGCTGAGGACCTCTCCCGCGTGAACACGTTTTCGCTTACTCTCCTCCAACAGCTCACGAGTAACGTTGACTTCTTGCTTCTGGATGAAGCACAGCGGCTGGGCGACCCCGGTCGAACGCTCAAGATACTCCACGACCACATTCCGGCAGTACGCGTCATCGCAACAGGATCGTCGAGTTTAGACCTTAAAAATACGCTAAGCGATCCGCTTACCGGCCGATTGCGAGATCTCATGCTCTCCCCCCTATCGCTTGGTGAACTGATGGGCGATATTGGCGGTCCCCAGCAGGCACCATACCTTGCAGATGGGCTGATGACCTATGGAGGATATCCCGAGATCGCTCTCACCAACGATCCGGTGCAAAAACAGGTCCAACTTACCAAGATCATCGATGCGTATCTTTTTAAAGACATCCTTGCATTTCAAAAGGTTCGCCAGCCGCAAATACTTATCGACCTTGTCCGAGCGCTTGCCTATCAAATAGGAGCCGAGGTAAACGAAAATGAACTTGCAAGTCGATTGAAAATCGACCGGAAAACTGTCGTAAACTATATTGATCTTCTCGTAAAAACGTTTGTCTTGGTGCGAGTCTTCCCATTTTCTAAAAATCCGCGTAGAGAGATAGGGAAAAACTTTAAAGTCTACTTCGTAGATCTTGGCATCAGAAATGCACTCATCGGTGACTTTCATGCAGTACATCTTCGCGCAGACGTCGGCGCGCTTTGGGAAAATTTTTTGGTGATAGAACGCCTAAAAATGTTTACCAATACGGGGAAGCCCGTCCAATACCATTTTTGGCGAACCTATGGGGGAGCCGAGGTCGACTACCTTGAACGAGAAACGACACGCACCACCATCCGGGCGTTTGAGTTTAAATGGGGATCCGGCCGTTTAAGCCGCGGCGCACGGTCGTTTACCCATACTTACAACATTCCCGTGACTCTCGTAAACAGGGAAAACTTCCTCACGTTTACCAACCATGCCCTGACCTAAACAGGAGAGAGTATCCTTTGAAGTTAAACCACGGTCACCTCTTTCTCGTAACCGTTCACGATTTGGCAAAACTCACGTCCAACTCGAAATGACAAGCGAAACAAGATGTACTGTTCGATGCGGCTTTGCTAATTCGTGAACGGTTACTAAAGTCTCTATTGACAATGGAAACTTTTAATAGTATTATTCCATTATGGATGGAAGCTTACTAAAATCTGTGCTCAAGGATCAGGCAGAGCGGTTCACCAAACAAGATCCCGGAATCCAGCGCGAGGCGCTCAAAAAGGTAAAAAGGCTCGCAGCAACGCCCTTTGCCATCGTCGTGTCGGGACTACGACGCGCGGGGAAGTCAACGCTCCTTTCGCAAATTGCCCAAACGATCTACCACGGAGACTGTTACTTTGTGAACTTCGAAGACGAACGGCTCGCGGGCCTGATGGTTGCTGATCTGGACGTGGTACACCAGAGTCTCATTGAGCTTTTTGGCGAAAAAACGACATTCCTCCTTGACGAAATCCAGAACGTACCGGAATGGGAACGGTTCGCTCGCCGCATGATCGACGCCGGATATAAACTCTACATTGCCGGCTCCAACGCCAGACTCCTGGACAAAGAACTGGGTACACTCCTCACGGGACGGTATGTTCCGATAGAGTTGTTTCCGTTCTCTTTCCGGGAGTTTCTTCGATTCAAAGGAGAGAATGCGGTCTATCCGACCACGCTCACGACCAGCCAAAAAGCGCGGTTTGCCCGAGCGCTGGAGAGCTACCTGACCCACGGAGGGATCCCCGACCACCTCAAGTACCCCACGGCGGACTGGTTAAAAACTATTTATTCCGATGTCTTATATCGCGACGTAGCGACACGTTTTAAAATTAGCGAGACCAGGGCATTGCGGGAACTCTCGTTCTATCTTTTAAGCAACATCGCACAACCAACCTCGTATAATAAGGTTAAGGAATTAGTAAAGTTAGGAAGTGTTACGACGGTGAGAGAGTATGTCGATTTCCTTACGTCTGCGTGGCTCTTTTTTGTGGTCAACTGCTACTCTCCATCGGTGAAGAAGCAGCAAATCGCACCAAAAAAAGTGTATTGTGTCGACACGGGTCTCGTGAGTACCGTGGCGTTTTCTGCCTCAGCAAACCGTGGTCCGCTGCTTGAGAATCTGGTTTTCTTGGAGTTAAAACGCAGAGTCGGTGAGCTATACTATTACAAAACAGCTAATAACCGTGAAGTCGATTTTTACGCTCCAAACACACGGCTTTTGGTTCAGGTGTGCCAATCGATGACCCAACAAAAAACCGCCGAACGGGAAATCACCGCCCTACAGGAAGCACTTGAAGAGACGGGCATCCATCGAGGGATCATTCTCACTGAAGACTTCACCGAGGAGTCGGTGAAAAAAACATCGCATACCATTGATATTGTACCGATAACGAAGTGGCTTCTCACGTATGAGGAACCATCGACCGTATAAAGAACCTGTCTTCCTTTTCACCTCGTGTTCTTTGCGCTTTGCTGCGTGGGCGGGTTGGTTCTCGGCGCTTGGGCGACGAGAAGCAAACCGAACAAATGCCTTTTTCCGTCAACTCAAACGAGAAATCAAAAAGGGGAAAGCGGCCAAAACGCACGCACTCAATCAAGAGTAGCATGAAAGTCATCCGGCAGCAGGATATCCCCTACCAGTCCCTCATCAAACAGTGGATCTTCAAGGCGGCGGCACTGGGGTAGGGCTTTTATTCACCTTTCTTCTCTTCTTTGGCTTCCTCTTTTTTCCCTGCCTGCACAGGCTGGTCTGCGGGGGCTTGGCCTTCTGCGGCGGGCGCTGCTGCCGCTGCGGCGGCTGCCTCGGCAACTTTGGCTGCTTCCGCGGCCGCTTCCGCCTCGGCTTCGCGGCTTATCAATGATCCGACCTTCACAACCGTCAACTCCGCGTCAGAAAGCACGGTAAGCCCGCTGGGAACTTTTAGATCTTTGACCTTCACTTCCTGATTCACTTCGGAAAGCATACTCACATCCACCTCGATCTTGTCCACCAAGTCCGTGGGCAACGCCTCCACCTCTATCTCGTCGAGAATGGTAAGGAGCACTCCCTTCTTCTCGGCTACCGCCGGCGAGTCACCGACCAACACGAGCGGCACGTTTGCGTGAACTTTTTGTTTGAGGTCCACCTGGTGAAACTCTACATGGAGGACGGCTCCCGTCACCGGGTGCTTCTGGACGTGATGAACGAGAACCGGCCGCACGGAACCATTGAGGGAAAGTTCAACGAGGCCGGTCTCACCTGCCTCGCCGTAGGTTTTGCCAAAAGCATCTGCCGCAACGGCAACCGATACGCTTTTGACTTTTTTCCCATACACGGTCGCCGGTATCTGACCGGCAGCACGCAGCTTCTTCACCTTTCGTCCGAGGAGGTCTCGCTTCGTAGCGGTTAAAGAATGTTTCTTCATTTATGAAACTTCACGATAAATGTCTTCGTAGCATCAAGAACCGTATTGTACCGGACTTCTCTTATGTTTGCAAACGTTTCGGTTGCCGCATCGGTACTCCATCCGGCCGGGTATCCGATGGCGATGTCCATGGGCGTATCCACAATTCCGGGCTGTTTGCGCATCGTATACACAAACGCCGCTTGCCCGTCGGTAAACGTCATGGGAATCCCCTGGTGATACGTGATCATGACACTTCGCCCCCTGCCCGGCGGCACGGTAAAGGCGAGCGCGGCAACCGCCGCCGAGCCGCCGATTATTTCATCGGCGTCGCGGTACGGTGTCGTGATAGCCGAGAGACTCGTGGCCTTACCCGGGATCTCCACGCCGTCCATCGTCGCCGAAACAATGAGCGCGTCGGCGGGCACAAGGACCCGCAGGTACGCAAGATACGTTCCCCCACTCCCAAGGCTCGCATCATCCGTTGATGTATTTCGGTATACGACCGCAATGGTCCCGTCGATTGCGCCGTCTTCATCAATATCCACGCGCGCTTTGATGGAGCGGCTGATAAACGCGTTGACTTTATTCACTCCCAGATTGGCTTCCACCAGTCCCACGCGCTGCACGGTGCAGGGGGCATCCTCTCTCTGGCACGCGAGCGGTTCTGTGAGAGTACCCGCCCACCCCGCCTGCTCGGCGATGGCCTGCGCCTCTCTTTGCCCAAACCAAAACTGGATGTCTCCGCTGCCAAGCGCGCGGCTTGCAACCTGCGCAAGTCCCGAGGCGTCCCCGGGCTTTCTTGAGGTAATTCTCCCGAGAAGAGCAACCATCAGGCTTCCCAAAAAATCTTTCTTTTGCGTCGACCCGGGAAAAAAATCCGCTTTGGTGTAAAACAGCGACTTTCCGAAAAAGTTTTCCGCGGTAATCCGGTCGTTGTAGTCCGGCAGGTCAATGGGTCCGGTGACGGCCAGAAGTTCGGTAAGCACCGGCGTTGATACCGCAACCACTCCGTCTACGGCAACCCCCGTTTCTTTTTGGTAAAACCATGCTGCTTGTTCTCCACTTACGACAAAGTCCGGATCCCAGTTGCTGTCACGCAGATACCAGTGTTCCTGCTTCAGTAATTCTTTCATGGGACCGGGCGGATCGACGTGGCCTTTGAGTTGTCCGTCGATGGCGTACACATCCTGCACTACCGGCGTTTCTATCACCCCATCCGCAATCGTCATGATCGCTATACTGCCGATAAACCCACCCGTGGGCCGAAGCTCCATGCTGTTTTGAAGAAGTATGAGGTAGGTCTTTTTTTCATCAAAGCCTCCGGTCGCACGGTAAAGTGCAAGGAGATTGCGCATCGCGCCCGCCTGGGAGAGAGCCGAGTTGATCTCCACTTCTGCCCGCTCTGTCATGCGTTTGACAAAAGAGATAGTAAAGGGAAACGTGCCGTCGCTTTCGATCAGCCGAAGTTGCGCTCCGGCAAGTCCCAAGCTGTTGGTAAGCCCGTCTAGCGCAAGACGCGCCTGCTCTATCGCGACAGCCAGAGACACCTCACCCCCCCTCGCTTCGTCCGGTCGGACAAACAAACGTGGGGTCACGAGGTTACTTTGAGTTACGAGTTGAGCTACTTTTGTTTGCGCTTCTGCGACATCGCCGATAATGCTTAAAACCCGTTCTTCACTTCTGATAAGCGGTCCCTGACCGAAAAGCCTTACCGGGAATCCGATGACTGCAAGCGCTCCTTTCCCCTGTCCGAGCCAATAGGTGGTGAGTCCTGCTATTGTTCCCGCCCGCGTTACATTTCCCTTTTTAAGCGCGCTCACTCCATACCATTGTACGGATGCGATGATAGTGAGACTCACAATATACCAGATGAGCGGCGCCACCATGATACCGATTGCCAGAAGCGACATGTGAATGTTCCGCGTTTGGTTTACGTGAGGCAATCCACTAAGCATTTCTCCGATGCCACGCGACACCCGATCTTTATCAAACGCTTTGACTGCCACCATGGGCGGAGCACTGTTATGAAGATAAAATATGTTATCTTCATCCGTAAAAAAGTACGCGAAGAGCGGGTTGATATCACGTGTCGAAATGGTGGTGCCTGAAACTACGGCAATTTTTATGTGAGTCTCCTGAAGTGACTCCGGAATATTTTTGTTATTTCCCAAGAACAACACCACAAAGAGTTTCGTAGCTTTTTGCGGCGTAGATGCGATGGTAGCTTGCACAAATTCTTCGCCCCCGCAAATGATGTGATATTTCTCGCCAACCGCTGGCTTTCTGTTAACGACCACGGCGCACCCGTTTCTCTCCAGATATTCCCGGATCGCAAGCGCCTGCTCAATGTCCTGGACATCGAGCCGGGCAATCGGCACATCACTCGTTTCGGCATTCACGCGACTAGGGGCGGTGTGTTTGCTCATATTCGGGGAAACAATGCAGTTGTATTATGGCAAACCCCGCTTCCGAAAACAACAGATCGGGCAAGAATCATGAAGCTGTTTCAAGGGAAGGAAACATGAGGAGGTGCGTCAAGCGCACGGTTGACGAGAAGATCTGCCCTGCGATTCTGTTCTCTGGGCACGTATGCATACGTCACGACTCCTCCAATCTCTTGTTCAAGGAATCGAATCTGCGTCAGGAGTTCCCGAAGTTTCGCGTCTTTCACTTTAAACATTCCATTGAGCTGCTGGACAACTAAGGTTGAGTCCAGATAAAATTGGATTATTGGATTATTGGATAATTTGATTATTGGATTATTCCGCAGGTACGCGAGTGCTTCGCGTACCGCGGTGTATTCCGCCACATTGTTCGTCGCCTCCCCTATCCGCCTGCCGAATTCCGCAATGTTTTGTATGACTACCCCAATAGCAGCAGGTCCGGGATTTCCCCGCGCACCGCCGTCTGTGTAAATAACGTATTTCATAGGTATCGAAGCACGAACGCGCCGGAGGCGAATAGTACCAGCGTTTCCGATACGACCGTGATCCATGCGGCGGCCATGTACCCGTGTTGCGGCACGAGCCAGACGTTAAGGAAAACATTAACGATCATTGATGATCCGTAAATAAGCGCAAGAAGTTTTTGCCGTTTGAGCGCAATCATCGTCCACATCGTAAGACTCGTCAGGAAAAAAAATGGCAGCCCCAACGACAAGACCCGAAGTGCGCCGACACTTTGTACAAACTCCGGCCGGATCGTTGAAAGGAGGGGAGCAGCCATCCAAAGGGTGAAAAGTGATAAGAGAGAAGTGATAAGTAAAACGAAAAAAGAACGCTTGATGAATCGTGTAAATTTCTGACTTATCACTTTTTGCTTATCACGTATCTCTTGCACCATAAGGGGATACACGCTGTTCATAAAAAACGTAGGGACAGCCATCGGAAACTCAAACACTTTGTACGCCAGACCATAGATGCCCACCTCTGCAGTTGATCGACTTAGGGTAAGGATCAGGTGATCCGCGCGAAAGTAGATGAGGTTAAACACCAGCGTCAATCCCAACGGCAACGATTGGGTGAAGTAGGAAAGAAGAGCAGACCTTGTGATGGTAAGGTGCAACATATTTGAGAGTTTCTTTACAAAAAAGATGGAGGTCCCGGCCGTCACGAGGGTCCCGATCTCGATTCCCACGACTGCGCCTATCGCGCCGATACGTACGAGCGTCCACACCGATGCAATCGTTACAAGCGACCCCACAACGATTGCGACTGCAGAAAAGTCATACCGAAGCCGCTGCTGAAACGCAGCATTGGCCGTCGTAATGATGGCCTGAAACAAAATGGTTGGGAGAAACACGATGATCCCCAGTCGTACTGCGGCCGTATATCCCTGCCCGACCCCCTGCGGCAGAAACACGAGGATTGCCAGAGCCAAAAACATGAGGACAATACTACTAACAACTCTCACTCCAAGAAGCTCCCTCCACGCGTTTCTATTCGTTTCATTCGTCTCTGATTCGTTCAATTCGTGTGCTTTCCGTAGGTACACGGCATTCATCCCGAAGTCAGCGAGGAGATAAAAGAGGGCAACGTACGTGGTGATTTTGGCAAAATCCCCGTACCCTTGGGCGCCAAATGCCCGGGCGATGACGAGACTTACCACAAACGTCGTTCCGGCTCCCACCAGCCGACCGATGACTTGCGCGCCCGTATTCCAAAAAATCTTCCACTTTGTAATAGACATGATCTGTATTGTATCTTATTTTTTTGCCTCTCGTACCTTTCGTACATCTCGTACCTCCCG
>JACQHE010000009.1 GCA_016199185.1 Candidatus Gottesmanbacteria bacterium
CGACAATCGCCGGCCGGACGCCGGTCGTAAAATAACCTACGCCTTTTGTGTTGTCTGACGACTGAAGACTGACGACTGACGACTCTATTTCATACAGTTTCCATGTTTTTGCTTCTTTGATACGCCTCCAGAAGAGTTGAGGTTTTTGTGATGGCGGAGCGGCCACGTAGCGGATTCCGAAGAGATCATAATCTTTCGCCTGATCTTCGCTGAAATACTGCTCCACGTCGGAGTTAGGCGACCAGGTCTCGGGAAGCCACAAGACCGTCGGGATGCCGTAGGTCGAGAGATTCATGTAGTACGGGGTCTCGGCCACGCGAAAGTCTTTGCCCCACCAGCCCCCGCGTCCTGCAAACACGCGTCCGGGCGCATCGCCCTGAGCTTGCCGAAGGGCGGCAAAGAGCTCCTCTTCATCAGCTTTCACTTTTGCATGATTTTCATTGGCTTGTTTGATAAGCGTGTCGTTATATGTGGCGTAGGAGATGGTCTGTCTGTAGATCGGTATTCCTATAACAATTATAATGGTTATAATCGTTATAATTTTTATAGGAAATCGCGAGTGAAACTTTGCGTAAAGCCACTCTATTCCGATCGGCGCCAGAAACAGCCCCGCCGCGTGGACGCCCACGATGAAGCGGGACAGGTGAAACTCTTTCATCCCCGGGATGAGGTCGACCAGCGGCCCCCAGGTCGTCCGCCCGAAGTAGAGAAGGAGGAAGAAGAGGAATAAAAGCGCAAAAGCGAAGTATGAATTATGAATTATGAATAATGAATCAGATGTACGCTGATTATTTTTGTTGTCTTTCCTTAATTCATAATTCCTAATTCCTAATTCGATTCCCTTCGGCCATGCCGCCCCGATAAGCCCCACAATCACCAAGACCGTCATCCACGGGGTCCGTCCCCAGTCAAACAGGTCGCCGTTTAAGAGCCGTACGATGGTTTCCCTTGCCCCGTAACTGTTAAACTTCCACGGCGGATCCCAGAAGGAGATGTTGTGGTAATTATCGTTTAAGAATATTGGGATGATCCAGTAGGAGAGGAAAAAGATGACGGTACCGGCAAGGAGGAGAAATTTAATAACGGTTTGTTTCGTGAGTCTGGCGATAGCTAAGGGAACCAAAGAGAGCATAGCGATAATCCCCAATCCCAAGTGCCCCATGGCAGTTGCGGTGAGAAAGATTGCCGCAGGGGCTAAATCCGAAATCCGAATATCGAAATTCGAAACGGATGCTGGAGTCGCTTCGCTCCCCAGCATGACGTCATTCTGGCAAGAGAGTCTTCGAGCGCGTCCATAGACGTCATTCTGGCAAGAGAGTCTTCGAGCGCGTCCAGAATCTTCATGTGTTTCGTGCTTCGAATTTTCTGCGAAATAGCGGAAGCTATAAGCGATCCCCAAGGGCAGCCAGATCATGGCAAACAGTTGGCTGGACAGGCCGTATCCCCGCCAGAGGAAGCTGGGGGGATCCAATCCGTAGAGCCCGTCTGTCGAAATGTGGCTAGCCAGAAGTGCTCCGATGCCGGCAGCAAGCCATGGGAGTTTGACGACGCGCAGCGCCAAAAAAACGGACAACGGAAATAGACTCAAAAGAAGATAGATGATCCAGTGGTAGTGTTGGAACAAGCTCATCTGACTCATTTGACCCATGAGACTCATGAGTCCCTGCACCATCCGCCACGAACCGACAATCAATATCTGTGGTACGTGGCCATAATAGAACGGCAAATTGTATCCCTCGGCCCAATTGGGCACCCAGTGGTCAACGAGAAATGACAAATGACAAATGACAAATGACAAATTCTTTGGACAATTTTTGTTTGCAAAATCCCATATCTGGTTTGTTCTATCAACCAGAGCAAACTGGAATGCGTTGTCGTTTGGGTCAATCGTTGCCTGCGGCTCCAGGCGATAGAGCCAGAGGTTGAAGCCGATGGCAAAAACAAGCATCCCGATGGCAACTATTTTTTCAAAATGTTTCATGCGCATAGTCATCATGAGGGCGCGAGCCCGAAGGATCTAGGCACGAAGTGCCGCGTATGGGTTCGCTTCGCTAGATTCCTCGCTTCGCTCGGAATGACACGAGCGTAGTTACGGCCACAATGTTGGATTCAACCAATCAACGTGATCATCATCTTTTCCATCTCCTGCATCCGTAGTGATAAGCCCCAATTTTCTGATTCCGGTGACGTCCACCTCGGTGTGGCGGGGATTGTCGTAGCGGCCCATTTTATCCGAGCGAAACAGCAGCCGGTCGTCGCCGTAGATTTCAAACACTGCTGATCCTTTCCCCCCGGCTTCGGTATCAATGCCATAGTCCGTAGTAAATTTTTTGAAGTGTCCGCCGATGTCGTAGGTGATGAAGCTTGGGGAGTGGGTGCCGATGCCTTGCCGATAAAAGGCGTACTGCACCGAGAGGAACGACTGTTTGGGAAAGCCTAAAAACGCATTGACGGGCATATTGATCGTCCGTTTGCCGTAGCCCTGCTCGGAGACGTAGGGCGTGAGACGGGTGAGCGATACGGGTTTTTTCAAAACCAACGGCAGATTCCCAAAAAAAAGTAATGTAATTGGAACCACGGACGTGATGACAAATACAATTCTTTTTGTATGCTTGATGAGATAGACCAGGAAGACGACAAACAGGACTATAAGGACGATGGCGGTCGTGATGGTGAAAAAGGGTTGGGTGAGGTTTGATAAGCCCGGGATGCCGTTGTTTGGGTAATTGACGACGAGGGCGGTGTGGAGGTTGTAGAAATAAGAGACAGAGAATAAAGAATAAAGAATTACGAATAAAGGGAAGCACTGTAATGGTTTTTTCCTTAATTCTTGATTCTTAATTCCTAATTCTTGTATGAAAAATGGCGCCCACAATAACAAAAACACGGACAGTGGGAAAGCATACCGGTCGTGGGACTGGGTTTGAAACAGGAAAAACGCCCCGTTGACCAGGATGAGGGATTCGAAAAAAGGCCGCAAGGTACTACCTTGCGAGTTCGCAAGGTAGTACCTTGCGAAGCTCTGCCGCAGTATCGCAAACAAGTAGACACTCGAAAACAGCACGAGCCCCACGGTCTTTGCATTCATGAGCCCCACCGCCAGAAACTTATCACTGACGGCCATGCCCTTGGCTCCGCTTACGATCCACCAGAGGTTGTAGGCATTAAGACTCATGAGCGGGAAGTAGTCGTAGTTTTCCGTGAGGCTTGCAATCACGGCTCCCATGTTTCGCGAAAGGAAAAATTCGATATTGAGGCCGAAAAATGCGATAGTCGAACCGGCGATCGCGCGCACCAATCCCTGGTACCCCAACGTTTGCCAGATAAAAAGGAAGAAGACAGGCCCGTAGATCATGTTTTGGAGCTTGGTCATGACGCCAACCATGTAGATAATGCCCGCAAGAAGCGGCATTTTTTTGAGAGTTGCGACCAGTGCCACAAGAAAAATAAACAGTCCCACACTGTCTACCTGCCCCCACCAGGCTCCGTCTATTAAAGAGATGGGGGAGAGGAGATAGACAAGAGCGAGGAGGAAGCTCGCGTGAGAAGTGAGAAGTGAGAAGTGAGAAGCTGGATGTTGAAGTGAGACGTGAGATTTGATTGAATCCAATTTCCCATATCCCATTTCATTATCTAGCTTCCCATTTCCAACTTCCCACTTCTTATGTTGTACAAACCATACGATCACCCCTGCTATTCCAAAATCCGCAAGAATCGGAAACATTTTGGAGATGGCCAGAAACAGGAGATTCGTGTTCGTCCAAAACTGGTTGAAGTTATGGGGATCAGCGAAGAGCTTGTATATCCACACCATGACGCCCAGCACGTACATGAATGGGGTCGGGTAGTTGCTGTTACTCACCTTCAAGCCTTCGATGATGCCTTTATCCATGACCGCCAGTCCCCACGCCTTCCAAAACGAAATATCCGCCTCAAAGCCAGGGGAAGGGATCAAAGCAAGACGAAGGAAAAGTGCGATTGAAAATCCCAATATCCAATACATGAAACTATTGTAGCAGAGGATTTACTTTTCCCAAGTAACGGAATCGACGACCCTGTCAAACACTCCTGCTTCAAGCATCTTACCACTCATCCAGATGACCAGCTCCGGGCGATTGGGGACTTCAAAAAATACGTGGTCAAACGGGGACGTGCCGCTGGCATCTATATATTTTGCGCGATACCCCTTCAACCCCTTGCTGTTGGTAAACTCACTGATGTCGCTGACTCCCTTCCAGTTGTACTCTTTCCACCAGTCAAAGACATACTCTTTTTTCGATTTTTTTGGATCTTTGAGCGTTTCTATCCGTAAGAGCAGATTTTCCTGCGGATTGGTGTCGCCCCAAAAAATCGTCACGGCATCAAACGGGTCATCGGGAAACACGCCCAGAGATAACGAAGAAGGGTAGAGGAAGCTGTAGGGGTACTTCTTCCCCGTCTGGGTGGTCCACGTCGCATCCGCCGACACCGGTATTTTTTCGTTTTTTGTGTTACTGACGACTGACGACTGACGACTGACGACTGTTGGGCTCGGCCCCAAATAGGTAATGCCTCCCGGCAGCACAATACTCCCTCCCCGCGGCCGGCTATAGAGATAGGCGAGTATGACTATTCCCAGGAGGACAAAAAAAGCCGTCCCGACAGCCGGAAGCGCTTTTTTGATGTCATCATTCATACACACTAACCTATCATTGATGCTCCTTTGGGTCAAGCTTTTTCCTCCCGTTTACTATAACGGCGGTGTACGTACTCCCTGAATATAGAATATTTAGTGTTTTATCGGGAGAGGAGTAGGCGATAGCCGGTAACCCTCGGCGTTGCGCTGAAGCGGTGGGGACCGGCTGTGAGAAACGCAGTCTGGTTGTTATTCATAGTCCGGCCGTCGATGGTGACCGATTCGCTTTCCGGTTCAATGGCGAAGGCGTAGGTTTCCGCTGTGACGATCGTGAAAGTATTGGTCGAGCGGCCGGATGCCGGCTGGTTGTTGAGGTTGTACTGCACGCACGCGCCTGCCACGCAGCGGAACGTTTGCCCCAGAGAATATATTTTGTAGTACTTCGTCGGTAGATAATGAGTCAGGAGAAATGTTTTATCCGGCTCCGGGCTCTGCCAGAAGACAAAGCCCACGCGGTCCATGACGAGAAACTTAGTTTGTCGCCGCGTGAGCGACTCGCGAAGGGCGGGTGGGGGATGAGCGAGCTTGTTTGCAAACTCTCCATACGGATGGCAGCAGATAAAATACCCATCCGGCCGGAACACGTACGAGCCGACCATGTCATAGATCGTCTCGTTTGGCTTCGTGACGGCCAGCACATCACGGATGACCTGGAGTTGCTCGGCATTTTCGGCTCCCGGGGCCACACGCTCCCGGTACTGGAGGAAGAAAGAAGAGGAAGTAAGAATAAGGAATAAAGAATGAAGGAAAAAAACGGATAGAGTTGTCCCTTTATTCTTAATTCTTAATTCATAATTCTTCATACCGAGGGCATACCCCGCGAGCACGCTTGCGGCCACCGAAAGCGGCAAAAAGTACTGCACATAGGGCACCGGGAAGAGGAAGACGAACAGGATATTTCCGGCAATAAACAATGCCCAGAAGATGCCCATTGACTCACGTTTTTTGAGCAGGATCCACAGTCCCGTAGTCCCCGCGATCCAGATAGCAGTATTGACTGCCCACGGTAAACTTACGCCGCCCTTTGTCACGTAGATGAGCGGATAGGGAGTCAGAAGCAGAAGCGGCGAAAACGAGATCTTGCCCCCGGTGACGGCAAAACTATCCTTCGTGATGCTTGTGAGAAACTGCCCGATGAGGTTGTTTACCCGGAGATATCCAAGGAATAGGATGCCAATGAACACCACTCCGGCAAGGAATTTTTTCAAGGTCTCACCCTGCTTGGCAGGGTGAGACCTTAGGAAAACGAGCGCAGGCAGTGCAAAGATTATTTTGGGAAGCATAAGCACGCTTGCCCCGAACAGTACGCCGGAAAGGAAGGAATTTTTTACCATCATACTTGCGAAATACAGGAGGAGCATCACCATGTCCGGCCGGACGTCAATGGTTTTATCGAGGGTCAAGGGGAACGTAAGGAAGATAAGGACGGCCATGAGCGATCCCTTCGAGAGTCGGTACACGATGGCAGCGTTGAGCCCATAGACCATAAACAGAAATAAACGGCTTGCGATCAGCACATTCGTCGAGTCTCCGATGATCGTATGAAAGAGAGAAAGGATCCAGGAGAATCCCGGTGTGAGGTAATAAAAGAAGTCTTTGTACGGTAGCTGTCCCTTTGCGATCAGCCACGCCCAGTGGAGGTGAGCAAACTCATCCGGGTCAAAAAAGCGCGTGAGAGCAAGATGGAGCCGCAAACCTATTGCTATCGAAAGCGAGAGTATATAGAGTACACTCATCGTATGATGCATACTATCATACTCACCTCCGCTGACCACTGCTACGCCAACGCGCTTCTGGGCCTGTTGATCCGGGGGCGGGTGTTTGAGGGGCAGCGCGTGCTCGTCATGGAACAGTACGGCCTCATGCCGGGCAAAACCAAGCTGGAAGGACTCGTGCGGTACCTAGGCGTTTCCGGTGTGGCTTACGTCTGCTGGCAAATCGCCAAGCAAAATTTGTTTGTCTTCATGCGATTTTTGCGGGCGATCCAGGGCAAGCAACGTTCCGTCTACTATCCCTATTGGAAGCTCCCCGGCGCGACACTGAAACGGATGATCTGCCCCCGGCTCTCCTCCCCGGAGGCGATCGCTTTTATCAAAAAACAAAAGCCCGATCTCATCCTGTCGCTTTTCTCCAAAGACGTCATACCGAAGGAGATTTTTTCCCTGCCTTCACGCGGCTGCGTCAATCTGCATCCGGCGCCCCTTCCTCTGTATCGCGGGATATCGCCGACGTTTTGGATCCTTGCGCGGGGAGAAATAACTGCAGGGGTTACCCTACATATGGTAGATAAGGGTTTGGATACCGGCGCGATTATTGCCCAACGGCTTTTTTCGACCAAAGGGTTTACCGACGAACACGCCCTCTATATGCAGGCCACGCGTTACGGCGCCCGTCTCGTTGAAGATTTTGTCAAAGGAGCGCTAAATGGCAAACGGCCGAGGCTCACGCCGAATCCCGCCCAAGGCAGCTATTTCCGCCTGCCGACGCGGGAGGCAGTGAGAGATTTTTTTGCCCGTGGTGCCAGGTTTTTTGCGTGGCGTGACTTTTTTTACCAATGAAACGGATTGCCCTTTTGATGGCCGCCGCGTCGCTGTTGAGCGTCTCGCAGACGATTCTGTATGTGTGGCAAACGCCCTCCGGCTTCGTATTCCCGCTGATCCATAATTTCATTGAAGATTACTATCAGTACCTGGACATCATGCGCCAGGGGTATGACGGGTGGTGGACGGCAACCAGCAGACTGACGCCGGAAGTGTACCCCCGGATGGTGGTGAGCGTTTTCCTTCTTTTCCTCGGACATATCGCGCGCGTCCTTCATATCTCGTTGCCCGTGGTCTATACGGGAGCGCGCGTGGTGGGCGGGATAGCGCTTATGACGCTCGTATATCAGCTCGCCAAACGCACGTTTCCATCATCACTCCCTAAACGGATCGTTGCTTTTTGTTTTGTACTCTTTGGAACCTATTTCTGGGGATGGGGGAGTGACGGGCCGGTGGTTGCCTCCCTCACGCATGCATGGACGGAGCTTGACCCCATCTTTCGGTGGTCGTTTGTGCCGCACCACCTTTGGAGTAAGGTGGGCATGCTTGCCGTGTTTCTTCTGCTCCTCGAGCCCCGCTATACTCTCTCCCTCATACTCCTTACTCTTTTGATTGGTTTCACGAACCCTGTCATCTACGCAACGATAGTTCCTACCGTTGTTCTCTACAGTATTTTTCAACGGGAAATCATCCGGCCGGCATTTGTCATCATAGGAGCAGGTTTCGTACTTATGTATCACCGCTACCTGCAGTTGAGCATCTTTCCGTGGACAAGTTATCTGTTGTGGGAGAAAACACTTACCTATCAGGTCAATCCTTATGAATATGCCGTAAGCCTTGGGCCTACCCTCCTGTTGTTCATATTGGCCATTCCCGCCATCCGGCGTTTAGGCCGCGCGGGGAGTCTGTATTTGGCGTGGGCCGCGAGCAGTTGGTTCATGTTGTATGTGGCCGGTTCCTTCCTGCCGATTACCCCGGAGCGTTTTTTAGGCGGCTACCAGTTCATTCCTCTGGGCATCGGGTCGGCCGTATGGATATTTAGCCTCAAAGGGTCTCACCCTTCGAGGCTGGGAGTTATTTTATTACTATCCTTATATTTTTCCGTTGGTTTGTATGCGAGTTTTCGTGAGCACGCCGGGTATGTGACATCCAACAAAAACAATGTTCAGGTGTATATTCCCGATGATTTGATGGAAGCGATGGTGTTTCTTGAAAAAAGCGGTCATGCAGAGGACGTGGTGATGGCGCCCTATGAAATAAGCACCATGATTCCGGCATTCACCGGCATGCGCGTGGTCGCGGGCCACGTGATGTTTACGTTCGACTCGGGGGTAAAGCGATCGGCAATCGCCGAGTACTTCGCCGCGCGAGACGCACAAACGGCCGATCGCATCGCCCAAACGTACCGCGTCCGATGGGTGCTGGCGCCCTCTTCCTGGCAGCCACCCGCCGGCATTTCCGTCATCAACATTTTGAGACTCCCCACGTATGGAATTTTCTATATTCCCGGTGCACGTACACCAGAAATATAGAATTTGTTTCGTGATGGAATGATCCTTTTCACGCATCCCGATTTTCCGTACAATGGGGAGCATGAGAGAAAAAGTATTTGCCGTCCTCATCGTTGTCTTTCTTCTTGCTTCCCTTGCCCCGACGCTCTATGAAATCCGCCAGAGCGACCGGTTGGCGCCCATTCGCGCATTTGAGCTCGTCCACAACTTTCCCACGGACTTTAACTTCTATCTCTCACGGATCCGGCAGGGGATAGAAGGGCGCGTGACGGTCAAAGAGCAGTATACGAGCGAGCCGCATAAAGGTTCGTTTATCCACATCTTTTACCTGTTTTTGGGCTGGTTGGGGCGGTGGGTCAGGGTGCCCTGGCACCGCGCGGGAGACGTGTATCACGTGGCGCGGATTGTATTTGGAGGGTTGCTTCTGGTGATGATCGCCCAGTTTTGTAAAAAATCTTTTTCTTTTTCACCCATTCACCCATTCACCCATTCACCCATCACCTTTTTGTTGGCCGTTACTGCCTCCACCTGGCCCAAACTCGTCAACTACAACGGCGGATGGCGCTTGGGCGGCTACATGCCGTGGTGGTCGGTCATGGATAGCTTGCAAAGGATCACGTTCATCCCGCATCTTCTGGTCGGGCAGGCGCTCATCGTTTTTCTCATTATAGCCCTCTCTGATGAGACAACGATGAAAAAGCCCGGGAATTGGATTTTTCTTGGAGTGCTCGCATTCATGTTAGGCATCATCTTCCCGCCCGGACTTTTGTTCGTGATCGCGACGGCAGGAGTTTTGACGATCCTTGAATTCATATATTTTCGTCATTCCGGCCGCAGAGCCGGAATCTCGCCGTTAAAAAACTGGATCCCGGCCTTCGCCGGGATGACAGGAAAGGTAGCGGTCTTGATTTTAGGTATCCCATCCCTTATCTATCTTTCCCTCATGACGAGCTTTTATCCGTGGAAACGCTTAGCAGAGTTTGACATCATCAAGCCCCTGCCGTTTAACTACACAGAATATTTGCTTGCCGTAGGCCCGATACTTCCTATCGGGTTGATCGGGCTTTTCATCGTTTTATGGAAAAGGGAAAAAGCATTTTTTCCTGCAGTCGCGTGGGTGTTGGCGTGGGCGATGCTTCTTTTCATTTTTCAGTTTATCCCGTCTCAGTCACCCCTTCGCTTCAGTGAAATGATCCCCCACGTCCCGCTGGGAGTATTAGGGTCTTATGCTTTCTATAACATTTATAATCGTTATAACCATTATAAATATTATATCTTTCTCCTTCCGGCCGTGCTGATTGCCGTGGGTTTGGGCGTCATGTATTCTTCGTATCTCTGGCAAAAGGACTTCATCGACCACAAAATGCGCGCTGCCTACCCATTGGTTCCCACCGGGAGCTACGTCATGTATCCCTTAAAAGACTTTATCGCGGCGATCCGTTATATTCAGGATGCCACGGGGGACCGCACAACGGTTATTTTGTCGGAAACCACGGCCGGCAATTATATGCCGGTCTACAGCGGCAATACGGTCTACGTGGGCCATGCCAATACCGTCCGGGCGGAGGAGAAAGAGGTGTTGGTCAAGGAGTTTTTCAGCGGTCGGATGAAGCCGGATGATGCCAAAGCATGGCTTGAACGCGAGAATCTCCGGTGGATCTTCTTCGGCCCGCAGGAGAAAGAAGACGGAGGCGTAGGGGATCTCTCCAAGGTTTACCCATTCCTCACCCAAGCGTATAAAAATGCCTTCGTGATGGTTTTTAAAACACTATGATGCGTAGGTTATTTTGGCCTGTCGTCGGATATGCCGTCGTCATCGGAGTGGTATTTGGTCGCTCCCTCCTGCCGGGAGCCGCGGAGATGATCTGGGGCGATGACATCCACCGGCAGTATTACTTCTATCGCCAGTTTTTTAACAGTTTTTTGAAGGAAGGCATCTGGCCGTGGTGGAATCCGTATAATTTCGCGGGTGTCCCATTTATGGCCAATCCGATTGTCAATATTTGGTACCCGCCCACGTGGCTCTTCGTTTTTCTTCCCTTAAACATTGCGTACAGTTGGCACATCGCACTTCACATTCTTTGGGCGATGATGGGGATGCACCGATTAATTTCAAATTTCAAATTTCAAATTTGGGGACCAACGCGAGAAAACAGTTTGACATCGGGGCTTTTGTAGGAGGTTTAGTTTTTGGACTAAGTGGTTTTTTTGCCGCCCGCATCTGGGCCGGGCACGTGGATGTGATTGCCGCGGCCTCATGGATGCCGTGGGTGGTATACACCAATGTCAAATGTCAAATGTCGCGCCGTCGCCAAAGCGGCTATGGCGCGTCGGCGACAAATGTCAAATGGAAAACATATTGTGTCCTTGCCGCTGCTGTTTTTGCCCTGCAACTTTTGGCCGGCTATCAGACCATGGCGTTTATGACCGCTATCGCGGTGTTGATTGTTACTTTGTTACTTTGTTACTTTGTCAAAAGTTTCAAGCCATTGGTACGCATGGCACTTGCTGTTGCCCTCGGCCTTGGGCTCGCCGCCATCCAGATTATTCCCTTGCAAGAATTTTTTCGGCAAAGCATACGAACCTTCAATTTTCCCTACAGCTGGAATAGCTACGGCAGTCTGACGATTGCAAGCCTCAAACAGTTTCTGAACCCTTTTTTCTTCGGTGACCAGATCAGCTATCACGGCCCCCCGCCCAACTTCGCCGAGCACGCGTTTTTTGTGGGGAGAGTGGGAGTGGTTCTCATCATTTTCTTTTTATTACGTAGGTTACCTAGGTTACCTAGGTCACCTATGGTGCTTGCATTCGGATGTGTTGCATTCTTTGGTCTTTGGATATCTCTGGGCCCCAATGCGCCCATTGATCTTCAGTATCTTCTGTGGAAGATAGTACCCATGTACCGGTATCTCCGGCTTCCGCCGCGGCACCTTATCTTGGTTGTATTTGGGTTAAGCGGATTGATTGGATTGGGACTGCAAAGATTCAACAAACCATTTTCGTTTCTTATTGCGCTTTTTATTTCGGCAGAAATGATTCTTTATGCGAGACACTTTATC